>CACOIM010000053.1 GCA_902627325.1 uncultured Prochlorococcus sp. | reverse complement strand
GAAAACACCTTGAAAAGTTGGTAGTTAATAACTTTAATCACCAAATCGATAATGCTTACGAACTGCTTGATGAACATCCCATCTACAGCTCATTCCAGATGGGAATATTACTAAGTCACCAGCGCCAAACTTCACAGGTTGTCCTCCCTCAGGAGTAACGGTTACTTCGCCCTCAAGCAATAAGCAAGTCTCTTTATCGTCGTAAGTCCAGTCAAAAGAACTTGCTTCGCAGGTCCATATTGGCCAGTTCTTAATTCCTAATTCCTCAACTTTACTTTCTGGACAAGGGGAAGTCACTATTATCGACATAAGTAACTCAATCAAATGTGTAATTTTATATGTTTTATTGTAGTTATCATTTAAATTCTTTCCATAGATTAACAATGAGAAGAAATTCCTTTTAATAATTTGCTAAGAATCTATGGAGGCATCTTTCCTCTTTTACTCTGCAAAGAGATTAAAAGTTCCTTCTAGAAAGCCAACTTCTTGGTGGGTTTCTCCTTCATTATTATTAGATTAGTATGTTTCTTTTTTATGAAGAACAAAAAAAAGTGGAAATGTAAAAAGAAGAAGTGTTCAGCATGGAAAGGTGGTAAATGTAATTGTCATAATTAAATAGAAGCCTCTTATATGAATTAGTAAATGTTTTATTTTCAGTGATTATGAACAATATTTTTTAATCAATATTTTTTAGCTTCAATTTCTGGTGAATCCATTGTAAAAATCCAATACAACCCGTAACCAACTCCACCAAGCAAAAGTAATACCATGATGTTCACCGACCAAACATATTCGATCATTTTTATAATTTGAATTCTTAATTCAAATTTAGATATTTCTCTAGAAATTGGCAAAATTAAATTGGTTGACAGCTGATCTAAATTAGAGGAGTAAGACCCTCTTTTTTTATAATGAAAAACCCAATAGACATATTTAAAAGGTGGTTACTAGACAAACTTGTTCCATATATAGAAGGAACTAATAAAAAAAATAAAGATAAAAAGAAAGATTAAATGAAACGCTTACTACTCCCACTACTAGCAGCTATCGCTTTACCTAATACAGTGAATGCAGAAATATCTGATGAATTACATAAAAAATGTTTAGATGCAAGAGATTATGCAGGATGCGTGGAAACCAATAGAAAACCACCTCTTCAAAAAGACAAGAAAATTTCAGGTATTGGAATTAGGCTTTTCCTCAATAGTGATACTGCTGAATTAACTATTCAATCTGTAATAAATGATTCTCCTGCTGCTGCCGCGGATATAAAACCAAACGATGTAATTATCAAAATAGATGAACAATTAACGAAAGGGATGGGTATTAAAGAAGCAGTTTCTTTAATAAAAGGACCAAAAGATAAGCCAATTAAATTAGTCTTATTAAGAGTTAATGAGGCAGGTAAAAAGAAAAAAATAAATGTTCGAATAGTAAGAGATACTTTTAAAGTCCCTAGCAAAGACTTTATATATAAAGGAGATATGAGAAGGCAATTGGAGTTTTTCTTTCCAGAAAATATAAAACAGATTTTTCCTGAAAATGATTTTTTCCAAAATCAAAAAAAAGGAACTTCAATTTAACTTTTACATGAAACGCTTACTACTTCCACCGCCACTTGAATTTCTAGATATTTAATAAATAAATTTAATTCGTTAACTTATAAAAACTTTACATTCTATTTGAGAATTTTAAATAATCATGCTATTTAATTATCCCCGACCTTAAAAAGTCATGATGAAGAAAACAAAAAGCACACCTCAACGTAAAACTACACTTAAGTGGAACGTTAATGGAGAACTATCTTCTATTGATATGGCAAGAATACTTGAGACTCTCTCAGTCAAAGAGTTAAGCGAGTGTGAGCTTGCATGTAATACAGAACCAGAAAATTTAAATCTCGGTATGTGGTGGTAAATATTTTTTACTGTCATAAAAAAAAGAGGGATAAACCCTCTTTTCGATAAAAAAAATCAAAATCTAAACTTTTTTCTTAGCGGGTTCAAAAGCTTTTAGTTCAGCTCTTAACTCTTTTTCTCTTTCATCAAGATGTTTAACTTGA
>CACOIM010000052.1 GCA_902627325.1 uncultured Prochlorococcus sp. | reverse complement strand
GACAAAATTGATGAAGAAATCACTACAATTCTCCAATTAGAAATCATTTTCTCTGTAGAAATAATACCTAGAGATCCTAAAGTGAATTGCAAAACTGGTAATTGAAAAGCCAATCCAGTACTTGTCATTAATAGTAAAATAAAATCAAAATATCTCTCAATAGACCATAAAGGTTCAACTATCTCAGAACCAAATCTTACGAAAAAACTTATGGCCGCCGGTACTAGTATCCACCATGAGAATATCAATCCAATTAAAAATAAAAAACCAGAACCTATGAAGGCCGGCAAGAGAAGGCTTTTTTCTTTACTTGTTAATCCTGGCGATATAAATAAGATTATTTGATAAAAAATATAAGGCAATGAAACAATTAATCCACTATATCCAGCAACTTTAACTGCAACAAATAAAAACTCACCCGGGGCAAGCTGTAATAAACGAATATCTTTTGCAGGAATTTCTAAAAATCTGATAAGTGGCTTGATAACCAGTAAACTAACAAAAATACAAATTAAAACTGAATATATAGAATTAAGAATTCTAGTGCGTAATTCCTCTAAATGATCGCTAAAAGACATAGATCCACTTTCATCTTCACTTTGATTTATCTTTTTCTCTACATTGTTCATATCATTTGGGAAGTCTGATCTAATTTCTTAAAAATAAATTGATCAAGTATTATTTATTATATTTAGGATTCGTTGGATCAGGTAATAGAAAAGGTGGACAATCATTCAAGGTAGATTCCCCATATGTTTCATATTCTCTATAACCACCCATTTTCCCATTCGTTTTCATTAGAGCACTTACAAAAGCAAGTAATAAAAATACTGTTGGTGCTCCAATTATTAATGCTGCTCCAAACAAATATCCCACTAGGAATTCAGGAATACTATGGTTACCTAGAAATTCATGAGTACCTAAAAGAAAATCAACCATAATCTAAATATTTTTACTAATTATATATCATATTTATTTTGCAGTAATTTTTTTTATATATTCTTTGCCTCTTGTTGGATTCCCCCAAATTACTTCACTGTTTTTGAAGGAAACGCATCCAAGACCTCCGTTTTTGATTTTTTGTAGGTCTTTAATTTTTACTAGTGTAATTGGTACTTTGATGTTACCTTTAGCTTTACAAAAAAACGCTGCAATATCAGCTGAGATTTGAATATCTAATTCTGTTGGTTTTTTTGTAGATGCTTTTAAAATAACATGACTACCTGGGGTCTCCTGTGCATGAAACCACAAATCTTGTTTCTTCGATAATTTAAAGCTTATTAAATCATTTTGCCTCATATTTCTACCTATTTGTATAACTATTCCTTCAGGTGAAATTATTTCTATGGGATTAGAATCTTTATTAGTAGACTTGAGTTTTGTCTTATTCATTTTATTAATGTTGAATTCACTACATAGGTCTTCTTTTAGTTCATTTAATAAATCTATCTTAATTTTTAAAGTTCCAATACTAATAGAATTAAGATTTTCTAGCATTACACTAAATTCTTCAAGCCTGATTAGCTTTTCCGAATAGATAGAAAGCCTGTCACAAATCAGCTTTTTAGATCTTTTTAGTTTCTTTGATTTCTTATATAAATTTTGCGCTTCAATTACATTTTCTTTATTTATTTGAGAGTTTAGAAAAATATTATCTGCTTTTTGCTTATACTCTTCATGATTTTCAGAATTTTTAAGAAGTTTGTTTTGAATATCAAAATTCTTTTTTTCAATATTTATTTGTTTATAAACTAGTGTGTCAATTTTTTTAACTAGTTCATCAATCTTTTTAAGTTTTAAAAAATGATCATAATAATAACTTAATTCTTTTGATAAATTAACTGAAGTATTTGGATTAATCTCTGGGAACCAAACGCTATAAAAATAATTGTCGAAAGATGTATAACTAAATTGGTTATTTATATAGCAATTAATCCATTTTTTCCAAATCACAAAAATTTCTTTTAAATATTTATCATCAATTAAAAGCATATTTTTATTCATCAAATCATATTTTTTTAAATTTGATAAATGCTCAATTTGTTTTATTAAGATAGGGCTTACTCCTTGATATGTATTTAAAAGTGAATTTTTAAGAGGTTCAGGAAATGATGATA
>CACOIM010000051.1 GCA_902627325.1 uncultured Prochlorococcus sp. | reverse complement strand
TTTTGCTGTTAAGTCTATTTATTAAAGGGAATTTCTATTCTTAAATCTATCCATAACTAGCTGTAACATATCCACTACATCACCATCAGACAAATTTAAATCTTTTTTTAAGTCGTTGCAGGTTAAATTCATTTCAATGGCTGCCTCAGCAATGTGGTTAATTTTTTCATTGTCTCCGCCTAGACAAATAAATGGGTTGAAATTTTCTATCATCTTTTTAAAATCCTATTTATTAGTTCTAGCGAGAAAAAACAGAATTTTCTTTAAACATTAATAACTTGAATAATATATTAATAATTCTTTTAAAAGAATTTTTCTAATTTCATTGAAGAGATGTGGGGATCCCTTTTGATATCAAGGCTAATCTTCTTGCTCTCACAAGGAAAGGAAATATAAATCTTGTTCTCTTACTCGATTTAAAAGTCTTTGATAAGATTTCAAGTAATTTACTTGATGGTTTATTTATTAGTTTACAAATGGTATTAATAGCATCCGCTCCATGAAATATATCCTCATTTATTAGAAGAATTGCACCTTTATCTAGATCGTATCCCTTTTTGAGTAAATCTTTTATCAGATTAGGATTTTTTCTACCATCTTTTATCGATATGTTTTTTATTTTACTTTTAAATTCAATCATTTCAGCAAAATGATTACAAAATGGGCACTCTCCATCGTAAATAAAAGTAATTGTTGATTCTTCCATCGGATTTTATTTAAATACTAAAGCATTTTTTGTTTATAGATGAATTACTTAATTTGAAAAAGTAAATTTTGTAAGTTATTAAATTTTTTTAGTAACCATTTTTAAAAAAATTTTTAATTTTAAATCAATAAAATCTTATTGAATTACGAAGAAATGTCTCAATATAGTATTTTCAGTCATGAAAATCTGTATGCTAACTGCGAGATTAATGTTTTAAAATTATGAATTTATTAGCTTCTTTCGCTTTGGGTGGCTTCAATCCATGGGCAGCTGGATTTGGCATTGGATCATTGGTCCTCTTTGGATTGGTAGGCTTAATTGCGGGTCCTAATTTGTCTAAATTTGACTCAGAGGCAAACCAAGATTAATAAATTTTTTCAAATTAAAAAAAAGGCTCAACATGAGCCTTTTTTTTACCACTTTTAAAAAAATATTTTATCGTGTATGTAGTTAGATATATGCAATGTTTATTAATCCTTTATCTCCAATCACTTTTTTAAAAATTTCTAGCCTTAAAGCTACCATTTTTATTTTATTTGTACTCTTATTAAAGTCCAATTTATTAAGACTTAAAGGCGGCTTAATAGGTGGATTATTTGCTCTTATCCTGTTATCAGGTATATTTATATCCTCATCTCTAGCTGTTGGATCAGTAATCTATGCATTAAAGATTAGGAATGACAATAAACCAAGCGATGATGTACAGGTAGAAGATAAGCTAGAAGTTGTTAATATATAATTTCAATATATAAATTAAATCTTCATTTATATTTATTAATTTGTAACTTCACTTTAGGTAATTAAACTTAAGAAATTTTAATCTAAGCTTATTAAGATTGATTTTTAATAAACTAATTAGATAAATAATTAAGTTTAATAATTTACAGTGTTTTAATAAAATCTTTAATTAAAAAATTTCTTTACAGATCCTAGGATAACTTTTCAAATAAATTTTTATGATAATCAACTACGTTTTGACAGCTAATAACGGGAGTGAATTCCATGTGAATTCCAAATTTTGCTCTCCATGGGGCAAAATGTTCAAAAATTTCTTTATCGCTAAAAGCTCTGCACAAACAAACAACTCTACCTTCTCCTGGGGCATGAACTCTGAAAAGCATTTCAAATTTTTCATTTTTATCTGATTTTGCTATTTCACCATTATCCCAAGCTTGAATGAATGCTTGGTAAGCTTTTACTTGATTGTCAATATCTGTAAATTGACAATCTGCTAAAAATAATTGCATAAAAAAAATACGGGTGAATTAATTATTATTCAAATATCTTACTTTTTGTAGTTAAGTTTTAGTATGAAGACCTTTTAATCTGCTTTAATAGTACTTTTTTTCAATTTAAATTAAGTGTGAAGATAAAAACTCTAAGAATTTTCCAATATCCTTTTTGTATAAACTATCAGTAAATTTTAATGAAAATAACTCATTGTCTAGAATCTCATTATTTCTCTTGTCGAAATCTTCATTTTCATTAACTCTTATATGCTTCATTAGTTAAATTGGTTCATACTTAAAATTTATACAAATATTCTTAAAAGGCAATTTTCTTTACATAATTACATTTTAAATTGCTTTTTTATTTACTTTATAAAAATAAAAATTATCTTAAATAAAAGATTTATAGAGACTATTATAAAAGTAAACATAGAAGCCATAATTGGTATCAATCTAAACCATAGTTGCGATGTTGACATCCAATCCGTAAATGGTAACCAAGGCTCTTTGTTTTTAATTCTTATTTGTAACCAAAAAATTGATAGTGGATAAAATAACTTTGAGAATGTTCCTAGAAAGGTTGGCAAAGTAAAGCTTTTTAAATATAAAAAATAACCTGATAATAA
>CACOIM010000050.1 GCA_902627325.1 uncultured Prochlorococcus sp. | reverse complement strand
AATAATTCATTATTCAAAAGCACTTCATCAACTTTGCGAGCAGCGAGGTGCATAAGACTCGAATAGGAAAAATAAATTCCCTCTTATTTTAAAGAGCATACTAAATTCATAAAAAATAAATCTTTTTCAAATACATACTTTTAAAACAACACAACAAAATACGTAATTTCACCTTTAGTAATACATAAAATTAATAATTGATTTTTTAGTTGGATACATTCAAAAAATACTTAATATATTAATAATTAGATTTATAAGAATAGTAAAAAATTATGTTTGTAAGTATTGATTTATGCTTAGTCCCGATTGGGGTTGGAACTTCTTTGTCCCCCTACATCAAAGAGTGTATTGAAGTTATAAAAAATGAAAAACTGACCTATGAATTAGGGGCGAATGGAACTGCAATAGAGGGAGAGTGGGACAAAGTATTTGAATGTGTTAAAAAGTGCCATGAAAAAATCCATTCAAAAGGTGCTCCGAGAATTTATACAACGATAAAAGTAAATACAAGAATAGATAAAGAACAAAAATTCTCAGATAAGGTAAAAAGTCTATTAGAGAAGTAATGGGAAGAAAAATGATTACGATAATGACGGATTAGATCAATTGGAAGAATATTTCAGAAAGAAAAAAAGGTAATGTTGAGGATACTTATTTCCCTCCAGAAGAATCGGATCCACCTCATTATTAAGTATTTGAAACTTAAAAAAATATTATCGCTAGTGATAAGCACCTAAAACAATGTATTGAGTAGACATATGTAAAAAATTTACCTTTCCCACCAAAACCTTCATTTATCCGGTTTTTCATTATTTATGTTTTTTTGGAATAATTATTCAAAAACTACCTTTCTTAAAGAAAGTAAAATAATAGGAAGAGAAATGAAATTAATATTTGATAAATGGAATTTAGAAAAAATTAAAAAATAAAGAACTAATTTACTAATGTGTAAAAAAATTTAAAACTTTACGATTTCTCTATAGAGATAAATTATTACATATATGTGAAACCTCCATATTGAAATACCTTGGCATCAGGTTTCAAAATTCTCGTGAGAGACCAATTTTTCTTGACTATAGATGGGTTCATACCCTACTTTTCATTCCCAATCAATAAAACCACCTAATTTTTATCCTTAAAAACCATTGATATCACAAGATTTATAAATATAAGATTTTCACGTAAAACCCACGTAAAACCAAGCATAATTTATCGCCCAAAAGCACTGCTATGACTTAACCAATATTTTGACTATTTCTCACGTAAAACCAATAGATTCAAATTATAACTGAGTTCTTAGAATTTGTTTATTCCCACTCAATCGTTCCTGGAGGTTTACTTGTTATGTCAAAGACAACTCTATTAACTTGTTCAACTTCATTAACGATTCTATTAGAAATTTTTTCTAAGATTTCATAAGGAATTTTAGACCAATCCGCTGTCATACCATCTTCGCTTGAAACGCACCTCAAAACAATCGGCCATGCATATGTTCTTTTGTCTCCCATTACTCCAACTGTTTTAACTGGTAAAAGAACTGCAAAAGCTTGCCAAATTTCATTATAAAGTCCAGCTCTTTTGATTTCGTCTCTAACTATCCAATCAGCATCACGCAAACAATTAAGTTTCTCGCTAGATACATCGCCTAATATTCTTATGGCTAAGCCTGGTCCAGGGAAAGGATGTCTTCTAACAATTTCATCTGGCAAACCCAAACTTTTTCCTACTTTTCGAACCTCATCTTTGAATAGTTTCCTTAATGGCTCTACTAATTTAAATTGCAAATCTTTAGGCAAACCTCCAACATTATGATGACTTTTGATTTTTACAGCTATCCTCTCTCCTGTTCTTGGATCAACATTTGTTCCAGCACTTTCAATCACATCAGGGTAAAGAGTTCCTTGAGCTAAATAGTCAAATGGTCCTAATCTTTTACTTTCCTCTTCAAAAACTCTAATGAATTCTGTACCTATTATTTTTCTCTTTTCTTCAGGATCAGTTACCCCATCAAGTTTTTTAATAAAACGCTCTCTAGAATTAATATATTCAACTCTTATATGAAATTTTTTATCGAAAAAACTCATCAGAAATTCTGGTTCCCCTTTCCTCATAAAACCTTGATCAATAAACATACAAACTAGTTGATCTCCAATTGCTCGATGTAATAGAAATGCCAGCGTAGATGAGTCAACCCCTCCTGAAAGAGCCAACAAAACTTTTTTATTACCAACTTGTTTTTGAATAATTGGAATGGATTCCTCAATAAAGGTTTGTGCATTCCAATCAGCCTGACAATTACAAATTTCATATACAAAATTTTTGATAACTGTAAATCCATATTCAGAATGAACGACTTCAGGATGAAACTGAACCCCAAATAGATTTTGCTTTTCATTAGCTATTGCAGCATGCGAAGTATTTTCCGTATGAGCTATTTGAGAAAAATTTTTGGGTAGTTGATTAATTGAGTCACCATGACTCATCCACATTATTGAATTTTCTTTGACCTTATTTAAAAGTACATTCTTATTGTCAATACATAAGGGCGCTCTACCATATTCTGCTTTATTTTTAGCAGGAGTAACATCTCCTCCTAGTTGTCTTACCATTAATTGCATTCCATAACAAATACCCAAAATTGGGATACCTAAATTAAAGATTTCTTCATCACATAAAGGAGCATGATTTTCATAAACAGAACTAGGTCCTCCACTTAAAATGATTCCCTTAGGATTTAATTCCTTTATTTCATCAAAAGAAGTAAGGTGACTTATAACTAAAGAAAAGACATTAGCTTCTCTAATTCTTCTGGCAATTAATTCTGAATATTGAGACCCAAAATCCATTATTAAAATAGATGGATATCTCTCTTCTTTCTCTAAATAATTAACCATATATAAAGTTTATCTATCTATCTGTTCATTATAATTCACTTGTGATTATTAAGTAAGAATTTTTGAAAACATTTTTTGCGAAGAATTACTAATA
>CACOIM010000049.1 GCA_902627325.1 uncultured Prochlorococcus sp. | reverse complement strand
ATACAAATATAAAATTCATAAAGAAGAAATTAACAATTAAAATAATTTAGTTTTTAAAATTAATAAATTTAAATCTTAGTTAATTTAATAGTCGAAAATAAAAACTTTAATTTAAAAATTTAGTCCTTATTATAATTAAAAGTTATTTCAAGGATATTAAGAGTTAGAATAATAAGAACTTGATTTATAAAACATATGGCTAGCCAAGATTATTTAATTGCAATCGCTCTCATAGAACAAAATAACGAAAGGTCGATGCCTCTTGGAGGAAAAGAAATTAAATTAAATATAGATGAAAAAGAAAACTTTAAAACTCTTGCAAATGATGTAGTTTTAAATCTCTTACTTAGACTATTCCAAAGAAGTGATGATGGGGCAATTAAAAGATTATCTGAAGATAAGGGTCTATTAATAGTTCATATGCACCCAAAGAGAATGCAGAAGGAATTGCCATTTATAAAAGCTGAATGGATAAGAGATGGAGATACATCTCAATTTCTTCAATATTTAGGAAATTTATCTAAAGAAATATGGACAGCATCTTTTGTGAAATATCAAGGAGTTGAATTTACATCAATAGCAAAGAACGAGGAAATCTAGATTTTGCCTATGAAATGCACTTTTAAGCTTTCCAACTATTTACTAAATCATAAATACTAATAATTAGTCCCCATGCAACAAAGACAGGTGTTACGTATTTCAACATAAACTTTAAATAGTTTCTAGTTAATAAAGATGAGCCAGAATTACTTAATTCTTTATCAAGGGTTTTTGGTATTACCCATCCAATTAAAAAAGAAACGAGAAAACCACCCAAGATAAGTAATATATTTGCGATAGCGTCTATATTACCCAATAAATTTGTACTTAAAGCTGAAGGGATGCCCAGCAAAAAAATAAAAATTATTGTTATTAGAGAGGCATTTTTCCTTTTTATTTTAAATTTATCAATTAAAGACGATGTTGGAATTTCAACAAGAGAAATTAAAGAGGTAATTGCAGCTATATAAGCTAATCCAAAAAATAAAATTGCCACTAATCTCCCAATAAATCCATATTGCCCTAAACCTGAAGGAATTGTTATGAATAAAGTAGCAATGGTACTGTTACTTATAGTTTCGTTTAAACCAAAGGTGAAAATAATAGGGAATGTGATTAACCCTGCCATTAAACCAACAGTAGTATCTAATGAAGCAATTTGCACAGCTTGCTTGGTTAGATTACTTTTTTTATTTAAATAAGAGGCATAGGTTATCATTATTCCTATTCCTAAACTCAAAGAGAAAAATGCTTGGCTAAAAGCATTTCTTATAGTAGAAGGATTAAAAAGCTGACTTAAATTAAAATTAAATAAAAAATTTCTATATCCTTCTCCTGCATTCCCTAAAAAAGCAGCCCAAATAACAAGTCCGAAAAGAATTATAAATAAAATTGGCATACAGATCTTATTTAATTTCTCAATACCTTTTGTGATCCCTCCAGAAACAATAAAGAAGGCAAGGACTAAACTAAAAATTTGTCCGATAAAATCTCGAGAGCCATTATGAATAAGATTAAATAATTCTCCTGCTTGATCAGTATTTTCTGGTAATCCAACAAATATGGATTGAAAGAAAATATCCGCAGTCCATCCCATTATTACGGCATAATAAGAAGCTATTGAAATAGGTGCAATTAGAAAAAGGAAGCCTAGAGCAGCCCATTTTTTTCCTGCCGCCTTTATTGGAGCTAAAACTGCACTCGTATTTGTACTCCTTCCTAATGAGAATTCTGCAACAAAAATAGGTATTCCTACAACTAAAACAACAAAAATATAAAGTAAAACAAAAGCGGCTCCTCCTCCTTGCGAAGATCTATATGCGAAACCCCATAAATTCCCCAAACCAACCGCACTACCTACTGCGGCAAGAATAAAACCTAGTTTTGAATTCCACTCTTCTCTTTGAATTGATTGTTGTTCCAAATTAAAAATATTTCTAGTTGATTTATAGCCTATAAAAATTTAAAAAGCTAACTTTTTTAATAGAAAATCTTTTTTAAAATTTTATTATTTTTTTTATAGAGTTCAAAACATTTTTTATTATCTCCAAAATTAATTGTTTTAAATTCATTGTTTTTAATGTGTAAAGCGCTATATCCTTCAATACAAATACAAGAATTTATTAAATCTTTGTTTATTAAATTATTTACATAGGGTTCTCTCTCCTTCTCTTCATCAAAATGAGGACAAGCAATACCTTTAACAAATCCAAGACAATTCAACATCGCAAGTTTATTTGCATAAGAGTCTGTTATTCCCTTTTCAAACCAACATATTGCACCAGCACTAACTCCACTCATAACAATTCCATTCTCATAAGCTCTCTTTAGGATTAAATTTAAATTCCAGTCTCTCCAAACAGCTAACATACTCTTAGTATTACCTCCTCCAACATAAACAATATCTTGACTTAAAATTTTTTCATCAAGTTCTTCTGTTCTTGAAAAAAAGTCTATGTGAGAGGTTTCGCAATTTAATTTTGAAAAAGCCCTATAGAAATTTAATTTATACAAGTCACTATCTCCAGAAGCAGTAGGAATGAAACATATTTTGGGTACTTTTTTTTTTACTAATGAAATAATATATTTTTCAATCATTAAGTCACCTAATGATCTGCCAAAACCACCTCCACCAATTGCCACAATATTTTGACTATTCATATTTTAAAATAATCTCTATATGAAATTAAAACAAATAACAACAAAAGATCAACTAAAGCTTAAAGAGGTCTACTTTGATTCAATTAGTTCAATTGATGAAAATATTTATAGTGAAGAACATAAATTTGCTTGGGCATGTCAGGCATGGGAAAATTCCGAATTTCAAACATCTCTTTTGAAAGGATTAGGTTCAAAGCTTTTGCATAATAATAAGATAATTGGTTTTGCGACTAGATACCCTGAGAATAAATTATCTCTTCTATATGTAAGAGGTGATTTTAAAAGGAAAGGTTTGGGAACAATTATTCTAGAATCTATTGAAACAGACGCATTAAAGTCAGGTATATATAAATTATATACAGAGG
>CACOIM010000048.1 GCA_902627325.1 uncultured Prochlorococcus sp. | reverse complement strand
TTAAAATTAGAGCAGCAGACTTAAATAACCTTCAAATTCTTCCTCATATACTTAAAGGTGCAAAAATTGCTGATATTATGGCAATTCTGGGTTCAATAGATGTAATTATGGGATCAGTTGATAGATAACTCTCATAATGAAATCAATTAATTGGTTGAATCTAAAAAGAAGAGTGAGGTTTGGTGATTGCGATTCTGCCAATGTTATACATTTTCATAATTTATTAAAATGGTCACATGAAGCTTGGGAAGAAAGTATGGATAAATATGGAATACCAATAAACGAAATTTTCCCTGATGGAATATCTCATGAAAAATCTGCTCTACCAATTGTTAATTGTGAAGCCAGATTTTTTGGGCCAATAAATTTTGGAGATTTATTATCAATTCAAATCTCACCACAAAAAATTAATAATCATTTATTTCAAGTTAAAAATATATTTTTTAAGGACTCTATCAAAGTAGCAGAGAGCATTATTGTCCACTGTTCAATTAATCCAAATACAAGACTTAAAACAAACTTATCGGAACATTTAGAAAAGTGGATAGAGGCATCAAATTTAAATAATAAGGTTCAAGAGTGCTAATTTTGTTTACTCGTTATTTTTCCAATCTTTTATGTAATTATCTGAGTCTATCTCTTCTTCATTAACTATCCACTCAAAAGGTCTTTCAAATTTTTGGAAGTTTTCTGAAAAATTTTCTAATTTTTTTATTGATTTAAATAAATTTTTATTTCCCGTATTTTTTTTGAAGTCTATCAATATTCTGTACCTTTGTCCCCAAATAAGATCGTTTATTTTCTCAAATTTAAAATTTGCAACAGGTAAATCTTCGTTGGTTATAAAATCTAATATTCTTTTTTTTATTAAATCAAGAAATACAATTTCGCCACCTGAGTTAATTGTATTATCCACTCTGCCATAAACGATTAGATATTCTTTATTATTTTTTATAAATTTCTTACCAATATCACCACTCTCCCACCATCCATCTTTATTTTTAAAATCTTTTATTTCAGAAGATTGACTAACTTCTTTACCTATTCTTTCAGTTTTAATTTCGATTAAATTTTTTTCATTAATTCTTACATTAATATCTTTAAAGATTTCCCCGTCATTTAAATTACCATTTAGAAATTCTCTAGGCTTTAAGCTAGAAATCATTGCAGCTGTTTCTGTAGCTCCATAACAGGGTGATAAATTAATTTTTTCTTTAATACATTTTTTTAAAATATTTTTTGATACACTGGCTCCACCAACCCATATTAAATCAAATAAATTAAGCCAATTAATACCATCTTTATTTAATAAGAGCCTATATAACTGAGTTGGAACTAGTGAAGTTATTAATATTTTCCGGGCCTTATCTTTAATTTTTAATGTTTTTTCTAACAGATATTTACTTTCTTTTATTATCTTTGGTGAAATATTAATATATTCGCAATCCCAGATTTTACTTCTCCATAAAGGCATGAATCCACTGATATGACTCAATGGTAGTGTATTAAAAATAATAATATTACTTAGATCAAAATCTTGCTCCTCTAGCCATTTACCGCAGTACTTTGCAGATTGATTTAAGTTTGCTATTGAATGATAACAATGCTTTGGCATATTTATACTGCCACTACTATTTATAATTACTCCCGGTTTCCCTGACTTTATCGGACTTAATCGATTAGAAATACAAGAATTATTTTTTATTTGTATTAATTTTCTTTCTTGTAAATATTTAAGAATTAATTCTGAAGATAATTCATCATTATGCTCAACTATAATTTCATTAATTTTATTATTCATAAATTATTCCATATTATTTTTGGATCATTTTTAAAAAGGAAAGTGTTAGGCATTTGTTTTAAGGCTAAACCAGGTACTTTTGGAGTTGATCCTAATAATTGTAAATATGACAAATGAAATAAAAATCTTTTCCCTACTCCAGTTTCGAAAGAGGAACTAAGAGATTTAAGGCTATTTTCATTATTCAACTCTTCTAATAGCTTTAAAGGATTTTTCTCTTGTGATGGTCTTCTTATTTGCCATCCCTTCCAAGAATTAATTAATTCAGGATATTTTAACAATGATTCGTCCAAAGCCACAGGAATCTTTTTGTTTAATTCATATAGTCCTTCCAAATCATCAATTCCAAGTGGTTGTTCAATCCAATCTAAATTTGTATTATTATTCAGTATTTCCGCCCACCTATTAGCGCATTGTCTATTCCAAGAGCCATTTGCATCAATTCGTAATTTAATATAATTCTCATGTTGGTTAAGTATTTCCTCTAAAATTTTTTCTTCAATTTTATTTTCTTTAGTAGCTACTTTCCACTTAATCGTAAAAACTCTAGGTTTGGACTTATGTTGTATTTTCAGTTCTTTCAATTTTTCAATTACTGAAAAAGAATCCACCAAAATGGCACTTTGATGAATTTCGTTAAATTTATATTTCTCTTTATATTTGATTATTCCTTCTATTTCTCCTAATGCAGATTTAATTCCAGATTGTACACATGGATGAAAATTATATATTTTTTCAGTCAGCTTATCTCTATTAATATTTTCTGGAATCATATTTAATTGTTTTTCGCATAAAGATATATGTTCATCAAACAAAGGTGCAATTTCTCCAAAACCATCGTTAATACTATTATTAGAATTTAATTTTATAATCCATCCTTTTTTATAATTAAATTTTCTTTTTGAATTTAATATAGATTTTGGAAATTCAAAGAAAAAGAATTTTTTTTTAAATTTTATGTTCATTTTCTATGATAAAAAACCTGAAAGCAGCCCTAGTGTTAATCCTATTCCATTCATGGTTTGAATTTTTATAGCGATGAATTTACACCTTTTGAGAGAATCAGGATTGTCATGAAATTTATTTAAAATTTTTATTAACTTTATTGAATAAGGAAGGCTAATAAAATAAAGCAAACAAGTTGGTGGAATAAAACCAATTAATATCGTAAAAAATTGAAATGTATAAATTGTTCCTACAATCCAGGGAATAAGTGAAGCAGATCTTTTTGCTCCTAAAATAACTAAAGGTGAATTTTTCCCATGACTTTTG
>CACOIM010000047.1 GCA_902627325.1 uncultured Prochlorococcus sp. | reverse complement strand
ACTGAATTAAAAAGTGTCTTGTCTTTATTTATAACTGAATTAAAAATTTGGTTTAATTCATATTTGTTTAATAAGGCCATTCCGATTTGTGGACCTATACCTTTTACTTGCAGTAAGTCTCTAAAGAAATCTCTTTTTTCCTTATCTCTAAAACCAAAAAATAAATCTGAGTCCTCTTTTTTTATTTGATGAAGCCAGAAAGTTACTATATTTTTATCAAAATCTTCTTTTAAAGGTTCTAATATTTGGACTTCATATCCTAATCCTTGACAATTTATTAATACATAAAACTTTTTTGATTGAGTCCATGTATCTATAATTTCCCCTTTAATCCAGCTAATCAATTAACCTCCATCAACTTGACATCCTATGAGAGCTCCTGCTGTACCACCTGCTGGTATTGCCCACCATCTATCTTTACCTCTTGAACTAGAAATAGCTAGTCCAGCTCCTAAAAGTCCTCCTATAAATGAACCTTCACTGCAGTCATTTATATCATTTTTTTCAGTTTGAGATCCTTCACATGGTATTTCAACATCTACTTCATAATTTCTAACGTAACCAGGATTTGATTTTGTTCCAGGAATATATTCTTCTCTATATTCGGTTCTTGTACAGGTTACTGATTTAGGTATTGATGCTAATAAAGGCTGCAATGGCATCATACTAAATAGTGTAAGAATAATGAATTTCATTTTATTTATCATCTTGTTATAATTGTAAATCCGTTTTTTGCATTTTGCTAGTAGAAATAATAGTTCCTAATAAAACAAATAAAGATCCTATTACAAAATTTAAAGTTATGTTTTCCCCAAATATATAAATTCCCCAAATAGAACCAAATAGTACTTGTAAATAATTTATAGATGATGCTTGGGAGGCTGGTAAATTTTTCAAACCTAAAGTTAGAAATGTTTGTCCTGCTTGGGTAAATATACCAATGCCAATAATCCATATTAGATCATTTACTTGTGGTGTTATCCAATTTAAGCAGACAATTGGTAGTAGCGTTATTACTGAAATTAAAGGAAAATATTTTATTATTATAAATATATCCTCTCGACTAGATAATTTCTTGACTGCAATATATGCTAATGATGTTGTTAGAGCTCCAACAAATGCAATAAAAATAGAAAAGTTATCAATTTCATATAATTTTGATTGATAAGGATTTAATATTATTAATATTCCAAACCAACCAATAAATAAAGCACTTATTAATTTAAAGTTTATTTTTTCTTTAAATAAAAGAGCTGCAAATATTGAAATAAAGATAGGATATGTATATTGAATTACAGTTGAAATACTTAGTGGCATATTTCTTATTGAGTAAAAAATGCACATTAACGCTGTAGTACCAAGTAATCCTCTCAGAATAAGAAGAGCTTTATTCTTACCCCATGGATTAATCTTCTTTTTTTTAATTATTAACGATGTAATTATTAAGCTAAATATAGATCTGAAGAAAACTAATTCGTAAATTGGAATTGCTTCATCAATTTTTTTAACGCAAACAGTCATTAAACTAAAAAATAATGAGGCAAATACTAGATTAAACTTATTGTTAACAACTACTTTCATTTAGTACTCGCTTTAAAAAAAGTCATTATTTTAAATAATTATTTTGTGAATTTAGGTGGATTCTTTGATGATTATGATTTATAACTTAATCATATTTTTTATTTTTTAATAAGCCAATTCAATGGGTTCCTCTATTCATCAAAAAACTATACAGGAGGTCAAAGAAAAAGCAGATATTGTTGATGTTATATCTGAACATGTTGTCTTAAAAAAGAGGGGTAAGGAATATGTGGGTATTTGCCCATTTCATGATGATAGTAAACCCTCAATGACGGTCTCACCTGAAAAGCAATTCTATTACTGTTTTTCATGCGGTGCAGGTGGAAATTCTATTAAGTTTTTAATGGAATTTACTCGAAATAATTTTTCAGATGTTGTATTATCTTTGGCGAGGAAAAATGATATTAAAGTTGAGACAGTAGATCCACATCAACAAGAAAAATATAAAAAACAATTATCTAAAAGAGATGAATTATTTAAAATTCTAAAAGAAACCAAGAATTGGTTCAAAATACAATTAAATAGTAATGTTGGTAATAGTGCTTATAATTATCTAGAGAATAAAAGGAAATTAAGTAAAAATATAATTGAGGAATTTGAATTAGGATTTGCTCCTGATTCATGGACAGGCCTATATGAATATCTTCTAAAAGTTAAAGGATTTTCTTATGAAGCTATTTTAAACGCTGGATTAATTATTTCCAAGGATAATAAAAATAAAGTTTTCGATCGATTTCGGAATAGATTAATGGTTCCTATATATGATTCCCAATCTAGAGTTGTTGCATTCACTGGTAGAACACTAGACGGATCAAATCCTAAGTATTTAAATTCTCCAGAAACAGATGTCTTTAAGAAAGGGAAAATCCTCTATGGATTCGATAAGGCTTCTAGCAATATTAGAAAAAAAGATTTAGCCATAGTTGTTGAGGGTAATTTTGATGTCATATCTCTTCATGCAAAGGGAATCAACAATTGTGTAGCAGCTCAGGGCTCATCATTGAGCAAGTATCAGATCTCACAATTATGTAGATGTACAGATAATAAAAATATCGTTATTAATTTTGACTCTGATAATGCAGGAATTTCTGCAACAAAAAGAATAATTGCTGAAGTAGAAAGTTTATCTTTAAATCATCAAATAAATTTAAAGATACTTCAGCTAAGAGGTTTCAAAGATCCTGATGAGTTTTTAAATCAAAATTCAGCAGTTGATTATTTTAACTTGATTGATAATGCTCCTTTCTGGATTGATTGGGAATTAGAGCAAATTTTTTTAGATAAAGATTTGTCAAAAGTAGAGAATTTTCAAAGAGTTGTAACTGCACTTGTAAAGTTCTTAAGTAAGTTGCCGCAATCTGTCACTAGGACGCATTATCTGCAAAAGGTTTCTGAAAGATTAAGTATGGGCCAAGCGAGATTAGCCATCAAATTTGAAGAAGATTTACGAAAACAAATCAAAGGCTTTAGATGGCATGGTAGATCGCAAAAATTTGAACTTCCAAATGAAGTAA
>CACOIM010000046.1 GCA_902627325.1 uncultured Prochlorococcus sp. | reverse complement strand
ACTCCAAAAGCTTCAGCAAGTTTTACAAAATCAGGTTCTCCACAGCTCATATCTGAGGCAGAATATCTTTCATCATAAAAACTTTCTTGCCATTGTCTAACCATTCCTTGCCATCGATTATTTATAATTATAATTTTTACGTTTAATCCATACTGAGATAACGTCCCCAGTTCTTGTATATTCATCAAAATACTTGCATCACCAGCGATACATATTACTTCAGAGGTTGGATAGGCAGCCTTAACACCCATAGCTGCAGGCAATCCAAAACCCATTGTGCCCAGCCCTGCACTACTAATCCATTTCCTTGGACCATTTCTCAAGTATTGAGCCGCCCACATCTGATGCTGACCTACATCGGTGGTAACAAAGGCCTCAGGTGCAAATTCTCTGAGTTTTATTAAGACTTCCTGCGGATAAATTTCACCATCCTCAGGGGGTATAAACAAAGGATGTTTGTTCTTCCAGGACTTAATCTTATCTAACCAGATTTTTGTTTTGCTTTCCGATGGGTGTTTTTTATACAAATCATTAATTTTTAAGAGTGCTTCCGAGACGTCGGAAACAATTGCCACATCAACTCGTCTATTTTTATTCACTTCTGCTGGATCAATATCAATATGTATTACTTTCGCATCAGGAGCAAAAGTATCTAATTTTCCAGTTACTCTATCATCAAATCTTGCTCCAACTGCGATAAGGAGATCACATTCTGTGACAGCAAAGTTAGCGTAGGCAGTTCCATGCATACCCAACATTCCTACAGATAAATTATTTCTTTCATCAAATATACCTTTGCCCATTAAGGTTGTTGTAACAGGAATTTGACAATTTCTTGATAAAGTTTGTAATTGATCATGAGCTCCTGATGCGATAGCTCCGCCACCTACATAAAGTAGTGGTTTTTGGGAATTTTTAATTAATTCAACTGCTTTATTAACATCTTCTTCATTGATCTCTCCTAACCTTTTAAAGCCCTTTGGTATTGTTTCACAAGGTAAAACCTTTTCATAATTAAAAAATTCTTGTCCAACATCCTTTGGAATATCTATTAAGACAGGTCCCGGCCTCCCAGAAGAAGCTACAAAAAATGCTTGGGAAACTACCCTTGCGATATCAGAAGGATTCCTAATAACCCATGAATGTTTTACTATCGGCAAGGTTATACCAAATATATCAGTTTCTTGAAAAGCATCTGTTCCGATTGCAGGCCTTGGTACTTGACCGGTAACCACAACAAGTGGAACCGAATCCATTTGAGCAGTAGCTATACCAGTTACTAGATTTGTTGCGCCAGGTCCAGAAGTTCCAAAACAGACACCTACTTTTCCCGTTGCTCTTGCATATCCATCTGCAGCATGAGATCCACCTTGCTCATGTCTTACCATGTAATGTTTTAACCATCCTTCTTTCTCTGCTTTATGAACTGCATCGTATATGGGAAGTATCGCACCTCCAGGATAGCCAAAAATGACCTCAACACCATGAAGCCTGAGAGCATCCATTAGTGCTTCCGCACCAGTAATCCAGTTAGGATTTATGTTATCTGAATCACCTTTTTGCATAGGTTTAGAAGCAAGTGTCAATTAAGTAGGTAAATCTATTTAAATAGTAGGCTTATTTACAAACTTTTGCCTAGTATTTAAAAATAATGTCAAAATTAAGCCTTATTATTAAATTACAAAAATAAGGTAATTTATAAAATCCCTAATTTATGCAATGGTCCGGATCCAGAAATAATTTCTATAAACAGAATTAAAAATATTATCATCGCCACCCTGCCATTCCAAACTTCAGAACTATTATTCCAGCCCCATTGCCATTTCTCTTGAGGATAAAGTTTAACTTTCGCTGGCAATTTAGATGCTTGATCTAAATTTACTATTGGTTCTTTTAAAGATGAAATAACTAAATCTTTTAAACCATTTATAAACGTAGAATTAATATTAAGTGCTTTTACTCTTCTAAAATTTTTAATCCCAGCACTCTCTGCTAACTCTTTATACTCAATATCAATTTCTTGAAGAGTTTCAATATGTTCTCCTACGAAACTTATTGGAACCACAATTAAATCTTCTATCTTTGACTTTCCAAGATCCTCCAAAACATCCTCAGTATATGGTTTTAACCATTCTTCCGGGCCAACTCTACTTTGATATGAAAGAGTATAAGGGTTACTAAAATTTAAATGTTTCTCAAGTTCTTTGACAATTAAAAACGAACAGTCTTCAATTTGTTTCTTATATGGATCACCAGCTTCCTCAACATAACTTTTCGGTACCCCATGTGCAGTAAAAAAGACATGAGCATTTGAAGGCTTTTCACATAGAAGGATTTGCTCAGAAATCAATTCAACCATCGCTTTTATATAACCAGACTGATTAAACCAACTCCTTATACACCTCATTGGAATTTTCTTGAATTGTTCATCATTATCTCGTAATTTTTTAAGTTCTCTAAAACTAGAACCACTTGTACTTATTGAGAAATGAGGATATAAGGGGAGAACTACAACCTGATCTATTCCGTCTGCTTTAATATCAGCAATTGCAGATTCTGTAAAAGGATGCCAATATCTCATAGCTATATAGGTTGTTGCATTAAGTCCACACTCTCTTAATTTACTCTGCAGTTCTCTAGCTTGTTGTTCAGTAATACGCCTTAAAGGTGATCCTCCCCCAATTGATAAATAGGCCTCTTGTGATTTTGTACTACGAAGTGTACTGATTAACCATGCAAGTGGTTTTTGAAAAAATGGGATAGGTAATCTTATTATTTCTGGATCCGAAAATAAATTATATAAAAAAGGACCTACATCTTTCACTCTTTCAGGGCCTCCTAGATTCATTAGTAGGACACCAACTTTCTCCATTTAACTTTTAAAGAGATTGAAAAAAGACATACATAACGTCATTATAAAAATAATTATATAGGCATAATGAATATAATTCACGAAATTAATGTTATAAATAAAAAGTTCATAATTGAAGGCAGTAAATTAAAAATAGAGAAAAGAGGAAGCAAACTTAATATCAGAGGATCTTTACCATCAAAAGAAAATAAAAATATTCAAAAAGTACAACGAATATCATTAGGTATTGAAGCAAATAATTAT
>CACOIM010000045.1 GCA_902627325.1 uncultured Prochlorococcus sp. | reverse complement strand
TTAGGATCTTCACCCGCCTCAATCATATTTGCTAGCCAATATAAGGTGGCATCAGGATCAGAACCTCTTATTGACTTAATAAAGGCACTGACAATATCAAAATGATTTTGTCCATACTTATCATAAATAATATTTTTATTTTGTATGGAATCTTGAGCAATAGATAAATTTATTTCTATAGTCTCATTTTCATTATCAATTGTGGTATCAATTGCTAATTCCAAAGCATTAATAAGATTTCTGGCATCTCCACTTGAGAAGTTTATTAAATGATCTAGAGCTTCTTGTGAAATATTTATATTTTTTTTAATTTCAGCATTTTGATAATAATTAATTACTTTATCAACTATTTTTAAGAGATCCATATCACGTAATGGATGCAATTTAAAAACTCTTGATCTACTCAAAAGAGCTTTATTTACTGAATATGTCGGATTTTCAGTAGTTGCCCCAATAAAAATGATAGTTCCATTCTCAATTGAAGGTAATAACGCATCTTGCTGAACCGAAGTAAATCTATGAACCTCATCAATAAATAAAATTGTTTTTCTCTTTGAGTTTCTCCATCTTTCTTCAGCTAATAAAATTTCATTTCTAAGTTCCTTAACACCAGATAAAACAGCATTTAATTTAATCATTGCTGCTCTCGTATATGAAGAAATGATTTCTATCAAAGTTGTTTTTCCAACGCCTGGGGGACCTGAAAAAATTGTATTACCAACCTTATCATTCAAAATTGCATTACGTAATATAGAATTTTTTGACAGAATATTTTGCTGTCCATAGAAGTCTTCTATAAACTTTGGTCTCAATCGATCTGCTAATGGAGATTGCTTTAATACAGGATTATGATCCTCAAATAAATTATCAGAAGGCATATAATTTCTTATATAGAAAATTAAGTTATTACAGTAGGCCTTTCCATTTTTGTAAGTGGAAATATTTAGTAATTCGTCCAAACTTGTGATTAAATCCTTTAAAGCTATTTGAGGATTAAGATTAAGTTCCCCATTGGGAAGGGATAATTTTTCGAAATATAACCTAAGAGTAGATCCTTTAGTTCCAGTACCAGATAATCTTAATATTATTCTCGAATTATTTTCTAATATTATTCTTAGACCTTGATTAGTGCTTATTGTTTTATCAACAGGATCTTCATACGAAAAGTTATCTGCATCTAAAACTACACTATTAGAAAATCTTTGATTCTTCAACTTAGGCAAAAGTGACTCTAAATTCTCAAATATCTGATTAGCTATATCAGAAGGTATCGCTTCATAATCATGCCTTGAATAATAGTTCCTTCCAAATTTTGCCCAATGTTGATTCATCAAATCAATTACTGAAGATTTTTTAGCTGCTAAAATTTGGAGCCAAAATAATACTGCCCATAGTCCATCCTTTTCTCTTACATGATTACTGCCAGTTCCAAAGCTTTCTTCGCCACAGATGGTAATTTTATCAGTATCTAAAAGATTACCAAAAAACTTCCAGCCCGTGGGAGTCTCGTAGCACGGTATATTTAATTTCTTGGCAACACAATCAACAGCCATACTTGTAGGCATAGACCTTGCCACGCCAGAGATACCACCTCTATAACCAGGTATGAGATTAGTATTTGCAGTAATGACAGCTAAACTATCGCTTGGATTTACAAAACAATTTTTACCAAGGATCATGTTTCTATCTCCATCCCCATCACATGCTGCACCAAAATCAAATGATCGCTTATCCAGAAGTAAATCAGCTAATTCATGGGCATAAGTTAAATTAGGATCTGGATGGAGATTACCAAAATCTGGAAGAGGGATAGAATTCATGAGAGAATTCTCAGATAGCCCAAGTTTATTTATAAATAATTCTCTTACATAAGGACCTGTAACTGCATTCATAGCGTCAAAGACTAAAGAAAAATCATTTTTCAAATAGTCTCCTATTTGATCTAAATCAAAGATTCTTTCCATTAATGTTACATAATCTTTCACACCATCAATAATTTCTACAATCATATCTTTTATTTTAAAAGATCCTTGATTATTAAATTCTGGAACAGGATAATCAAAGTATTTGTATTCTAATAATGATTGACTGCATCTATATATTTGATTAGTAAGTTTTTCTGGGGCCGGCCCTCCATTTGATACATTTATTTTAATTCCAAAGTCTCCTTCAACTCCTCCTGGGTTATGACTTGCTGAAAGTATTATCCCCAGAAGAGCATTTCTTTGTCGTATCAAGTTTGAAGCTGCGGGAGTAGATAAGATTCCATCTTTAGTGATGATAATTCTACCAACATTATGTGCGGCGCAAATCTGAATAATTTTTTGTATCGCTTTTTTATTCCCATATCTACCATCACCTCCTAATATTAAAGTACTTCCCTCCAAATTATCTATTTGACGAAGGACAGATTCGACAAATATTTCTAAATAATGGGCTTCTTGAAACTTTAGTGTGCTCTTCCTTAATCCAGAAGTTCCTGGTTTCTGATCTGTAAAAGGTTTTTCAATAGTAATGTATTTGAATCTATCCATTTTTTAATAATTTTTTTTAAAATCTAAATAATTTAATGTGGCATTTCAGCAGTTCTTAACATAGCTATAAACCACAATGAACTAATAAATAAGGCCGATAATATACCGTAATTGATTCCGAACTTTGAAATAGTAATAGGAACTACAAGGGGGAAAGTTAATGCTCCAAGTAAAGGTGTAAAGGCAATAAAATTTTTTTTCATTACCTATTCAAACCACTCAGTTTCTGCATTAGATTTTTCATTCGTATTATCCAAAGGTGTATCCCTATTAAATCTCATAGTGATAGATCTATTTTGTTCTCCAACTGAATCTGTTGCCTTTATCTCATAATTCTGCAAACCATCCCTAAAAGGAACTTGTAGCCTAAATGTACCGTCAGATGCTAGTGGGACCTTTTCATCTCCAATTGTTAAATTAGCGGATGGATCAGTTGCTCCATACACGATTAGTTCTGCATCAGCTACTAACCAAAAAGATCTATTAGAGATTCCTACTCCCGATTCATTTAGCCCAGAAGCCCATAAGCCCGCCCCCGAATCATTCTGACTTGGGTTAGGGGTATATTTTGAGTTATTTTCCATGAACTCTTCTGAACCAGCTCTAGAGCGTTTTGTATAATCAGTCGCGACCTGATATAAACGTTCATGCAATCCATTAATCTCACTCTCGTCTGAATTTGTTATTGCTAAGTTAGTTTCGGCGGGTGATTCTAGATTAAAGGGAACAAATTTATCTAAAATCTGTTCAGAGGGCTGAGAATTTGGTACATGTCCGGCTGAGGAGAAAGCTAATGACATCCATTTAAAACCATACCTGTAACCCAACTCAACTTTATAATCCCTGTCTGACACGGGGATCGGCAAGTACCATTCTGTACTGTAACTATCAACTGCAATTTCCCTTAAAGTACCTTGATTAAAATTTCCATCTTTAGCACCTGTCACGTCATAAAGCCTTAAACATAGCTTATTAGCACCAAGTGACTTAGCCTTTTCTCTGTCAGCCTCAGAGATATGCCAAAAAACGTATGCCCATTCAGGATCTCTAGGTAAGAATACTAAATTTGTTTTTGCGTCTATAGAAGTTGGGGTAGCGGATAGTTGTTGATTTGGAATACTATTACTCTTTCTCGCTTGTGAGATATTTTCTGAATTATTCGCTTTAGCTTGA
>CACOIM010000044.1 GCA_902627325.1 uncultured Prochlorococcus sp. | reverse complement strand
ATATCGATGGCATACGAGGAAAACTTTTATATCGGGGATATGACATTGACGAGCTTGCACAGAAAAGTAGTTTTTTAGAAACTGCATTTCTTTTGATATGGGGAGAATTACCAACAGTCGACGAGCTCAAAAATTTTGAAGATGAAGTACAAATGCATAGAAGATTAAGCTTCAGAGTCAGAGATATGATGAAATGTTTCCCCTCTTCAGGTCATCCAATGGATGCTTTACAGTCTAGTGCCGCTTCACTAGGTTTGTTTTACTCACGAAGAGCAATTGATGACCCCAAATATGTATATAACGCTGTTATTAGACTTATTGCAAAAATTCCAACTATGGTTGCTGCATTTCAACTGATAAGGAAAGGGCAAGATCCGATTCAACCAAGAGATGACTTATCTTATTCCTCGAATTTTTTATATATGCTTACTGAAAAAGAGCAAGATCCATTAGCAGCAAAAGTTTTTGATAAATGTCTCATACTACATGCAGAGCACAGTCTAAATGCAAGTACTTTTAGTGCCAGAGTTACTGCGAGTACACTTACAGACCCTTATGCAGTAGTTGCATCAGCCGTAGGGACTTTGGCAGGTCCTCTTCATGGAGGAGCCAATGAAGATGTTATTGCAATGTTAGAAAAAATAAATACCCCAGAGAATGCAGTTTCATTTATAAAAGATGCGTTATTAGCGAAAAGAAAAATAATGGGATTTGGGCACAGAGAATATAAGGTTAAAGATCCAAGAGCTACTATACTTCAATCATTAGCTGAAGAGCTTTTTGAACGATTTGGCAAAGATGAGATGTACGAAGTTGCCAAAAAACTTGAAGAAGAAGCTCTTCCAATTTTTGGAACAAAAGGGATTTATCCAAATGTAGATTATTATTCCGGTTTAGTTTATAGAAAATTAGGTATTCCTAATGATTTATTTACTCCTATTTTTGCTATTTCTAGAGTTGCTGGCTGGTTAGCACATTGGCGAGAGCAGCTAGGTGCAAATAGGATTTTTAGACCTTCACAAATCTATACTGGTTCTAAACCTAGAAATTGGATTCCTCTTGATCAAAGATAAATATTTTTTTATTCACAGTAGATACACGGTTTTGATATAAGAAGAGTTAATGTATTATTAGAAAAACAAAAGATTGTGACTAACGGATTGGATTTGGAATATAGTTTTAATGAAGCTCTAAAATCTTTTGGGGTACCTAGCGAGATTGCTCATATTATTTGGCTTCCCTTCCCAATGCTTATCGTTTTAGTAGCAGCGGTAGTAGGAGTATTGGTAACAGTTTGGCTTGAAAGAAAAATTTCTGCAGCTGCCCAGCAGAGAATTGGTCCGGAATATGCTGGAGCTTTAGGAGTTCTTCAACCCATTGCAGATGGGCTCAAATTACTTGTAAAAGAAGATATCATCCCAGAAAAAGCTGATTCAATACTTTTTACTGCTGGACCGGTTTTAGTATTAGTACCTGTTATTTTATCTTGGTTAATTGTTCCATTTGGGCAAAATTTGCTAATAAGTAATGTAGGTGTTGGGATATTCCTCTGGATAGCTTTAAGTAGTATCCAACCAATAGGTCTTTTGATGAGTGGATATGCATCAAATAATAAATATTCTCTTCTTGGGGGACTTAGAGCTGCAGCTCAATCTATTAGCTACGAAATACCTCTTGCATTGTCAGTTCTAGCAATTGTCATGATGACCAATTCCCTCAGCACAGTTGACATAGTAAATCAACAGAGTGGTGCGGGAATTTTAAGTTGGAATATATGGAGACAACCTATAGGTTTTGTCATTTTCTGGATATGTGCTTTAGCAGAATGTGAAAGATTACCCTTTGACCTCCCTGAAGCTGAAGAAGAGCTTGTTGCTGGCTATCAAACGGAATATGCGGGAATGAAATTTGCCTTATTTTATTTAGGTAGTTATATAAATTTAATTTTATCTGCATTATTAGTATCTGTTCTGTATCTGGGCGGTTGGGGATTTCCTATTCCTGTAGAAACTATTTCGAATGTTTTAAATATCCCATTAGATACATCGTTTGTTCAGGTAATAACTGCAACCTTAGGAATTATAATGACAATTCTAAAAGCGTACTTACTTGTATTTATAGCAATCCTACTTAGATGGACTACTCCTAGAGTGAGGATTGATCAATTACTTGATTTAGGGTGGAAGTTTCTACTACCAATTTCTCTAGCAAATCTATTATTGACTGCAGGGTTAAAACTGGCATTACCTAGATTTTTTGGTGGTTAACTTTAAGTATTTTTACTCAACAAATTAGAAAAAATGTTGTATAATAATGTTAAGTTAAGCTTCTAAAGATGAAAGATTTTTTTCAAAAAGTCAACAGTTATGTTAAGGAAGCTTTTGGAGCTAGTAAATATTTATTCGACGGGATCACGGTTACCTTTGACCATCTTAAAAGAAGACCTGTAACTGTTCAGTATCCCTACGAAAAACTTATTCCTTCAGAGAGATATAGAGGCAGAATTCATTACGAGTTTGACAAATGCATTGCTTGTGAAGTATGTGTACGTGTTTGTCCAATAAATCTCCCAGTTGTTGACTGGGTAATGAACAAAGAGACCAAAAAGAAAGAATTAAGAAATTACTCAATAGATTTTGGTGCATGCATTTTTTGTGGTAATTGCGTTGAATATTGTCCTACTAATTGTTTATCAATGACAGAAGAATATGAATTAGCAACTTTTGATAGACATAATTTAAATTTTGATAATGTTGCTCTCGGGAGATTACCTACAAATGTTACTTCTGATCCAACTGTTAAATCTCTCAAAGAACTGACATACCTACCAAAAGGGGTAATGGATCCCCACGACATACCATCATCTGATCCTCGAGTAGGTAAATTACCTGAAGAAGTGCTAGATTGGATGAAATCTTCTGAATCTAAAGAAGAGGCAACCGTAGTAAAATAATTTTAACTTGATGTCTATTGCAGTAACCACACAACTAATCTGTTTTTCAATTTTATCATTAATCATAATTATTGGTTCATTAGGTGTAGTTTTATTAGAGAGCATAGTATATTCTGCTTTTTTATTAGGAGGAGTTTTTATGAGTGTAGCGGGCTTATATTTATTATTAAATGCAAGTTTTGTAGCTGCAGCACAAGTACTAGTATATGTAGGTGCGATTAATGTATTAATATTGTTCGCAATTATGCTTGTTAATAAAAAAGAGGATTTAAAGCCAATTAAATATCTTAATTCTAGAAAATTAATTTCATCTACCATTTGTATTACACTTTTGAGTCTTCTTGTAAGAGTTGACTTATCTAATAGCTGGCTTATAGCTGATCCGAAATTATCTATAGGTGAAGAATCAACGATCAGACTTGGAGAGCATCTATTCAGTGATTATTTACTTCCTTTTGAAGTGGCTTCAGTTTTACTTTTAATGGCTATGATAGGAGCTATTGTTTTAGCTAGAAGAGATGTTCTATCTGAAGATATTTCAACAGGTCTGCCAGTTGATCAGGAACTTATAGAGAAATCAGACAAGCCTCTGCTCATTGAAAAACAGTAATTTATTAAATTTTTCTCATGAATTTTGAATCAATTCCATTACAGGCTTTCTTGATTGTTTCATCAATTCTTTTTTGTATTGGTATTTGGGGATTACTTAATAGCAGAAATGCTGTGAGAGTTTTGATGAGTATTGAATTAATGTTGAATGCAGTTAACTTAAATTTAATGGCTTTCTCCTCTTATATTGATAATAATTTGATACAAGGCCAGGTATTTGCAATTTTTGTCATTACAGTAGCTGCTGCAGAAGCTGCTGTAGG
>CACOIM010000043.1 GCA_902627325.1 uncultured Prochlorococcus sp. | reverse complement strand
CAAATTGTTGAATTACTAAAAAAACTTAAGGTTTATTGTGGTACAGGTGGATCTATAAATGATCAAGGGATTCAATTGCAAGGAGATATGCAAGAAAAGGTAAAGTTTTTTCTTAATAGAGAAGGCTATTGCATTTGAAGTCTTAGGTTTAGAATAATTAATAATTAATTCCTGTTTTAAGTCCTAATGAATAATCCTAATTTAGAAAATAAAACTAATATAAAGTGGCACGAATCCACAATCAATAGGCAGAATCTTGAAAGTCTTCGGGGTCATAAAGGAATGGTTTTATGGTTTACAGGTTTATCCGGATCAGGGAAAAGTACTTTGGCTAATGCTCTAAATGAGGCTTTACATTCCAAGAAAGTATCTACTTATTTATTAGATGGAGATAATATTAGGCATGGCTTGTGTAGAGATCTTGGGTTTTCTGATAAGGATAGAGAAGAAAATATTAGGAGGATAGGAGAGGTCGCTAATTTATTTATGAATGCTGGAATTGTCACAATTACAGCTTTTGTTTCACCTTTTAGGTCTGATAGAGAAAAAGTTAGAAAGATAATTGGTAAAGATTTTATAGAAATATTTTGTGCAGCGAATATTGATATCTGTGAGAAAAGAGATACGAAAGGTTTATATAAAAAGGCACGATTGGGTGAAATCAAGGATTTCACAGGTATATCTAGTCCATATGAAATCCCAAAGGCTCCTGAGATTAGGGTAGATACAGGTTCTTTAGATCTTAATGATTCTGTAAGACAAATTATGAAATATTTGAGCGAAAAAGAATTACTAGATTTAGATGATTAAATTTTTCTATTAAGTCTTAGTTTTTTTTAAAAAGTGATTAATTCCCTTGTTTTTTAAAGTTTCATTTTTTTTGGTAACTTCATTATGCATAGTTTGTCTAAATTCTTTAAGCTTATTATTGACTTTATGATCACTTAAAGCAACTATTTGAGCAGCTAGTAACCCAGCATTTTTACTCCCATTGATAGCAACTGTAGCGACCGGGATACCCGCAGGCATCTGAACAATAGATAAAAGAGAATCAATACCCTTAAGAGATTTACTTTCAACTGGAACACCTATTACAGGAATAATTGTTAGCGCTGCAAGCATTCCAGGTAAATGGGCTGCTCCTCCTGCTCCAGCAATAATAACTTTAATATTATTAATTTCAGCTTCTTTAGCAAAATTCATCATTTCTATTGGAGTGCGATGTGCAGATAAAATGTAAACCTCAGTTTCTATTCCAATCTCTTCTAGTATTTCTACTGCAGATTCCATAGTTCTTAGATCTGAATCACTTCCCATTACTACAGAAATCTTATGAGAAGTAGTCTTATTAGATGAAGCCAAAATAACAAATCAATTCTTTTCTTATGATGACGTGCTATTAGTCGAATGCTAGTTAGTTAATATGAAAAAGTTAAGATTAGAAAAATTTATGATTGATAGCAAAAATCTTGAAAAAAATGAAGTAAAAGAATACTTCAATGGGACTGGTTTTGATAGATGGAATAGGATTTACAGTAAATCTGATGATGTTAACAGAGTCCAAAAAAATATTAGGATAGGACATCAAAAAACTGTTGATGATGTAATTAAATGGATAAAGAAATATCCTGAACTTTCCAAAATGACTTTTTGTGATGCAGGTTGTGGTGTAGGAAGCCTGACAATTCCTCTTTTAAGGGCGGGAGTTAAGGATATACAAGTTAGTGATATTTCAGCCTCTATGATTGATGAAACCAAGTTGCGTATTAAAAATGCAGGATTAAGTACTCGTGGAATAAACTATAAAGTAAGTGATCTTGAAAAATTAACAGGAACTTTTGATTTTGTGATTTGCTTAGATGTATTTATTCATTATCCACAGTCTGTCGCTGAAGAGATGGTTAAGCATTTATGTGATTTAAGTTCATCAAGATTAATAGTTAGCTTTGCACCATACACTCCTTTGCTAGCAATACTAAAAAATATTGGGAAAATGTTCCCAGGGCCAAGTAAAACGACAAGAGCCTACACTCTCAAAGAAGATGGGATTATTTCTGCTGCGAAAGAAAAAGGTTTCAATGTAGTCCAAAAAAAATTAAATCAAGCCCCCTTTTATTTCTCGAAATTAATAGAATTCCAAAAGATATAATCAATTACTTTACAAGGTTATTTTCAAGTGCATATCTCACTAATTCTGTTCTGCTTGAAGTACAGGTTTTTATAAATAATCTACTGACGTATTTTTCAACATTTCTTATTGATGTTTCTAGTTTCCTCGCTATTTCTTTATTCATAAGTCCTTCTGCAACGAGTTGCAAAACGCTTGCCTCCCTAGGTGTAAAACTTGGAATATTAATGTCATTTTCTTGGTTATTTGAATTGTTGTTTGTGAGCATTGATTTGATTTCAGTAATTTGCTTAGCCATCTTACTAACATCAGTATCTGCAAATCTTGCAGCTTCTTTAAGTAATCTGTCCTGTCTTTGAATTACATTTTTGACTCTTGCAGCTAATTCATCTGGATCAAATGGTTTAGAGATATAATCATCAACCCCTGCGATATATCCTTGAGTTCGATCGAGAGTCATCCCCTTAGCGGTAAGAAAAATTACTGGTGTACCGCTTAATCTTTCATCCTCTCTAATTTTTTCTAAAAGTGCATATCCATTACATCGAGGCATCATAATATCGCTAATAATTAGATCTGGAAAAAATTTCTGGGCTTTTTCCCAGCCATCCTCACCGTCCACAGCAATAGTGAGCTCAAATCCTTCATCTTCAAGAAAAGTTTTTACAGCATTTCTTAAACCAGGCTCATCATCAACTAATAAAATTTTAGACTTCTTTTTATTTTCGGAAGTTGGGGCAGATTCATTCATTTTTATAGATTGTTAATGATGTTATTAAAAATTTTATATACTAAAAAATATGGTTTCAAGTCCTATACTACTAGATTTTCAATCTTCAACACCATGCTCGAAGGAAGTTGTTGAAGAAATGAGCTCTTATTGGATAGAAAATTTTGCTAATCCATCAAGTAAAGGCAATATCTCAGGATTATATGCAAGTGCTTCTCTTGAGGTTTCAAGAAATAAAATTAAAGAGAACTTAAATTTATTAAACAAAAAAATAATATTTACAAGCGGAGCTACTGAATCTAATAATTTAGCGTTATTCGGATTCGCTAGGAATTTTCAAAAAAGAACAGGTAGATACGGAAATATCATTACTTTGAAAACTGAACATCATGCTGTTTTAGAACCTTTACGACAATTAAAAAAAGAAGGGTTTAGCTTAACTGAATTAAATCCTGAATCAGATGGGTTGATTTTGGAAGAGAATCTATTAAATGCTCTAAGAGAGGATACTTTTTTAATTAGTATAATGCTTGCAAATAATGAGATTGGAGTAATTCAACCAATTGAAAAAATCTTTAAAATTTGTAAAAAAAATAATATAAAATTGCATACTGATGCTGCTCAATGTCTTGGATATTTACCAAATAAAAATTTTGATTCATTAGCTAATATGATCACTTTAAGCTCACACAAAATATATGGTCCAAAAGGTGTTGGCCTTTTAATTTTAGATGAAGATATTCAATTAAGTCCTCTCTTATATGGAGGGGGGCAAGAATTTGGATATAGATCTGGAACAATACCGCTACCCTTGATTGTTGGGTTTTCGAAAGCAATAGAACTATCAATTAAAAATCAAGTAAGAAATTCAATTCAACTTGCAGGTCATAGAGATGCTCTTATGTATGGTTTATTAGAAAAGAATTCTAAAATTCTTATTAATGGATCAATTATAAATAGGTTGCCCCAAAACTTAAATTTGACTGTACCAGACGTAAATGGTTCTAATCTTCATAAATAT
>CACOIM010000042.1 GCA_902627325.1 uncultured Prochlorococcus sp. | reverse complement strand
TGACTTATCGATCTATTATGAGCTATTAATTCCTCTCGATTTGGCATATTAATACCATAAACATGAGGATAGCGCACTGGAGGTGCGGCAGAAGTAAAAAATACCTTATTTGCACCAGCATCTTTCGCCATTTGAACAATTTGTTTTGAAGTGGTACCTCTGACAATCGAGTCATCTACTATTAAAACATTTTTATTTTTAAACTCTGTACTCATTGCATTAAGTTTTTGCCTGACTGATTGCTTTCTCTTTTGTTGACCAGGCATTATAAAAGTTCTACCAACATATCTATTTTTGAAAAAACCTTCTCTATATTCAATTGCCAACTGGCGTGCAACTTGCATTGCGGCAGGCCTAGAAGAATCAGGAATGGGCATAACAACATCCACATCCCCACTTCTTATTGTTCTTTTAATTGTATCTGCTAAATAATCACCCATTTTCAATCTAGCTTTATACACAGAAATACCATTCATTATCGAATCCGGTCTGGCTAAATAAACGTACTCAAATGAGCAAGGAAATAATTTAGGACTATCTGAACATTGTTGCGAAAAGAACTCCCCTTGATTACTTATAAATACAGCTTCTCCAGGTCTAACATCTCTTTCTATTTTATAGTCGTTATTTTCTAAAACCAGAGATTCACTTGCTATCATCCATTCATCTTTATTATCGGCAGATACTCTTTTGCCAATAACCAAAGGCCTAATACCAAAAGGATCCCTAAATGCTACGATTCCATGACCAGAAATTAATGAGATTGCAGCATAAGATCCTTGAATTCTTTTATGTAGAGAACTGACTGCTTTAAAAATATGATTAGGATCAAGCTCTTGATTTTGTACTTGAGATTGTAATTCAGTAGCGAAAACATTTAATAACATTTCTGTATCACTAGATGAATTTGTATGGCGTCTATCGACATTAAAAAGTTGTTTTTCTAATTCTCTTGTATTAGTGAGATTTCCATTATGAATTAAGACTATTCCATAAGGAGCATTGACATAAAATGGTTGAGCTTCCTCAATACTTTCAGCTGAGCCTTTAGTAGCGTATCTAACATGCCCTAATCCTATCTTCCCAATAAGATTTCTCATATCTCTTGTTCTATAAGCAGTATTAACTTGTCCTTTTGCTTTATAAATATGAAACATAGAATTATCCATAGTGGCAATTCCAGTTGAATCTTGGCCTCGATGCTGAAGAAGCAAAAGACTATCGTATATTTGTTGATTTACATCTTCCGAAGAAACAATTCCTACAATTCCACACATAATTAATTTTTTAACCTGAATTTATAAATTTCGTTCATCATTAAAAATTATTTAATATTCCATTATTAAATTTATCAGTTAAAGTACTAATATTTAAATCGCAAAGAATATTATCTAAAAATTTTATTTTTAATTTATCTTGAGAAACATTCCCAATTTTTGTTATGTAAATACTATCTGTAAAGTTTTTGCTTTCCTCAGAAACAAATTTAAGCCAGTCATTTTTTTTTAAATGTGGTATTGAAAAAATAATTCTTGACCCCCCTTCGCTAAAAAGAAGATTATCTTTGCGCTCCTCGCCTGTAAGGTTAATTGAAGCACCTTTTTCTGACAGAATACAAGCTTCTGCTAATGCAATCGCCAAACCTCCATCGCTAATATCATGACTGGATATGATTAGATTATTTAAAATTCCATTTCTGATAAATAACTGACATAATTTTTCATCTATCAAATTTAAATTAGGTGGCCTTCCTGTTACCTGTCCATGAAAATATTCTAAATAAGAAGAAGCTCCTAAGGTTATATCTGAATCTCTAGATCCAATAATCCATATTTCATCATTTATATTTTTCCATCCAGATGAAACTGCTTTTTTAACGTCATCTAAAACACCAACCATTCCAATGACTGGTGTCGGTTGAATTGGTTTCTTATTACCTGAATCATCTATCGATTCATTATATAAAGAAACATTTCCTCCTGTTACTGGAGTTTCTAAAGCTTCACATGCTATTGAAATACCATCACAAGAACTAGATAATTGCCAATATCCTATTTCCGTTTCAGGTGATGGAAAATTTAAATTATTTGTAATAGCTACAGGTAAAGCACCTACACAGCTTACATTTCTTGCTGCTTCAGCGACTGCAGCGATACTACCTCTTAAAGGGTCTAAAGAAACCCATCTATTATTACAATCAACTGATGCAGCTATCCCAGAATATTCATTATCTATCTTATTACTTTTATCATTTTGATCCCTTAACCTTAAAACTGCAGCATCAGATTGACCAGGTTTAAATACTGTATTTAACTGAACTTGATAGTCATATTGCTGAAAAACCCATTTTTTTGATGCTATTGAAGGATTAGATAACAAAAGTAAAATCACCTCTGACCAAGAATAATCTTTTTTAAATTTTAATGAATATATAGTATTTTTTTTATCTCTAGGTAATTCATTCTCATTCCACTTCCACTTATTTAATAAATAAGCTGGTATCTCCTCCAGAACCTTATGAACATTTACAGGAGTTTTATCAGATAAAGCTGAAGTTGGGATTTTTGCAACAACTTGCTTTTTATGAGAAATTATAACTTCTTTTTCCTTTATGACTTTTCCAATAACACAGGCATATAAACCCCATTTATGAAATTGATTAACGAGAGCATTAAGCTTATCCTCTTTAACTACCAACAACATTCGTTCTTGCGACTCTGAAAGTAAATATTGATAAGGAGTCATATCTGATTCTCTTGAAGGTACTAAATCCAAGTCAACACTAATACCTAAGCCTCCATTTGCAGCCATTTCTGCACTACTACAAGTGATACCAGCCGCACCCATATCTTGAGCAGCTATAACATCTCCTGTTTTAAAAGCACTTAAACATGCCTCAATTAAACTCTTTTCTAAAAAAGGATCACCTACTTGTACCGCTGGCCTATCATCTAAAGAAGAGGAGGTTAACTCAGCACTAGCAAAACTTGCTCCACCAACTCCATCTCTTCCAGTTGTATTTCCCACATATAAGACAGGAGCATCAATATTTTTTGCTCCTGAGCATACTATTTCTTCTGTCTCTAACAAGCCTAAGGCCATTACATTTACAAGAGGGTTCCCAGAATAGCTTTCATCAAAATTTATTTCACCACCCACTGTAGGAACGCCGACACAATTGCCATAATGCGAGATTCCCGAGACAACTCCTCTAAGCAAAGATAAATTTGAAGGCTTATCAATATTTCCAAATCTTAAAGAATTTAATACTGCAATAGGTCTAGCACCCATAGTAAAAATATCTCTTAAGATACCTCCAACTCCAGTTGCTGCACCTTGGAAAGGTTCTATTGCAGAGGGATGATTATGACTTTCAATTTTAAAAACTAATTTTTGATTACGACCAACCTTAATAACACCAGCATTTTCTCCTGGGCCAATAAGAACATAGTCACCTTTTACAGGAAATTTTGCCAACAAAGGTTTTGAATTTCTATAACAACAATGCTCCGACCACATAACACCAAACATCCCTAGCTCAATTCTATTTGGTTTTCTTTCTAATCTTGAACAAATTTCTTGATAATCATTATCTGTTAAATTTTCAGTTTTAAGAGCTTGTTCAACATTATATGTATTTATATCTGTAGAATTTAGCATTTCTCAAATCCAAGGATCATTGTCTTTATTATTAGAGAAATTTGAATTACTGACATCTGAATTAATTTTATTATTTAATAATTGCTCATCATCTGAAACAATTTTTGAACTATAAATATCATCTTCTTCTAACCAACCTTCTAATTTGTTAGTAGCAATATTTTTTATGTCATCAAATTTGTCAAATAAGTTCTTACCCTTTTTTAAGAATTCATTTTTTATGCTGGATTTAATTAGGACAAAGTCATCCAAAGATTCTTCGGAACAAAACACTAATCCAGGCTGTTGATCAATAATACTTTTAATATTTAACTTCCATCGACTAGATCCAGGGATGCGAGGATTAGATCTAGAAATCAT
>CACOIM010000041.1 GCA_902627325.1 uncultured Prochlorococcus sp. | reverse complement strand
TTGAATTTGCACCTAAAACTCATGAGGAGTGGGAACTAAAGCAATGGCTTAAGAGTTACTTAAATCTTGAGAGAGTCTCTTATGAGAGAATTATTAGTGGTGAAGGTTTATCAAATATCGCCAAATGGAAATTCTCCAAAGAAGATATCAATGATCATCCATTTAGTAATTATTTAAATGAAGCAAAAGAATCATATGATATAGAAAATAGTTTAGCAGGGAAAATCTGTCAATTAGCTGAAGAGGGAGATCCTTTGATGTCGTGGATAGAAACATTATGGTTTAATGCCTACTCATCATTTATAGGAGATTTAGCATTACATGAACTCTGTTTTGGAGGCTTATGGATATCAGGAGGTACTGCCCCAAAACATTTCAAGAACTTTATTTCAGATTCTTTTTTGAAACAATTTTCAAATAAAGGTAGATTAAAAGATATTGTAAAAACAATACCTATAAGAATTATCATAGATGAGGAGTTTGGACTATTTAGCGCTGCTTGCAGAGCTAAATCACTATTAAGCACTCAAAAAAAATAGATTTTTGACAATGACTATCCCAGAAGTAGGTAAAAAAGTTAACGTATCAGTCCCATCAACTACTGCTAATTTGGGTCCAGGTTTTGATTGTTTAGGAGCTGCACTCGATCTCAAAAATGAATTTGTATTCACAAGAATTGAAGGTGGGGGAGATAGATTTGATTTAATTATGGAAAGTAGTGATGGTAGTCACCTTAGAGGTGGTCCAGAGAATTTGGTATTCAGAGCTGCTCAAAAGGTATGGGATAACGCAAACATCCCACCCTTTGCTTTGGAAGCAAGAGTAAAACTTGCAGTACCTCCTGCTAGGGGATTAGGTAGTAGCGCTACCGCAATAGTAGCTGGTCTAATAGGAGCAAATGCAATAATGAATTCTCCTTTATCAAAGGAAAAGCTTTTAGAATTAGCTATCGATATTGAGGGCCATCCAGATAATGTAGTACCATCGCTACTAGGAGGTCTCTGCCTTACGGCAAGATCATCCTCTGATAGATGGAGAATTGTCAGATGTGAGTGGCATAAATCAATAAAGGCAGTAGTAGCTATTCCTGCAATTAGATTAAGCACCAGTGAAGCCAGAAGAGTAATGCCCAAAAACGTGCCAATCTGCGATGCAGTTACAAATATGGGTGCTTTAACATTGTTACTCAATGGATTAAAGACAGGGAATGCCGAATTAATAAAAGAAGGAATGTTTGATAAATTACATGAACCATACAGATGGAAACTCATTAAAGGAGGATTGGAGGTAAAAGATGCCGCACTTGAAGCAGGTGCGCTTGGTTGTGCGATAAGTGGTGCTGGTCCAAGCATTTTAGCTTTATGCAAAAATGAAAACGGAAAAATTATAAGTCAGGCAATGGTGAAAGCTTGGGAAAAAGCTGGAGTAGCTAGTAGAGCTCCCTTCTTAAATATTCAAACATCAGGGAGTAATTTCAGTTCATCTTTTTCTGAGTAGTTTTACTTAGGACAATAAAGTGTTATAGTCTCAACCTGTATACATCTTTAGTAGAATTACTAAAATATTCATTCTAAAATGAATTTAAATTCTTTTCCATGGCTATCTGCAATTGTACTACTTCCTTTAGTAGGAGCTCTTATTTTGCCATTTTTAGAATCAAAAGAAGGAGAAGATAATACAAAGCCTAGAAATATATCATTAGCATTTTTATTAGTAGATTTTTTACTTATTGTTGGAGTTTTATTCAAGAAGTATGATCCTACCAATAGTTCCCTTCAATTAGTTGAAAGAGTTTCTTGGTTACCCTCCATAGGTTTAGAGTGGTCATTGGGAGTTGATGGTTTATCAGCACCATTGGTTGTATTAAGTGGATTAATAACTTTTTTGTCAGCAGCTGCAAGCTGGAAAATCAAGAAAAAATCAAATTTATACTTTGGCCTTCTTCTCATACAAGCATCAGCTCAAGGCATGGTTTTTCTCTCTCAAGATTTTTTATTATTTTTCTTAGCTTGGGAATTAGAGTTAGTACCTGTTTATCTTTTGATAGCTATTTGGGGTGGTAAAAAAAGATTATATGCTGCTACAAAATTTATTCTATATACAGCTCTTGCTTCACTTTTAATACTCATAAGCGGTCTTGCTCTTTCTTTGAGTGGAGATACATTTACTTTAAACATAAGTGATATAACAAGTAAGCAAGTTACTGGGAATCTTGCTTTGTTATCTTATTTTGGTTTTTTAATAGGCTTTGGAGTAAAGCTACCAATATTTCCATTACATACATGGCTCCCTGATGCTCATGGAGAAGCAAATGCACCTGTCTCGATGTTATTGGCTGGAGTATTGCTTAAGATGGGAGGCTATGCATTATTAAGATTTAATGTTCAAATTTTGCCAGAAGTCCATCTTCAACTTGCTCCGGCATTAATAATATTAGGGATAATTAACATAATTTACGGAGCCTTAAATGCATTTGCTCAGGATAATGTTAAGAGAAGAATTGCATGTAGTTCTGTTAGTCATATGGGATTTGTATTACTTGGGATAGGGGCTGTTGACGCTTTAGGCATAAGTGGAGCCATGTTGCAAATGATTAGTCATGGTTTGATTGCTGCAGCAATGTTTTTCGTTACAGGTTCCTTCTATGAGAGAACAAATACGCTTTCAATTCCAAATATGGGTGGTTTAGCAAAGGTTTTACCCATAACGTTTGCATTCTTTTTGGCAAGTTCTTTAGCATCCCTTGCTTTACCAGGAATGAGCGGATTCATTAGTGAAATAACAATATTTTTAGGTATTACAAGTCAAGAGGGATTTACTTCCTTATTTAGATCTATCACCATACTTATTGCGGCAATAGGACTTGTGCTTACTCCAATATATTTACTATCTATGTGTCGAAGAGTATTTTTTGGGCCAAGAATACCAGCACTTGCAACAGTTAAAGAAATGAATGGTAGAGAACTTACTATAGGTTTAAGCTTATTATTGCCAACTCTTTTGATAGGTTTCTGGCCAAAAGTTGCAATTAATTTATATGAATCTTCAACTAATGCTCTCAGTCAGCAGTTAACTTTAGCTAAATTAGTTGGAATAATTTTAACCTCTACTTAAATTAAATGACTGAAGATGTTATTAATAAAGTCCTCTTTAAATGCGAGGGATTACCTGTTTTTAACCAATTTACTCCGGAAAGAATTGAAAAAGAATTTCCAGTCTTACTTGAGAAATTAGAATTAGATTTTAACGATATTGAAACTAAATTTTCTTCTTTAATAATTAATAAAAATGTAGACTGGGAGAATGTAATGAATCCTCTCAATAAGATAAATGAAGAACTTAGGTGGAGTTGGGGAGTTATTAGTCATTTAAATTCAGTTAATAATTCTGAAAAATTAAGAGATGTTTATGCAAAATTACTCCCAAATGTAATTAATCTTGGAAATAAATTTGGCCAAAGTAAAATAATTTATAAAGCTTTAAAAATATTAAGAGAAACTAATAATCTGGATTTGACTAGAAATAGAATTTTAGACAAAGAAATTATTGACATGGAACATAGTGGCATATCTTTAAATGAATCTGATCAAAAAGAATACAATTCAATTTCAGAGAGATTAGGAGAATTATCAACAAAATTTAGTAATAATGTCCTTGATGCTACAAATAAATGGTTTTTAATTTTAGAAAATAAAGATCAAATAAAAGGTTTACCAGAAAGAGTTCTTGAATTAATGGCTTTATCAGCCCAAAGACATTTAAAAAAAGAAGGCAATATTGATTTTAAAAATGGCCCTTGGAAATTAAGCTTGGATATTCCAACATATACAGCATTTATGAGTTATTCAGAAGATAGATCTCTTAGAGAAACACTATATAAAGCTTTCGTAAGTAGAGCTTCAAATGGCAATGAAAATAATAATCAAATTATTGAGGAGATTTTAACTCTTAGGACTAAACAATCTAAGCTTCTTGGATATAAGAGTTGGGCTGATTTAAGCTTATCAACAAAAATGGCTCATAAAATAGATAATGTTGAAAAACTTCTAGAGGAATTAAGAGCGCCATCTTACAAGGCCGCTGAATTAGAATTAAAAAATTTAAATAGCTTCGCACATAAGAATGGATTTAATAATGATAACCAGTTAAAACCATGGGATATAAGCTACTGGTCTGAACTTTTAAGAAAGGAAAAACTTAATTTAGATCAAGAGTCTTTAAGACCATGGTTCCCTCTCGAAGATGTTTTAAAAGGATTATTTAGTCTTTGTGAGAAGCTTTTTGAGATTAAAGTTGTTGAAGCTAAGGGAGAGGCTCCTGTTTGGAATGAAGACGTTCTTTTCTTTAATATTTTTAATGATTCAAATAAAAAAATTGCCTCATTTTATTTAGACCCATTTTCACGACCTGAGTCTAAAAGAGGAGGGGCATGGATGGATGAATGTCTAAATAGAAATATTAATTCGGAAGGAACTCAAATAGTCCCTGTAGCCTATCTAGTATGCAATCAAACACCTCCTTCTAAAAACAAGCCAAGCCTAATGAGTTTTGAAGAGGTTCAGACATTATTTCATGAATTTGGCCACGGA
>CACOIM010000040.1 GCA_902627325.1 uncultured Prochlorococcus sp. | reverse complement strand
AGAGATGAATTACCTGATAATATAAATCCTGAAAAAATAATAGGTAAAATTTCTTCATTTTCTTTAGCTAAGGCTTTTGCCTTTCCAAATTTAAGGAATTTTAAAAATATTTTAGTTGGTGACTCAGCACATTCATTTCATCCTGTTGGAGGTCAAGGACTGAATTCTTGTATTAGAGATGTTTATGAAATAAGTCTTATGATCAAAAATTACGAACATTTACCGAATATAAATCGTAAATTTTTTTCATTAAAATATTTTCTCAATCGGTCTTTTGACATTATTTCTTTAATACTTTTTACAGACTTTCTAGTAAGCTTTTTCTCAAATAGAATATTAATTCTATATCCCTTTAGATATTTAATTTTTTTTGTTATGAAAAAAATTCCTTTCATAAGAAGTAATATCTTTTCAGTAATGACAGATTCTATTAAAAGATACAAATTATATAGATAATTGAGTAAATTCAAACCAAATTTATATACTATTTTTTGAAAATTTTAATTTGATATATATTTAAAACTAATAAAGTAAATATTCCAATTAATCCACTTACTGGATTAATAAAATTATCATATTGATTACCATAAATTATAAAAGAATAATCCCCGTTAACTTCTAAAACAGATTTAGCTAGAAAAATATATCCAACAACTCCTCCATGAAAGGCAATAGATGGAAATATATTCGGATAATTATTAATTCTCAAAATATTTAAATAAATTCCTAACAAAAATAATCCCGTTTTCATCAAAACATTAACGGTAAAACTTTCATCTAGATTATATGGATGTAGTATTGAGAATAAAATAGATTGAATTAGGATAGCTTTATTTGTGCTTAAAAATAGATGTAATTCCTCGAAGAGCCACACTCTAAAAAGTAATTCTTCTGCTAGACCTACAAAAATTGAAGTAAATAAGATATCAAATAAAAAACTATAATTTACACCACTTTTAAATCTCACAACTTTTCCAAATATTAAGAGTAAACTCCAAAGTAAAATTATCAAAAATGATTTGAATAATTCTTTTTGAAAAGTGTTATTAAATAAACTATCTTTAAGTTTAGTAAATCCTAAACTACTCCATATCTTTTGTTGATTCCATCTTCGTTTGCTCCATAATCTTAAGAGAATAACAAATAAAATAAATATAAAGATATATTCTTTGCCATTTATGAATGGGAAAAAAGGTGAAAATAAAAATACAGTTAAAAAGCCTAGTGTATAAATTATCCCAACAAATAAAATCGGAGTAAATAAATATCTAAATAATAGATGTAATTTAATATTTATATTTTTAATATTAATCCTCTTTCTCTATAGAACTTGTTAACCCCTTAGACTTTAATGACTCTGAATAAAATTCAGCAGGTTCTAAATCACATACTATGACTAACCCAACTCCTGAATTATGAGCTTCTAACATAATTGCAATCGCATCTTGTTCACTTAATTGAGGAACAACTTCTCTAAGAGTAGTGGTAACATATTCCATCGAATTTACCGGATCATTATGAAGAAGAACTTTATATTTTGGTGATTTTATTTTTAATTCTGAGGGCTTTTGCTCAAGAAGAGTCCCGCCGCTACTACTAGTACTTTCTGAATTGTTAAACTTCATCTAATTTAGAATTTCAATCAATATTTAAATATTATATATTAATGATTCTCTCCATAGCATCATTAACATTAGATAGGGAATTAAATGCTGACAATCTAAAATAACCTTCTCCCGCTAACCCAAATCCACTACCAGGGGTACCAACAACATTTGCTTTGTCTAAAAGATAATCAAAGAAATCCCAAGAAGTCATTTTATCTGGTACTTTTATCCAAATATATGGAGCATTTAAACCCCCAAAAACTTTAAAGCCTGCTTCTATTAATTTATTTCTCATAATTGAAGCATTATTCATATAAAATTTGATTAATTTTGCAACTTCTATTTTGCCTTGATTTGAGTAAACTGCTTCTGCTCCTCTTTGAACGATGTAGCTTACACCATTGAATTTTGTACTTTGCCTTCTATTCCACAATGACCATAAATTTATTTTCTCTCCTTTAGAATTTTTACCCGAAAGATTTTTAGGTATTACTGTATATGCACACCTTACACCTGTAAAGCCAGCATTCTTGGAAAATGATCTAAATTCTATAGCGCAATTTTTTGCTCCGTCTATTTCATAAATTGAATGAGGAAGATTTACATCCTGAATAAACGCTTCATAAGCAGCATCAAAAAAAATCAAAGAATTGTTTCTATTCGCATAATCAACCCAATCTTTTAACTCCTGTTTTGAGATAGTTGCGCCTGTTGGATTATTAGGGAAACATAAATAAATTATGTCTACTTTTTCTTTTGGTAACTCTGGCCTGAAATTATTATCTTCATTAATAGCTATATAAGTTAAACCTTCATAACTTCCCTTATCATTAGCAGAACCTGTTCTACCTGTCATAACATTACTATCAACATATACTGGATAAACTGGATCAGTAACGGCAATTAAATTGCCATTACCGAGAATATCTAAAATATTACTACTATCACATTTAGAGCCGTCTGAAACAAAAATTTCTTCTGGATTAATTTGACATCCTCTTGAAATAAATTCATTTTCTGAAATTTTTTCTCTCAACCATAAATAACCTTGTTCAGGACCATAACCCCTAAAACCTTTTTCAGTACCCATCTCTAATAAAGCATTTTGCATAGCTTCTATACAGGCGCATGGTAACGGTTCTGTTACATCTCCAATACCTAGTTTAATAAGATCCGATGAATTATTTTTTTGTGAATGTAACTTAACTCTTTTTGATATCTCAGGAAATAAATATCCTGCTTTAAGTTTTAGATAATTTTCGTTTACTTTAACCACTTTTAGAAACATTTATACAGTTATAGAATAAATGATTAATGTGACTAAAGGGGGAAATAATGTTAATATTATAATGATTATGATTTACATAGAAAATTATCATAATCAATGTAAATTAATTTAATTTTCTCAAAAGTAGCTTAAAACTTTATTTACAAAAACTAGAAGTAAATACTAATTGTTTTAATTGTGGTAAAACATGCCAAAATTTTTTGCAAATAATTAGAGTTTAATTTCTAAGTTTTATTATTTTCAAATAAAACCATAACAAATTTAATATGTCTCAGCAAATTATCATAGCTGAGCAAGCACGTATTGCAGCTCTAATTAAAGATGATCGAGTTGAAGAACTGATTGTCTCACAAGGTCAGTATCAAATTGATGATATTTTTCTAGGTACTGTAGAAAATGTCCTTCCGGGAATTGATGCGGCTTTCATAGATATTGGAGAAAGTAAAAAAAATGGATTTATCCATGTATCTGATCTTGGACCTTTAAGATTAAAAAAAGGATCTGTTGGTATTACTGAATTACTTGAACCAAAACAAAAAGTACTTGTTCAAGTCATGAAAGAGCCTACAGGATCAAAAGGACCACGATTGACTGGAAATATTTCTCTCCCAGGGAAATATATAATTCTTCAACCATTTGGTCAAGGAGTTAATATTTCTAGAAAAATTAATACTGAAACAGAAAGAAGTCGATTAAGGGCTCTTGGCGTACTAATCAAACCACCTGGAACAGGTCTTTTATTTAGAACAGAAGCAAAGGATATCGTTGAGGAATTATTAATAGAAGACTTAGAGCATTTAATTCAAAAATGGGAAAATATTCTTCAATTAAATGAGATATCAAATCCACCAATGCTTATAAGCAGAGATGAAGACTTTTCATTAAAAATTCTAAGAGATTACGCTAATTCTTCTATATCAAAAGTAACTATAGACAATAAAAATGCCACTGAAAGAGCAAAAAATTATTTAATCAATAATGAATCTAATTTTATTATTGATTTTCACAATAATTCTCAAGAAGATCACATACTCGAAAAATATAAAATTAATCAAACTATTCAAAAGGCATTACAACCAAGGGTAGATTTACCTTCTGGAGGATATATAATCATTGAACCAACTGAAGCACTCACAGTTATCGATGTGAATTCAGGCTCTTTCACAAGATCGGCAAACTCGAGACAAACTGTTTTATGGACAAATTGCGAAGCTGCTATTGAAATTTCTAGGCAAATGAAATTGAGAAATATTGGAGGTGTTTTAATTATAGACTTTATTGATATGGATTCCCGCCGAGATCAATTCCAATTATTAGAACATTTCACTTCTGCCATAAAAGATGATTCAGCAAAACCACAAATAGCTCAATTGACTGAATTAGGTCTTGTAGAATTAACGAGGAAAAGGCAGGGTCAAAATATTTATGAATTATTTGGTAAAACATGTAATTGCTGTGAAGGATTGGGACATTTGCAAAATTTACCTAATCTTCAAAAAAATAACATAGATTCTTCAAAATCTTCAAAAAAATCAAAGAAATCTGTTCAGGAAAATAATTTAGAAAACAATCAAACTTTAGTTCATAAAATTAAAAATAAAGCGATTGAAAAAGAATCTTCAAACACTTTAATTCCAAGCGAAGAAAAAAATAATGTAAAGAAAAAAGAATTAAATGATGATATAAATCCAGCATCTCAATCTAATGAACAAGAATTTATTTATGTAAATCTTTCTGAGGAAGAAAAGCATGTATATAGTCAATTAGGAATAAATCCCTTAATTAAATTAGGTAAAGAATTTATAAAAGTAAATAATATTCCAAGGCTTGAGAATGATGAATCGAAAAGCAAAGAAGCTAGCTCTTTAAAGGAAAGAAAGGAAAGAA
>CACOIM010000039.1 GCA_902627325.1 uncultured Prochlorococcus sp. | reverse complement strand
TCCAGTCATGGCCCAACCTTTTGCAAAACCATTAACTGTATAAATTCTATCTTCTAAACCTTTTGCTATTGAAACTACAGGTATATGATTAACGGAGCTTTTTAAAATTAATTCATAAATTTCATCAGATAAAATATTAATTTGATCATGTTTTCTTGTTATTTCTATTATTTCTAGTAACTCATTCTCAGAAAGTACCTTACCTGTTGGATTGTTAGGGGAATTTATTATTATAAATTTTGTTTTTGAAGATATTTTATCTTTGAGCTGTTCAGTATCAATCTTAAACCCATTATTTGGAGAGGTTTCTAAAATAATAGGTTTACCTCCAGCAAGTTTTACCATCTGAGGATAGCTGAGCCAGTATGGAGAGGGGATAATTACTTCATCGCCTTCATTTAAAAGGATTTGAAATAAATTATAAATAGCTTGCTTTGCACCATTTGTTATCAGAATATTTTCAAAATCATATTTAATATTGTTTTGGATTTCTAGTTTATTTGCGATGGCATTTCTCAATTCTAAGTCTCCAGCTGCAGGTCCATATTTGGTAAATCCATCAAATATTGCTTTACTAGTTGCTGAAATAACTTCTGCGGGAGCATTAAAATCTGGTTCACCCGCACTTAAATTACATATATCAATACCTTCTTCTGCAAGCTTTTTTGCTTTGGCACTTATTTCAAGTGTAAGTGAAGGTTCGATATTAAGTGCACGCTTTGATAGTAAATCTTCACTCATTAGTTATAAAGTGATTTAGTATCACTTTGAAATTTTATTTCTTTAAAAGAATAAATAATATTATAACTATATGCTCTTTTTTTATAATTTTTCTTAATTTTTCAATATTTTTTATTCACAAAACTATAACTAAAAAATAAGGTTCTTAATTCCATTAATTAAGACAAACTATATTAGAGAAAATTTATTAAATTTATATAGTAATTACACCAAAGACTTTGAATAGATTAGTTGTTGGCTCAGGAAATATTTTTGGTAATCTAGTAGTCGTTGGTGAGGCTCCTGGAGCTCAGGAAGATTTGGAAGGTATACCTTTTGTAGGCAAATCAGGAAGGTTTTTGAAGAATTTATTGGAAGTTTCTGGAATTAATATTTATGAAGAAGTTTATTTTTGTAATGTAATAAAGTGCAGACCTCCAGGGAACAGAAAACCTTCTCTCAAAGAGATATCTATTCATAAACCTTGGCTAATTCAGCAAATAAAGTTAGTTAATCCTAAAATTGTTATATTAGCAGGCAGTACTGCTATGAAAACTATTCTTGAAGTAAATAAGCCAATATCTCAACTTAGAGGCAAATGGTTTTCTTTAAAAGGTATAAATTATATTCCAATATTTCATCCTTCTTATTTAATGAGATTTTCACAAAATCAAATTAATAATCCTTACGGATTAACAGTAAAAGATCTTCAGAATGTTAGAAATAAACTATATGATTTATAATTAAGATGGTTTCTAGCTGAATACCTAAATTTTAATGTCTTTAACTAAATCAAAAGAAATAAATAATATATCAAAAAGGTATTCTACTCAGATAGAGAGAAGGATAACGAAAACAGTAATGGTCGGAGATATAGGTATCGGTAGTGAACATCCAGTAAGAATACAATCTATGATAAATGAAGATACTATGGATGTAGAAAATGCAGCTTTAGCTATCAAACGACTACATGATGTAGATTGTGAAATCGTTAGATTAACAGTCCCATCTGTGGCTCATGCAAAAGCTGTTGGGGAAATAAAGAAAAAGTTAAGAGATAATGGTATTAATACACCTCTAGTGGCTGACGTTCATCATAACGGAATGAAAATTGCAATGGAAGTTGCTAAGCATGTTGATAAAGTAAGAATTAATCCAGGTTTGTTTGTCTTTGAAAAATCAGATCCATCAAGAACTGAATATAGTTATGAAGAATTTGACTCAATCAAAAAAACTATTTTAAAAAGATTTACGCCTTTAGTAGAAGTTTTAAAGTCTCAAGATAAAGCCTTAAGGATTGGAGTTAATCATGGATCTTTATCTGAAAGAATGCTTTTCACCTATGGTGACACTCCCTTAGGCATGACTGAGTCTGCTATGGAATTTGTAAAAATTTGTGATGAACTGGATTTTCATAACATTATAATTTCTATGAAAGCTTCGAGGGCACCAGTTATGATGGCCGCTTATAGAATGATTGCCGATAGATTAGATAGTGAAGGTTATAATTATCCACTTCATTTAGGCGTAACTGAAGCAGGAGATGGTGATTATGGCCGTATAAAAAGTACAGCCGGAATAGCTACCCTTCTAGCTGAAGGCCTTGGAGACACCATAAGAGTCTCTTTAACAGAGGCTCCTGAGAAAGAGATACCAGTTGGATATTCAATTTTACAATCATTGGGACTCAGAAAGACTATGGTTGAGTATATTAGTTGTCCTAGTTGTGGCAGAACTCTTTTTAATCTTGAGGAAGTTGTTGATAAAGTGAGAAATGCCACATCTCACTTAACTGGACTTGATATTGCAGTTATGGGCTGCATAGTTAATGGACCCGGGGAGATGGCAGATGCAGATTATGGATATGTAGGAAAAGGAAAAGGAACTATTGCTTTATATAGAAGAAAAGAAGAGATCAGAAGAGTACCTGAAGATGAGGGGGTAAAAGCATTAATTCAACTTATTAAAGATGATGGGAAATGGATTGATCCTGAGTAAAATTTTTAACAAAATTGATCAAAAGAAACTATAATTCAGTTCAAACGATAAACGCATTTGAAATTTAAAAATATCCTTAAAAGAAAAAAAATATTCTTGTTGCCATTTTTCTTATATGGTCTATTGTTTTCAAATACAATTGAAAGCTCAGTTTTAAGAAATAGTAATAAGGAAGTAATTGATCATGTATGGCAAATAGTTTACAGAGATTTTTTAGATTCAGATGGTAAATTTAATAAATCAAATTGGATTAAATTAAGAAAGAAATTATTGTCAAAAAATTATCCCAATGCTGATGATGCATATTTAGCAATAAGGGAAATGTTAGATAATTTAAATGATCCATATACAAGATTTCTAGATCCTAAGCAATTTAATGAAATGAGAATTGATACTTCAGGAGAATTGACAGGCGTAGGGATTCAAATTTTAAAAGATTCCGAATCAGGACTTCTTATTATCGTTTCTCCTATTGCTGGTTCACCTGCCTCTGAATCTGGAATCAAAGCTAAAGATAAGATTATTTCTATTGATAATATTTCAACAAAAAGTCTAGATATTGAAGGAGCTGTAAAGTTAATTCGAGGAAAGAAAGGTACGAAGGTTAATTTAGAGATTATGAGGAATGGAACTATTTTTAATAAAATTCTTGTTAGAAAAAAAATTGAGATAAAGTCTGTAACAAGTAGACTTAATTCTTCAAAAAATGGATTTTTGATAGGTTATGTACGTATTAAGCAATTTAATGCCAATGCTTCAAAAGATTTAAAAAAAGTAATACTTGATTATGAAACAAAAAATGTATTTGGATACATACTTGATTTAAGAAGTAATCCTGGTGGGTTGTTAGATTCAAGCATTGAAATTTCGAGACAATTTATCGATAAGGGAATAATTGTTAGTACATTATCCAAAAATGGTTTAAGAGAAGTAAAAAGAGCTAATGGGAGTGCTTTGACGAGTAAACCATTAGTAGTTCTTGTGAATGAGGGTTCAGCAAGCGCTAGTGAGATTGTTTCTGGTGCAATAAGAGATAATCGAAGAGGTAAATTAGTGGGTAAAAAAACTTTTGGGAAAGGCCTAGTTCAGTCGATGAGATCACTTGTTGATGGTTCTGGTTTAACAGTTACAGTCGCAAAATACTTAACACCAAATGGTATTGATATAAATAAATTTGGAATAACGCCTGATATAGAAGTGAATATGAATATAAATCCTATACTTCAAAAACAAATTGGAACAAGGAAAGATAAACAATATAAAGCTGCAGAAAATGTTTTACTAAAACTTATCGAAGACAAGGGATCAAGCCTTAGCTTTGTTCCTAACTCAACTAATGTTAATGTCGCATTAAATAGCCAAACTAAGGCAAATAAAATATTAAAAACTCATATCTAGCATTTTTTTAATAGGCTTATATGCCTTTTCTATAATTTCAGGTGGTAACTCAATAGAAGGATGATTATTTTTTAAGCAATCTAAAATTTTTTCTAGTGTATTTAATTTCATATAAGGACATTCATTACACTTACAACCCTCCAAATCAGGTACTTCTATAAAATTCTTATTTGGTTCTTTCCTCTTCATTTGATGAATTATTCCTGGTTCAGTAAGAACCATAAAAGTGGTTGCATCATCGTTGCTAATAAAATCTAATAGTTTGCTGGTAGAACCAATATAGTCCGCTAAAGTTAATAAATTCTGGCTACATTCTGGATGAGCTACTACCTTTGCCTTAGGATTTTCGATTTTTAATTTTAATAAAGCTTCTTCACTAAAAGTTTCGTGCACAATGCAACTCCCTGGCCAAAGTTTAAGTTTTCTTCCTGAATTTTTTTGTACCCATCTTCCTAAATTTTGATCAGGTGCGAAAATTATTTTTTTGTCTTTTGGAAGTTTATTTACTAATGCAACTGCATTACTACTAGTGCAAATAAGATCACTTTGTGCTTTAACTTCAGCTGTACAATTAATATAACTGACTACGTAATGTTCTGGATTCTCTTCTCTAAATTTCTGAAATAAATCTGCAGGACAGTCATTTGCCAATGAACATCCAGCATCTATATCTGGCAATAAAACTGTCTTATCTGGGCAAAGTATTTTTGCCGTTTCAGCCATAAAGTGAACACCACAAAATATAATTACATCTGCATCAGTGTTTGCAGC
>CACOIM010000038.1 GCA_902627325.1 uncultured Prochlorococcus sp. | reverse complement strand
ATGCAACAAGGGGCACATGTCGCTCGCAATTTAAAATTATTAATCAATAATGAAAAGTTATTACCATTTGAATTTAACGATAATGGAGAGATGATGAGTTTAGGCATTGGAGAAGCCTCTCTCTCTGGCTTTGGATTAACTGTTTCAGGAAAATCAGCATTTGATCTTAGAAGAATAATTTATGCCTCTAAAATGCCAAAAGCTAGGAGAAGTTTAAAGTCGACAGCCTCATGGTTTCTAGAGAAGATCAATGTTTAGGAGTATATTATAGATAAAGTATAAATTTGAAGAATTTTTTTATACCCACAAATCTATATTTAATGAAACGCCAAAAATATGAATTTAATTATTTTTTTTAATGAAAACCATGAAGCCCTCATAACAGTTTTAGTTTTATGTTTATCTATATTTTTATTTATTAAAAATACAATAGTGCCTGAATTGACAGGTTTATTATGCGTAGCAATTTTTATAGTAACGGGCGTTTTATCACCTCAAAAAGCATTGTCTGGGTTTGGAAGTCCCTCTCTAATAACACTTATGGGGTTATTTTCAATTTCATCTGCATTAGTTAAAAGTGGTTCTTTTGATAGAGTAAGAGAGTTGCTAGCTTCCGAGAGGATTAAAACCTCTAAGAGATTTATAACATTATTAGCTTTAGTAGTTGCGCCTATCTCAGGCATTGTTCCAAATACTCCATTAGTTGCTTCGCTTTTGCCTTTAGCTGAAGGTTGGTGTGTAAAACGTAATATTTCCCCTTCTAAAGTGCTTTTACCTCTATCGTTCTCAGTTCTAATTGGAGGTACTTTAACTCTTCTAGGTAGTTCAGTTAATCTTCTTGTAAGTGATATTAGTGAGCAATTAGGCTATGGAGCTCTTGAGCTATTTAGTATCACCAAGATTGGTGTTCCAGTTTGGATAATCGGTACTATTTATCTATTAGTTGTTTCTGATTCTTTACTTCCAGACAGAGGAATAAGTATTTCTCTCACGAATAATGAGAATTTGAATAATTATTGCACTGAAGTTACTATCCCTGCGGATTCAAAGTTGGTTGGTCAGTCAATTCGCAATAGTAGATTACAACGAAGATTTGATGTAGATGTGATTCAGTTGCAAAGAAATGGTAAAACGATTCTTCCTCCTTTAGCTGATAGAAAAATTGAACCTGATGATAGGTTATTAATAAGAGTTACTCGTTCAGATTTACTAAGATTAGAACAAGAGAGAACTATTCTATTAGCCGAAAAGAGGGAAACTAATAGAAATGATATATTTATAGACTCTTCTGAGGTAACAAAAACTTTTGAATCTTTGCTACCTGCAGGCTCAACTTTAGCAGGTGCGAGTTTAAGAGAACTAAGATTTAGACAAAGATATAATGCGACTGTTTTAGCATTAAGAAGAGGTCAGCAGACTATTCAAGAGAGATTAGGTCAATGTATCCTAAGGGCTGGAGATGTGTTATTAATACAAGCACCCTTGGATTCTATTAGAGGTTTGCAAACTAGTAATGACTTGCTTGTGTTAGATCAAGTTGAAGATGATCTACCTCTTTTGAGAAAAAAACCAATCGCTATAGCTATTGCTTTAGCGATGATTATTCTTCCATCTGTTACTAATATTCCTCTTGTAGGATCTGTCCTTTTAGCTGTTATCGCTATGGTTATTTTTGGATGTTTACGTCCTTCTGAAATTAAGAGGTCTATAAGATTAGATGTACTCTTGTTATTAGGGTCATTATCAAGTTTTAGCTTAGCTATTCAAACTTCAGGATTGGCTGATTTAATAGTTTTAAATTTAAATTTTTTATTAGCAGGACTTTCTTTATACTTTGCTTTACTTGTTATTTTTGTATTCACTGTGATAACTACACAATTTCTTAGTAACGCTGCTTCAGTAGCCTTAATTTTGCCTGTTGCAATTCAATTTTCTCCTAGTCTAGGGATATCACCTAATGCGATGATTCTTACTGTCTTATTTGCTGCAAGCCAATCTTTTTTAACTCCTATGGGATATCAAACCAATTTAATGGTTTATGGGCCTGGACGTTATCAATTTTTTGATATTGCAAAATATGGGGTAGGTTTGACTATTATTATGTCGCTAATCATTCCTGCTTTGATAATCTTCAATTACAATTAATTATCTAGAATAGTGAAATTTAATATTTTGATCATTAAATTAAAGGAATCTTATAAAAAACTGACAATACCTCAGTTTACTATTATTACTGGTTTTATAATAATCTGTTTCGGGACTGTAATTCTTAGTACTCCTTTGTGTTCTAGTAGTAAAGTTGGTATTTGGGAGGCATTTTTTACTTCTACATCTGCAATTACCGTAACGGGTCTAACAGTAATTGATGTTGGAAAAGATTTAACAGTATTGGGTCAAATATTTTTAGCATTTATGCTTTTGTCTGGAGGTTTAGGTCTAATGGCAATAACTACTTTTCTACAAGGTTTTGTAGTTAAAGGGGCAAAGTTAAGAGTAAGACTTGATAAAGGTAATACCCTTGATGAGTTTGGAGTAGGAGGAATTGGAAGAACGTTTAAGAGTATCACTATTACTGCAGCAATAATAATTTCTTTAGGCTCTTTAATTTTATATTGTTTTGGATTTATTGATATCTCTAATAATTGGGAAAGGCTATGGGCTTCAATATTTCATAGTATTTCTGCTTACAACAATGCAGGGTTCTCCATATGGTCTTCTAGCATGTATGAATATAGAACAAATTTCTTAGTAAATTTTGTATTTATATGCTTAATAATACTTGGGGGGCTTGGATGGAGAGTTATAGATGATATTTGGAGCAATAGAAAAAATCTGAGCTACAAAAAACTTTCTTTACACAGTAAGTTGGTACTTAGAACAACTTTTAATCTAATAGTCTTTGGCTCTTTTGGTTTCTTAATTACTGAATCACTGTTGAATGGTCAATTCTTTGATGATTTAAATATTGGAGAGAGAATGTTGGCCTCTTTATTTGAAACGGTAAGTGCAAGGACTGCTGGTTTTACAAATTATCCAATATCCTTAGATACAATCTCAGATACGGGTGTTTTGCTCTTAATGACATTAATGTTTATTGGTGCAAGTACTGGTGGTACTGGAGGTGGTATTAAAACAACAACTTTTATTGCATTAATGGCTGCGACAAGATCAACTTTGCGAGGTCAAAAGGATGTAATCATTAGTAATCGATTAATTTCAGATAAAGTAATACTTAAAGCTGTAGGCATAACAGTTGGCTCTTTATTGTTTGTCTTGTTGATGGCAATGTTATTAAGTACAACAAATACATTTATTAATAGAGAAAAATTTACATTTTTAGAGATGCTTTTTACCTGTATTTCAGCTTTTGCAACAGTTGGATTTGATATAGGGCTTACAATAAAACTCAATCATTTTGGTCAATTTATACTTATAGTTGGGATGTTTGTAGGAAGACTTGGAATACTTTTATTTTTAAGTGCTCTTTGGGAGGCTCTCTATAAGAGTAGAATAAATAAACAAAAACGTATTGGTTACCCAAAAGCTGATCTCTATGTTTAGCGATTATTGTATTTAATTATGGCTGAATGGTGGCAATGGTCTCCTCAAAAAGGAAATGAAGACCTAACATTTGCAGTTGTTGGAGTTGGGAGGTTTGGAACGGCGGTTTGTCGCGAACTTATTAGTAATGGTGCTGATGTATTGGCTGCTGATTATTCAGAAAAAGCTATTGATGATCTAAGGCAGTTAGAGCCAACTATTGAAGCAAGAGTTGTAGATTGTACTGATGAAGAATCTATGAAGGAATCTGGAATATTGGAAATGAATACATTAGTTGTAGGAATCAGTGAGCCTATAGAAGCAAGTATTACAACAACATTAATTGCTAAAGACAGTGACGGCACAAAAGTTAAAAGGGTCATTGCTAGAGCTACAAGCGACTTGCATGAAAAGATGTTAATCAGAGTTGGCGCGGATAAAGTTGTTTTCCCTTCTAGGATGCAAGGAGAAAGACTAGGTTTAGAGCTCGTTAGACCAAATCTTATCGAGAGATTAGAATTAGATAATCAAACGGGTATAGATGAAATAACGGTACCGGAAGATTTCATTGGAAGATCTTTGAGAGATTTAAATCTAAGAAAAAATTATCTCGTTAATGTCCTAGCTGCAGGCCCCGCTGATAATTTAACAGTGAATCCACCAGCAAAGTATGTCTTAGAAAGAGGAAATGTGTTAGTTGTGATGGGATCTATGGAAGCTCTACAAGAATTACCTCAAAACTAAATTTATTTATCCAACTTATTTGAATAACGTATTCTTTTTGGAGGGCCTTTGAGCCTTTTAATACTTTGTTTCTCTAAATTATCTCTAAAAGTATCTGTATCAGTATTTAAATTTGTTTTTGCTAAAGAATTTGTCTGATTAATATAGTTTTTTATCCCTTGCTGAATTAATACTTTTGCCATATTACTTACAGTTCTAGATTCTTCTTCTGCTAAATCTGCTAATAGTTTACATAAATGCTCTGGCAGGACAACTTGAATTCTTGGCGACTTTGGCTTGCCATTTGTTGAATTTTGCCTCGTTGCCATGAATAAGAAATCATAACTGTTACTTATAAGTATACACAGTTAGTCAAGGATAGTATCTTTGTGTATAATAATATCAAAGATATTTCTTTCTTACTGATTTGATCATGAAAAATTCAGCAAATGTAAATTCTAAGAAAGGTGTAAGTATTAGCCAAAGAAAAAAAAAGTTGTTAAGCAAAAACAATTCACTTAAACAAAGTAGTGATGTTTTGGTTTCAGCTGTAATAAGTCCATATTTATTGACTCACTTACATCAAATTCTTCAAAAATCTGAATTTAAGGCAAAACAAGAGGGCAGATTATCACATGCTGCAAATTTTGCGAAATTAAGAAAAGTTTTGTGTCTTGATGCAAGAAGTATGGAAGATGCATCTGCACAAGAAATAAGAG
>CACOIM010000037.1 GCA_902627325.1 uncultured Prochlorococcus sp. | reverse complement strand
AAAAAGACCAAGGCCATTTAATGCAAGATCAGAAACCGTAGAAGAAAAAAAATTATTTAAAGGAAGTTGGGAACATAAAAGGTGCTTGATACCAGCAAATGGTTTTTTTGAAAAACAATATCGTATTCGAAAGGATAATTATGAGACTTTTTGGTTAGGAGGAATTTGGAGCAAGTGGAGCTCACCTGATGGCGCTGAATTAGAAAGTTGCTGTATTTTAACAACTGAACCAAATTCTTTAGTTAAACCATTACATTACCGTATGCCAGTCGTTGTACCTAATAGATATGAGGAACAATGGACTGAACAAGTTAAAAATGCGGCTGAATTAAAAGGTTTACTTCCAATAATGATGGAATGGTCTCCCAATGGATGGGTAGCAGAAAAAGTAGATAGAGATTCTACTAATCAAATGAGTTTGTTTTAAGCACAACACTTACTACTTTTAATGCTTTAGATAGTTTTTATTAAAATCATCAATTAAGGGATTATTGAAAAAAGTTTTGAGTAAGTTATTGAAAGAATTGTGAAAATGCCAAAATCAACTTAAATTATTGTTAGATTAAATTGATGATATTACCTCCCGCTCAAGTTGTTTTTGGCTTATTACTGCTATCAATAGCCGTTGTACTAATTTGGGATATTAGATATAGCCCATTTAGTAAAGACGAAGACGGAATTTAGAGATGAAACTATCTATTAAAGATTTAGTGATATCAGGTATTTTTATTATTTCTATTTCAACAATAATTTCTAATCTTTATAGACCAAATTGGGGTTTTGTTTACGCTTTAATTAATATCGTTGTTCTCACATTGTTCTCTTTATATAGGGATCCCTGGGCTAAAAATTAGTGAAAAAATTTACTCTTATTAATAAGCAAAGAAATAGGATAAAAATATTCAAAAGTTTCAAAAGTACCTTGTCACAAGCAGATGATTTAATGGAAATTGAATACGCTTGTGTTTATAAAAGATCAAGTAAGCCAGTTATCAAAGGAAGCAGGATTGAGACTTTAGAAAAAGCAAGAGAAGAATATAAAGAATTATTAGCAGATGGTTGGAAAAAGACTTCTATATTTAATAGCTATTTATAGGCACAATCTAAATCAAAGTAAATCCAACGATTTCTCCCTACGGGGCCTCTTTCACAACTTGAGACAGTGAAAAAATTAGAGGTTGAAGAAAACTCCATGAATTAGTTTTTTGAGTAGGGGTTAAAGGATTCGAACTTAATAACTAGTGCTACCAAAGCCACATATATAAATTGCGACAGTAGGAATAATTATATACTTAACTTCATTTCTGATTATTTACTAACCAAGGGAAAAGATTTGCTATAACAGTCTTTAAGTTTTTGAGATAATAAAATAATCCGATGAAAACGAAAATTAATATCAGAGTAATTATTAATTTCATCTGTTCTTATCTTTTAGCTAGGTAAATGATTATTGTCACAGTACTAATAGAAATAATAATGAAATTCCATAATATTGAATTATAACTTTTATATTGTTGAACCCAACTTGGTATTCCATCTGACATAAAAAGGAGAGTTATTTCAAATAATAAAACTATGGGCAAACCAATAGCAATAAATAATTCCATTAATAACAGAAAGGCTTATATTTCTAATTTAGATCAGCTGTTAAAAATATCTGCTATGGGAAGTAAGTAAATTATTTAAAATTCAATTAAGAGAAATTTCATTTATTTGATTATTAATTTTTACATTTTGATGACAACAGATCTATTGAACCTGCGAAGTCTACAGCAGCTCTATGATTTTTAAATCTAATAATTAATCTATCTTTCCTTAAACTATTTTCTTTTGGGATTGAAAATAAAAAATCACAATGTAGAGACTTTAATCCTTAAATAGAGGCTTACTACCTGTACCATTTCTTGACAGCTGATCTAAATTAGAAGTGTATATCCCTTCTTTTTTATGGATAAAAGATTTATAGCTGAAAAAATAATGACACTTCTAATTTCTTTAATAAGTTAATTATGGGATTAGCAAAATTAATTGCTTTATTAATGGTCCTTCTTCTTTTAGGAAGTACTTTTGCTGGATTGATTGTTTATTTTATTAAATGAATACACCTACCAATTGGCAATTTTATAAACAAGATAAAAATAAAATCTTATGGGTACATATATGTGCTGAGGATTTAAAAGGAATATCTATATCAATAAACAAATGGTGGAAGACAAGATATCCAGAATACAAAATGAGAGTGGTTTCTAAAAAAGAATTTGAACTTTTGAAAAATCAAAAGAGGCATAATAAGTAATATTTAAATTAATTCGTCAAAATCATCAAAAGTTAATTATTTGATTCACAGCCGTTTTAAAATTAAGGGTCATTTATAAAAAGAGAAAGATCCGATAGATAGAACTTTAATCACAACAATTATCCTTATTTAATGAAGCAGTCCAAGCGGTTTCATTCATCGTTGAAAGGTCAACTCTATGAGTTGCCATCCATTCATTATTAGCTTCAATAAACTTTTGTACATTACCTTCTGGAGCCTGATGAATGACAATAACTTTTTGAGGATCTTGCTTGCTTACACCTCTGTAAAGTGGCTTGATATCAAATTCGGCATGTCTTTTATTAGCTTCCTTACTATCAAAAATTGCGGCCCATTCATCGAAAGTACTTTCAATTTTAAAAGTGAAAACTGAGGTAACAGAACAAGACATAAAAAAAAGGAGCTATTTACTCCTTAATTTTAGATCGACTGTCAATCAAATTACCCCATTGCTGCTTCTGCATCAGCAACCTGCTTGTTTCTTTGGATAACTTCCTCATCATTTAAAACAGCAGTAATTTTCCATTCAACACCAAATTTTGCTCTCCAGATACCGAAATGTTCTGATATAGCCAAATGATTATTTGCCTTGAGAATAACAAAAACCTCTCCCGTTTCAGGTGCATGAAATCTACCTACCAGTTCAAATCCATCAAAGTTATCCTTTGGTGCTCCGGAAGCTATATACCTTTCAAATGCTTTATAACCCTCAGATTGAGAGATCTCATCTGGAATTAACCCATGGACGTGATAAAAAGCCATACAAAAAAATAATTATGTACTAGTTAATTTAAAAAGAATATTTCATGAAGCGTTTAATTTGTCTCTGAATATAAATTTTTTTAAATTAATAATCAATCTTGCTTTAATTAATTTTTGGTTCAATGGAGTTTATGAATTATTACTCTTAGGTTAACTATTGTAGGCATTTCTAGTATTACTTAAATATATACTAACTGTCTGTTTCTTGGTATCTCTTTGAAAAAAATAGTTTAAATATCTATTATTCCAGAAGTTTTTCCCTCTAGTTTATAGAGCTCTTCAAATTCTCTTCAAATTCTTTTCATTTCTTATATTTTACTAACCAAGTGAAAAGATAAGCTATTACGTCTTTAAGTTTTAAGAAGATAAAGTAAATAATATAATTTAATAAAACTAAAGTCTAAAATTAGAGTTTATTTTTAGTTTAGGATCAATTATTTTTTTATTGCTTATTTAAAAATGACTATTCTTGAAAGAATTGCAAAAGAGATAGAAGAAAAAATAAAAAAAGCTTCGATGGGTAAAACTATTAGGCCCTCTGTTTTATTTTGCGGCTGCAATCCTCAAATAAAAAAAGATATGCATAAACGTGCTAAGAGGGTAGGATTAAACCCCGCTTACTCAATAAAACACCCAACCATAAAAGTTGAATTACAAAATAATATAAAAATTGAGACTGATAAATACAAAACAATAAATATGCATTATGAACATTTTGAATTTATTTGTAGATATTTAGAGAGTTAGGAATATGGCATGGGGTTTTTTGGCTTATTAATTAAAACAGATCAGAAGTTAAAAGATTTACTGAAAATAGAGCGAATTAATATCAATTCAATAAATATATTTTAATGGTGATGGGATAATTATTGGTTTTAGATACAGAACCACCTCAACTACAAAATAGAGAGTATCTGAATTAGGAGAAGCTAGAGAAATTTGGAAGAGGCTTATTGCTCATGGATGGAGAAGAACTCAACTCTTTGATTTAAAAAAAAATAATTAATTTTTAACTAGAAAAAATTATGCTTTATAATATTAGTAATGGTTGATGGCTGGTCTAAATTAAAGTGATAAGATCTACTTTTTTGATGAGTGATAATTTACGACCAAATCTAAAACTAACTATAAATATTCTTATGGTTGTTGATACTTTCTTAATTGCAATAAATCTTCGATCCTAAGGAAAACAAGATAAAAACTTATACAAACGTGGGTTGATTGCGCAGATGTATCCGGTTTAAAAATATCTCTATATGAATTTATTAAAAAAAATATAATTTAACTTCAATAGAAGGATATAAGTTTAATATCCACATGGGAAAGGAAAAGGCTATAGGTTCTTTTTTTCTTACAATAGGATAGGAACTTTTAGATAATCAAATTGTTGAAATAACTTATATTTAGGCATAGCAAATATCTATTGTATGTTTAATTTGTAATTAATTGGTGGTTTGCATATATTACTTTCAAATTGAACTCTGGGAAATTGTGATTATGCTGATTGCTATCCTTATTGAATGATGGTACTAAGCACTAATGAAAGAATTACAGCAAGACACAATTGATCAAATAAGAACTCACCTTATGTATTTAAAGCAAACAGATTTATTAAAAAATAAAGATATTCTCATGTGTTTAGATGTTGTGGCTAGAGAGTATGGAGGTGTAGTAGTCGATAAAAATTAAGTATTTTATACGTTGTTTTAATAATAGATTCCGATTTGAATAATAATAGCTACTGAGATTCTTATGCAGAAATCCTTTGTTAATTTCCTTTATTGGATATTGGTTAAGTCAGCAGAAAGTTATTATGGCGATTCAATGAAAACAGAATTTCCCTATACCCCTTATTTTTAAAAATTACTATTTACATCCAGATTAAAGGAGGTTAATTATGTCCTGCGGAAATCCTTTTAGACACAAAATTCAAAAAGTAGTCGCTAATTTTTTGGATATTTTCTCAGTTAAAAGAAAACAAACTTATGAGGAAATGGAATGTATGCAATTTGGTATTTGTGATTATGAACCAAAGCAAGTTGAAGAAATTCCTTATTTTCATTTCTGATAATACAAATGTAGTATTTGAATAATAAATATTTATTGGGCAATATTACTACCCTACTCCAAATCATGGTGCATCAAAATCTGTATCTATTAATGGCCTTATAGAACTGAGGAATTATTTATCTAGTATGTCTTTAAAGATTTTCTTCCAGTCCAGCTATTAAAAACTTCTACACAAATACCTTTAATAAATGAAAGTTCAATTTTGATTTTTAAATGAGCAGATTATAACTGCCATAAAAAAGAGGGATAAACCCTCTTTCAGATAAAGAATCAAAATCTAAACTTTTTTCTTAGCGGGTTCAAGAGCTTTTAGTTCATCTCTTAACTCTTCTTCTCTTTCTTCAAGATGTTTGACTTGAGCCTTAAATGCATCTTCAAGTC
>CACOIM010000036.1 GCA_902627325.1 uncultured Prochlorococcus sp. | reverse complement strand
GAAAATTGCTTTTATGCTTTGGATGCTTTTGAGGCAAGGACATTAGCTATGGAATTTAATACATATATACATGATCATCCAAATAGCATTGATCTTATTAGATGTGAGAATTAAAATTATTTAATACGGCTTTTATTTACAACTTATATCTTTAGAACCAGAAACTGCTAAATCTTCTTGTAATCGCTTCTCACAGGATAAAACACGTGACCAACTTGGTAATTGCTGAGTGGTTGGAGTTTGTAAGAAATTTTCAGTCGCAGGTCTAAGTAATTTTGCAAATTTTTGTACAGATAGTTCCTCTTCATGTCTATCATATGGGATTTTGTTAATAGCAGAATCTAATCCAAATTGTTTAACTCTATCTTCCCCAACCCTTTTATAAAGAACTTCTAATGTTGATAGTTTTGTATTAGTTAAAGTTTCTGCTTGGTGCTCCATTAACCCTCTTAATACACTTGATAGGATTTCAGTACACATTCTTTGTAAACCTTCTTTTGAAGAAGATCCAATGCTTTTATGTTTATGATCAAATAAACCTAGATCAACTTGAGCAATTTTAGATGTCCTTACATTCCTATATACCTCTGAAAGAAGACCTATCTCTAAACCCCAGTCACATGGAATTCTTAAATTCATTGCAAGATCTTTTGTAAATGCGAATTCTCCTGCTAATGGATATCTAAATGATTGAAGATATTGTAGAAATGGGCCTTTACCAACCAATTGCTCTAAACTAGCTAATAGTGGACCAACGAATAATCTTGTTGCCCTTCCCTGTAATTCATTCGTCTCTAGAGATAATCTGCTATAAAAGGCTTTAACGTATGAAATTCCATATGAATCATCTAATAAAGGTAAAATCATCTTTGAGGGATATAAAGAACTGAATGTTCTAATATCAGCATCAAATAATGCAACTACTTCAGATCTTCTAGTTGCAACACCTATGCCTTGCCATACCGCCCATCCTTTTCCAGGAGTGCCAAGTAGTTCAAGACCATTTCTTTCTTGCGATTTAAGAAGTTCTATAACTGATGGTGAATTAGTCCATTGTAAATGAACTGGAAATGGCATGGATTCAAAAAATGATTTAGCCGAGATTACTTGTTCTTTTGACTTTGCTGATAATGCAATTACTAATTCATTTAGTCCATTTAAATTTTTCAGAACTTCTCTTATGGATTTGAGTGCAGGTCTTTCAAATTCTTCATATAAGCAAGGAATTAATATTGCAGTAGGCCTATTCTTTAATCCTTTATTTAATTCGTCAATTAAATCTTTCTTAATACCATATTCATGAATTGTTGTGATTAATCCTTGTTGAAAGTCCATTTTCTATTTGATGTGCAGAATAGTAGTAATAACTTCGAAGATTTATTCAAAGTAATGAAAAATGATTTAGTTAAAAATTTAGATAGAATTAATCTTGGTGACATATTAGAACTAATCTATCATGATCATGATAGCGAAGAATTAAATATTGTTTTATCTCAGTTATCAAAGATAATTAGTCAATATCAAAATGAATCTGGATTTATACATGAAAAAAAAATAATTCCATGGAGCCAAAACCATTCTGTATTGATAACTTATGCTGATTCAATTCAAAAAGAGGGTGAGCCAACTTTAGTTACTTTAGGAATTGTTCTAGAAAAATATTTCCAGGAATTATCTGAAGTCGTTCATATTCTTCCATTTTTGAGGTCAACAAGTGATGGGGGATTTGCTGTCTCAAGTCATAAATTATTAGATGAGAAGTTTGGTAAATGGAAAGATTTAAAAACATTATCTAAAAAACATATTCTGATGGCTGATTTAGTTCTTAATCATGTTTCTTCTTCTCATCCATGGGTACAACAGTTTAAAAAAGGACAAGAACCGGGTTTATCAAATATTTATGCACCATCAAAAGATTTAGATTGGAGTAACGTTATTAGACCAAGAAGTTCTTCCTTATTTTCTAAAATTAATACAAGTGAAGGTCCAAAGCAGGTTTGGACAACCTTCGGACCTGATCAGGTTGATTTAAATTGGCAAAATCCTAAAATGTTCCTAGAGTTTTTAAATCTAGTAATTTTATATATAAATAATGGTATTAAATGGTTTAGGTTGGATGCTGTTGGATTTATTTGGAAACAATCTGGAACCACCTGCTTACATCACTCAAAAGCTCATTTGATAGTAAAAGCACTAAGAATAAAAGTTTCAAGTCTTTTAAGAGATGGAGTTTTAATAACCGAGACAAATGTTCCTCAAAAGGAAAATCTATCTTATCTTGAAACAGAAGATGAAGCTCATATGGCATATAATTTTCCGCTACCACCTCTTTTATTAGAGGCAGTAGTTTCTTCGCGTGCAGACATATTAAATACTTGGATTCATAATTGGCCAATATTGCCCGAAAATACTACCCTTTTTAATTTCTCAGCTTCACATGATGGAATAGGTTTAAGACCTTTGGAGGGCTTAATGGAAGAAGAGAGAATAAAAGAACTTTTAATTAATTGTGAAAAAAGAGGGGGATTAATTAGTCACAGAAGATTATTTAATGGAGAAGATAAGCCTTATGAATTAAATATCAGTTGGTGGAGTGCCATGGAGGATGCAAGCAGGGATGTTAAACGTTATCAGCAGGAAAGATTTTTATTATCACAACTTCTTGTAATGTCATTAAAAGGCATACCAGCTTTTTATTTACCAGCTTTATTAGGATCTGAAAATGATATAAAAAGATTTTCTATGACGGGTGAGAGAAGAGATTTAAATCGCGAGAAATTTAATCTTGAGAAATTATTAATACAATTAGACAATAAAGATTCCATAGCAAATAAAAATATAAAAGTTTTAAGTAAAGCTATGAAAATAAGATCAAAATTTAAATCATTTCATCCTTCCGCAAAAATGAAATGCTTAACGAAAGGTAGAAGAGATATAGTTGCGATAAAGAGAGGATTTGGAAATAGTTCAATATTTGCAATACATAATATTACAGACAATAAATTAAATTTTTCAATTGATGAATCATTAGACTTTCCCTTAGGAGATGTAATTACTTATTGTGATTATCTCTCTGGGAAAAAATATGAAAATTTAAATTTTGTTCTTGAACCTTTTGAAGTCTTATGGATTGGAAAAATAAATGATTAGTAATTCAAAAATTTGGATAGTATCTGATGTTGATGGAACACTAATGGATCATTTTTATGATTTAACTCCAGCAAAAGAGACAATAAACTGGCTACAAAGATTAGGAGTCCCAGTAATTCTTTGTACAAGTAAAACAAAATCAGAAGTAAAGATTATTCGAGATGATCTAAATCTAAAAGACCCTTATATAGTTGAGAATGGCGGCGCAATTTATGGAGAATATACTGATGGTAAAGAATGGGAAATTATTTTAGGAAAAAGTTATTCCATATTAGAGAAAATTTTAAATAGTCTTTCTGAGAATATTAATTTTAGATTAAGACCTCTAAATACACTTACCGATGATGAAGCGACCGATTTAACCGGACTTGAGGGTGAATCCCTAAATCTAATGAGAGATAGACATTGGAGTATGCCATTTTTAAATCCACCGCAAAATTTTGATGAGGATTTAAAAAGACTTTGTGAAATATATGCTGTTGACATCTTTAGAGGAAATAGAATGAGTCATTTGCTTTCAAAAAATTCCAATAAAGGGTTAGCTATAAAAAAACTCTTAAATAAAAGCAACAATTCAAATGTTCAAATAATTGGTTTGGGTGATTCGCCAAATGATTTGCCACTTCTAATAAATTCAGACTATAAAGTTGTTATCTCAGGAATTAAAGGTCCAAATCATATACTTTTAAACCAATTGAAAGGGACTGAATTTTCTATTTCTGAAAAACCTCATGGATATGGATGGAAAGATGAGGTTTTTAAATTAATTACAATGTTACTGAATACATAATTATTCTATGAATTTGAAAAAAATTAAATTTCCTTTAGATAATTATGAAATTCTAATAGAAGAAATATCAGGTTTGAAACTTGATGAATGGATAAGTTTTTGGGAAAAAGAGAGAGAAATCTTATCATATGTTTCTGAGTATTATGGATATAAGTGCAGAGATGATTGGTTATGGGGTGTTGTTTTACCTCTCCTATATGATGTTTATAATTTAAAAAGATCTAAGAAAAAAAGAAAGGTTATTGGCTTATCAGCTTTGCCTGGAACAGGAAAAACTACTCTTGGTTTCCTAATTGAGAAACTTTCATTGAAAATGAATATTAAAGTTTCTGTAGTCTCTATGGATGATTTTTATTTACCTTTTTCAGAAATGAATTTTGCTATCAAAGATAATCCATGGAATGTATCAAGAGGCTTCCCAGGAAGTCACTCAACTTATTTAATTGAAGATAGAATTTTAGAATGGAAGAATACTGGCATATTTAATTATCCAGTTTTTGATAAGTCACTTAGAAATGGTTTAGGAGATAGAAGTTCTTGGGAAATAAAATCTCCTGATGTTGTAATTCTAGAAGGTTGGTTCTTAGGGGTTAATCAAATATCTTCAGAGGAGATTTCCAAAGAAAAAGTAAAACCATGTCTTTATTCTCATGAAGTTGAATATCGTTTAAAAATTCAAAAGAACTTAAACGAATATTTTAAAGTATGGCAATTAATTGAAAAGATATGGCAAATTAAGCCAAAAGAATTCTCGTATATGGATGATTGGAAATCTGATCAAGAAAATGAAATGTTAAAACTTAAAGGTAATGCTTTAGTAGATGAAAATCTAAAAAATTTTCTTAGAATGTTGAATTGCTCAATTCCTCAAGAAAGTTTTAATGAAATAAATTCTAGATATTTGATCATATTAAATAAAAATCGAGAATTAATTAGTGTTGATTTGAATAATTGAAGAAATATATTGTTTATGTAATTATTATTTATCTAAAAATTTCTCTACGACTAATAAATATGCGCGACTGGATATTTTTCCTAATAAGGAGCAAATAAATTGATATTATTCAAAATATAATATAAAAATTTAATGTATATTTTCCCCTCATTTTCTATTGGTGGTTTTGTGCCATCTGCAGCAGTAGCCGGAGCTTTATTATTAATAGGCCTAGCAGTATTTTTCTATCTTGGAATTAAAGGTCCAAAAGATTATTAAATTATCTTTTGGTAAATATAAAGAGCTTTTATTGAAAATCTAGTTATAATTATTTCATGGAATTAACAACAGTACTTTTCTTTTTTAGCTTTCCTTTCGTTTTATTAACAGCTTACTTTGGTACTAAAAGTAATTTTTATGAAAGTAATAACTATAAAGGTGATGGTTGTGCTCATGATGTAAAAAGGTAGATTATTTAATCTTTACCTCCATAAATACAAGACCATTTACTATCAAATTGCCAAACGGGCTTATATATTTCATTTGTAATTTTTTCACCAGCTTTTAAACAAGTTTCTAAATCTTTCATTGGCAAAGCGTATAGTGATGGACTTGTAATTCCGCTTACTTCTGGCCTCCCACTTGGTCCCTGCCTGTATGTACCTATAACTAGCCAATAATTTGCTTTTATCGGATTTGCTATGTTTAAGACACTGAATATAAAAAGTATTTTAAAAATAAATTTTAA
>CACOIM010000035.1 GCA_902627325.1 uncultured Prochlorococcus sp. | reverse complement strand
AATAAACTTTGTTGAGCCGCAGCAAGATTATTAAGTGCGACTGTGTATCGCGGGAAGACTAATAGTGCAGATTTATAATGTTTGATTGCTTTTTTATAATTCTTTTGAGCGGCATATGAAAAACCCAGAGCATTTTCAATAATTGCCTTGCCTTCATCGGGCTCTTCCTGAGAATTTTTCATTGCTTTTAATAAAGTCTGAGTAGCTTGAGAGTATAGTCTTTTTTTTATTTGAATAGAACCGAATTCATACAGTTCAGTTGCTGTTTCTAATGATTCAATTCCCTTTTGTTCATATTTAACAAGACTTATTTCTTCACTTCTTGTTTTTAAAAATTGTCGAAATACAAAAATTGATATTATGATTAATAAAAAAAATAGTATTAACAAATATGACTGGAATGAAGAAATTTCCATGAATTATTAATTATCGTTATTTTATAATAGTAATTTAATTTTTTATTTTGAAGCTGAAGAGACTATCTTTTCAAAACATTCCGGTTCATTTAATGCAAGTTGTGCAAGCATTTTTCTATTAATAACAATATTTGATAATTTTAGATTATTTAGTAACTTACTGTAACTAGTTCCATTAATTCTGGCTGATGCATTTATTCTTGCAATCCATAGCCTTCTGAAATCTCTTTTTCTTCTTCTTCTGTCGCGATATGCATTGCAAAGAGCTTTCATTACTCTTTGATTAGCGGTTCTAAAGAGGTTTTTATTACCCCCTCTAAAGCCTTTAGCAAGATTTAAGATTTTATTTCTTCTTTTTCTTGCGACATTTCCTCTTTTTACTCTTGCCATGATTTTTTTTTTTTCTTTAAATAAGGTTATGCGTAAGGAATCATTAATTTTACATTATCAGCGTCTCTTTCATCAACAACCGCTTTAGTAGAAAGATGTCTTTTCAATTTAGAACTTTTATGATCAAGTAAATGATTATGAAAAGCTCTTCTTCTCATGAATTTACCGGTGGCTGTTGCTTTAAATCTTTTTGCGGCCGATTTACGCGTCTTCAACTTTGACATTTCAAATCTTTATTATTAGTCTATTAATCTAAACCTTAAAATGCATTGATGCAAATAAAAATTTTTTTAATAACATGATAATTTTCTAATCCTCACCAATTATTATGAAATATTTTTATAACCCTATTTACCTTTTCTTAATAAGCTTAACTTTTTTTGCAAATTTGAGCTTTAGAAATTCTTACAGTTTTGCTGAACAAAATATTGACATTGATCTAAAAGAAGAAATTAAGAAAGGAAATTTTTTAATAGGTTTAAAGCAATATTTAGGAAAAAATATAGTTGATGAAGACTCTTTAATTTTTAAAACAGACGATAACTTTCTAAGAGTCGAATCTGAGAATGGATTAAAACACCAATCTAAAGAAGTAAAAATTGTATTTAAAAAAGTACCTTTAAAAAAACCATATATTTTTGAAAAATTAGTATCAAAGCCTTTGGCTAGCTTTGAGTCTGCAAAAAAACAATCTGATATTTTACTGAAAAAAGGATTTAGACCAATTATTACAATGCCAAGTCATTGGGAAATATGGTTACCTATTCAAAATAAAGATACGGTTAATCAAAATTTCAAGATCAGAAGAACGGTAATTAATAATGAAATTATCCCTTACCTAATAAACAAATATACATTTCAGAAACTTGATGGGCCGATTTCTCTGACATCTGATGAATCAATTAAAATAAATGATATTAATTATGGAAGAAATTTTTATTTAATTAAAGACTCATATGGGACATGGACCCTTGTTCAAAAACTATCATTTCCAGATTATTTAAAAGGGGTCTTACCTCACGAAATTGGAGCTAATTCGCCATTAGAGGCTCTAAAAGCTCAAGCCGTAATTGCTAGAACCTGGGCGATTTATAATTCAAATCGATTTGAAGCAGATAAATTTCATTTATGTGTTACAACGCAATGTCAAGTTTATAAGCCTCCAATTGCGAACAAAAATATTGAAAAAGCAATAACAGATACAAAGAATAAAGTTTTAGTTTTTGATGATAAACCAATTAATGCTTTTTATCATGCATCTAACGGAGGAATATCAGCATCTTCTAGTGAATCTTGGGAAATGAGTGATTATCCATATTTTACTTCTGATTTTGACTTTATAAATTTTGAAAAAAAATATTTATATCCCTCAAGAAAAAAAAGAAATGAATTAAAAAATTTTTTAAATATTGATAAAAATAATTTTTTTGGCAAAGATCATTATCTGTTTAGATGGAAAAAAAAAGTTTCTGATAAAGAAATTTTAAATTTATTGCAAAAAAATGATTTAGTAAAAATTAATTCAAAAATTTTGGATTTAAAAGTTGTTAAAAGAGGAACTAGTGGAAGAGTTATTCAGTTAGAAATAAGTCATAATAATCCAATGAGTAGTATTACTTTAGCCAAGGACGATATAAGAAAATCTTTAAATTTTTTGCCAAGTAATTTATTTATAATTGATAAATTAAATGATAATTTATGGGTTTTTACTGGTGGTGGCTTTGGTCATGGTGTAGGTTTATCTCAATCCGGAGCAATTGAAATGGCAAAAATAGGGTACTCTTATCAAAAAATTTTAAAGCGATACTATAAGAAAACAAAAATTTCAAATTTTATGAATTTAGTAAAATAAAACTATGAAAAGTAAAAGTAACTTTAATAAAGTCAATAGTGATAATAGCTTTTCTAGAAGTCGTAGATTGAAATCTTTTATATTTTTAGTTTCATGTATGTTAATAGGAGTATATCCTCATTTTTTTAGTAAAAAACCTCCAGTTTTTGCAATTTATGTAACATCATTCATTGTTTTGATATATGGCGTTTGGGTTTTGTCAAAAAATATAAAACTTTCTAATAATGTTTGTGATAATAATGAATTCTTAAATGATATTCCAACTCTAGATATTCTTGTAGCAGCACGAGATGAGCAAAATGTTATCGCTCGGCTTGTTGAAAGATTAGTTAGCTTGGATTACCCATCTGAAAAATTAAAAATATACATAATTGATGATGGGAGTGTAGATAATACCCCTAATATATTGAAAAAACTATCTCAAAAATATGAAAGATTAAATATTATAAGTAGATCTAAAAATGATGGTGGAGGTAAATCAGGCGCATTAAATCATGCTTTGCAATTTATTTCTGGTGAATGGGTATTTATTTTAGATGCTGATGCGCAATTGAAAAATGATACACTCCAAAGAGTTCTTAGCTTTGCACAAAATGGCTCCTGGTCGGCTGTGCAATTAAGAAAATCAGTAATTAATACAAGTAAAAACTTCCTAACTACTTGCCAAGGAATAGAAATGGCTATGGATGCTTACTTTCAAGTTGGCAGACTATATTCAGCAGGCATTTCAGAACTAAGAGGCAATGGGCAACTAGTCAGAAAAGATATATTACTAAATTGTGGTTCATTTAATGAGAACACAGTGACAGATGATTTAGATTTAAGTTTGAGGTTGATTTTGTCACAATCTAAAATTGGTATTTTTTGGGATCCTCCTGTAATGGAAGAGGCAGTTGAGGATATTTTTGCCTTATTTAGGCAGAGGCAAAGATGGGCAGAAGGAGGCTTGCAACGATTTTTTGACTATGGTAGAGAGTTGATTCTTAGCAAATTAACTTTTATTCAGAAGTTTGATTTAACCTATTTTTTTATTTTGCAATATGCATTACCGATAATCGCTTTAGTAGATTTAATTATCTGCATTGTGTTTTATAAATCACCAGTTTATTGGCCAGTTTCACTAACTGCATTTACTCTTTCAGCTAGTGCTTCTTGGTTTGGATGTCATAAGAAGCATGAGGGACCTGTATTGCCAAATAATTCAATAAAAATGAGTCTATATTTGTTTTACCTATCACATTGGTTTATTGTTATTCCTTTAGTGACTCTTAAGATGTCGATTTTCCCTAAAAAAATAATTTGGAAAAAAACGACTCATTTAGGATAGCTTTTCTTATTCAGTATCTACAATTTGTCCATTAAAAAAATCCGCTAAATTCTTTGAGCTGTTCTTTTCCATATTTGAATTTTCAGATAATTTCTCTTTAATTATTTTTTTTGATTCTGTAACCTCTAAATCTTTTGATTCACTTGAATTTATAAATTTCTTTTGAATATCATTATCTTTATCAGATAATTGAATTTTATTATTTGTTTTTGATTTAAAACTTAAAGTCATATGTTCACCAAATATTTTTTTTACGGCATCTTCAATAACCACTGTTCTGCTCTTAATCATATTTTCCCAATTGGGAGCTAAGCCTATTTCAACCATATTGGTTTGAATACTTATCAGTTCTGCTTGCTGAGATAGGAGCATTCTTGTTGATGGTAATTCTAGTTTTGACAGTATTAAGGACCATTTTTCTTTCAAATTAATTGATTCATTATCGATATCTATTTCATCTTTATTAGATAATTGGTTATCATTATAAGAATTAATTTTTTCTTTTTTAAGAATAGCTTTAGAATCTTCTTTTGTAGAAATAATATTTTTATTTAATCCTTCGTCTTGAATCGGTTTAGTATATTTTATTGGATGTTGATCCTCTATCTTTAGAAGACTAGTTAAATGAATTTCAAGCCATAATCTAGGCTGGCTACTATTTTTGATTTGATATTCAAGATTTCTAAGATGACGATGCCATTCAATTATTGTGGATTTGTTTATTAATTTTGAAATCTTTTCTATCTCAGGTTGCAATTCTTTTGAGGTATAAAATAAATCGGAATAATTATTATCTACTGTTTTAAGTAATAAATCTCTAGTGATATTTAGAAGTCCTTCTAAGATAGAAATTGGCTCATTACCTGAATCATATAAATTAGAACAAGTTTTGATTAGAGAATCTGGAATGTTTTTTATTAGTGATTTAATTAAATCTAAAAGATCATTTTCCGAAACTTCTCCCAGTAATTCTTCAACATTTTTTTTTGTAATACCATCTGGAATTAAACTTAGCTGATCTAATAGGCGTTGAGCATCTCTCATTCCACCATTTGATCTTTTAGCAATAAGTCTTAAACCTTCTTCTTCAAAATTGATTAATTCTTTATTTGAAATTTCTAAAAGATGATTATAAATATACTCTGAATTAATGCTTTTAAAGTTAAATTTTTGACATCTACTTTGAATTGTTGTTAATACTCTCTCAGGATTTGTAGTGGCAAGTATAAACACTACTCTCTCAGGTGGTTCTTCTATAGTTTTTAATAAAGCGTTAGAAGCTGCTGTTGAAAGCATATGGCATTCATCAATTACATAAACCTTCCATCTTGCTTGAGTGGGTGCAAAATTAGCTCTTTCAATAATTTCCCTGATATTTTCAACCCCAGTATTAGAAGCTGCATCAATTTCGATTATGTCTAAAGCAATTCCAATATTAATATTTTTACATAATTCACATTTGTTGCATGGAAACTTGCAAGGCTTATTGTATTTTTGGCAATTTAATGATTTAGCAAAAATTCTTGCGCTAGAGGTTTTACCTGTGCCCCTAGGCCCGCAAAATAAGTAAGCAGGAGCAATTTTATTTGTAATTAAAGCTTGTTTTAAAGTTATTGAAATTACATCTTGGCCTAAAAGTTCATCAAAATTTGTTGGTCTATATTTTAGATGAAAGGGTTTATGACTATTTACCATTAATTAGTT
>CACOIM010000034.1 GCA_902627325.1 uncultured Prochlorococcus sp. | reverse complement strand
ATTCTTTTAATTCATTTTTAATAGGGTAAAGTTTATTCGTATCTAGGATATGTGATCTTTTAGCATAAAAGACTTTGATTACTTTTAAATTCTTTTTTATGATTTCTCTCATTATTCATTTTTAATTATTTCTAATTTAACATTAAGGGTGACTCTTTTTTTATATTAATTTAAGTATTTTGAACTACATGAAAAAGACCAAATGAATAACCACCAATCAAGATCCAGCCAAGAATACTTGATATTATTGTTGATCTCCTATTATGTCTTCTAAGTGCTTTCTCAATCATTTCATGAGCTACTTCTTTTGAAATATATTCTTTTGAGTTTTCTTTTTTCATATAAATTAAATTAATAACTAAATCTTAAGATATAATTTTATATTTTGAGGTAAAAAACTACTAATTTTTTCGCAAAATTGGAAAATATTTTCATGAAATATGAATAAGATATTTATATTTTTTTATCGTATTTATAATAAATTAGATGATTAATGAATCAAATGGATATCAACAAGAATATTGATTTGTTAAATACCTATTTTATTTTTAATAGGTTTACAAAGAATCAAAGAGTTGAGGCTGCAAATATAGCAAAAGTATCAAAAAATCTCGAAGAATTAAAAGACAATTTAAATTGGGATTATAAATACAAGAATATAAAATAAATCTTAAGAAAAGAGATCATTTTCGTTAATTGAATAAAATTTAAAAAGTTAGAGTTAAGCAGTGAATTTTAATAATCAAAAAAACCACAATGCTTTTGAAAAAATTTACAATAGAAGGCATGATTGTTCAGTAAATAAAGCTAGTAACGAAATTATGTTGCATAGGATAAGTGGTGGAAGAGATATCGAGTTCCCTTTTTGCAATACAAATAAAGAATAATAAAATATTTTATTTAAATAATTAGTCTGGTTTGTTTTTTTATTATTTTGTTTTTTATTAAGCAAACTTTAAAATTTCATGAAATTAAAAGGAATATTTATTAATTGATTTATTTTTATAGTTAATTAAATTTTTTTTAAATGAGTGGTGATAACTTACACGGAAAACAACCTATAAAATTTTATTCTGAAGATTTAACACTCACAAAATTACTTTTAATTAAAAAACATTTTAATTTTGAATATAAGTGTAAATCTGAAGCAAATTCTGAACAAAAATATTTTGATTTAAAAAAACTTCTTGCTGATTAGAATTCATTTTTTAATTATTTTCATTAAAAATATTTGTTATTTTTACTCTCTTTAAAACATTTTCTTCTTCCCAAATTAAACCTATCTCATCCTTTCTGATAGGTTTTGCTTCGTAAGCTAAAAACCAAAGTAGAAATGCAAATGGTAGAGCTATAAGTTCCATACTTTTTAATTGACATAAATCTAATATAGTGCAACACTATAAATATGCAAGTGTTACACTTTTAATTGTACTTATGCCTTCTCAGAGAAAGAGAATTGGCTTTCTACCTACCGTTGAAGTACAAGATATTATAAATAAAATTTGTGCTTCAGAGAATATAAGCCAGTCTAAAGTAACAGGAATACTAGTTGAAGAAGCAATAAAAGCAAGAGCTTCAATAAGTTCTTCAGTTAAAATTAATGAAAAAGTTAAAAATAATAATCATATTGATAATGAACTTAATTTAGTTAAGGAATTTCTTGAATATAAAAAATTTAAAATTTTGTTTAAAAAGGCAATCTCGGAGGAAATGAATTAGTGTTACAAATATCTCAATTAATTCTTACTAGTGTGACTCTTTGATGTCTGGAATCTTGCTTGTTCTATTGATTTTTTTGTTTGTAATTAAAATAAATAGTTGAATTTCTTTTAATTTAGTTATTCCAAGACTTATATAATTTTTAGAAAGATTAATGTATAAAATCTATTAGCTTTTCTATACTTTTTGATATTTTATTTGGATGATGTAATTGCAATTTTATAAAAATAGACTTATATGAAAATAGATATTGTTTGATTATGAAATTCTCTTTGAATAGTTTGCTTTGCTGGGTATTAATAGGCTCTGCAGAAACATATTATGGAGGCTCCTTAAATAATGACCTCCAAAGCTACCATTCAGATGATAAGTGATTTAAATCTAAAAAAATATGTTATTCATCAAGTATATGTCTCGAGCGTGACTTGAACACGCGACCTGCGGGCTATGAATCCGCCGCTCTAACCAGCTGAGCTACCGAGACCTTCTTCTAATATAAATCATCAACAGTATTATTTAAGTGATATTTTATTTATTTGTTTATGTGCCTCATATAAAGCTATCCCGCAAGCAACTGAAAGATTTAAACTTCTTACACCAATATTGTTATTTAACTCTGAAGCTTTATTAGGCATAAATATAGATATTAATGCTTCGCTTTGATTTATTATCTGATCTGGAAGTCCATTATCTTCTCTACCAAACAACAAAATATCATTCTTTTCGAATATAAAATTACGTAGAAGAATTCCATTTTTTTTACTAAATGATAATATCCTATTCTCTCTTTTTGATTTTTTAAAAACATCAAAATTAGAATATTTATTAATTTTCATTAGATGCCAATAATCTAAACCTGCTCTTTTCAAATATTTGTCATCTAATCTGAAGCCTAACGGTTCTATCAAATTTAGAGTTGTATTAAATGCTGCACATGTTCTTGCAATACTTCCAGTGTTTTGAGGGATTCTTGGCTCAAATAAGGATATTTCCAATAGTTAATTAGGTATCTCAAAGAACATATTATCCAATCTTATGGCTTTCCCATTGATTGTTAACCAATTTTCTTTGGAAATCTTTGTAATTTCTTTTAAAGAGATACCCAATCTATTAGTATAAAGATTACCTATTTCATATTCAGAAACCAATCCCCAGCCAGTTTGTTCACTAACAATTATAATTTTACTTTTGTAGATTTTTAAATAATATAAAAGTTTATTTAAACAGTTCTTCCATTCCTCTTCTTTTTTCTCCAAAGTATTAACAATAAATCCACCTAAAGAGTCAATCAGCAAAGAACCTTTATCAACCTGAATAATTGGTTGTAAGTTTTCGGTTTCAATTAAATTCCAACTTTTGGGTCGTCTTGATTTATGAGTTGAGACTTTTTTTTGCCATTCAATATCATTTGGGCGAAGCTCAGATAGCGCTACATATGTTAGATTTTCCTCTTTACCAGCTAAATATTCAGCAAACTCACTCTTGCCGCTTTTAACGCCTCCACTTACTAGAATTATATGACTCATTAAGAGTTATCTTCTAATTTGTTCGTGATCTAGAGAAGTACCAGGTAGCTATTGGAACAATTGAAGCAACAAATAACAAGGCAACGACTATATATGTCGCTGTAGATGAAGATTCCATATCAGTAGTCCTCATAACATTGAAATTTGGATCTACAACTGGATTATCGATAGCGGATGGTTGACTTTTTTCGTAATTAATTATTGACTTTTGCTGAGAAACTAAAAAGTGATTCAAAAACGATGAGGTGCCTAACGCGTAACTCTGAATGGGAGCGAATGTTATAAAAAATATTAAAGAAAGAATCGAAACTGTTTTATTAAGGAACTTTTTCATTTCAATAAGTTAAACCAAATATATATTAAAACTATTAGTGTAAGTTTTGTGGCAATTAAATTAAATAAAATTGTTTTAATGCACCTAAAATTTTTTCATTGAAGGTTTTTATGAATTTTGATGGTAAAAATTTAATTCTTATTGGAGCTATTCTCTTTTTATTGCAATTAATTAATTTCTTTTCAGTTAATCAAATAAGTCCTGAGATAGAAAGGGCACAAGTTTTAGCCGCTATATCTTCAATAATCATAATTTTAATTGGTTTTATGTTTCAAAGAATCAATCCTATCTCAGGAGATAAAGTTGATTTAAAAGGGGAAAATGGTTTTATTTATGATACTACTATCCCTCCAGTATTACTAAATGAACTAGCTTGGGGGTCTGAGACGATATTAACATCAACTGCAGCAGCAACATTATTAATAAGTAACAAAGGAAAAAATATTCTTAAAAGAGGTATAGTTTCAAAAAGAGATTTCACTCCAAAAGATATTTGTTCAAGATGTCTTAAGGAGAATAAGCTTATATCACTCGTAAATACTAAGTTTTATCCAGGGAGTGAAGAATTTGATGATTTTTGTGAGAATATTCCATCAATATTAATAGTACCAATTAATAAACAATGTTTCATATTAATTGGGGGTTGGTCTTCAAGATGTTTTACTAAATCAGATGAGAAATGGATTATTAACTGGTCAAAAAAACTTCTAATATTATTCAGAGATAATGATTTTTAAAAAACTAATTTTGTTTTTACTTTATCATTTTTTGATTCAAAAATAACATTTTTAGTTTTAATATTATAGGAAGCATTTTCTGCGCTTATATTATAGTTTCTTAACTTATTCTCATCATTATATTTATATTTAACAGGATTATAAAATATTATTATATCCTTTTTCTTGTCAAGTAATGCTGAGCTAGAATTGAGATTGATTAAATTATTTTTAAGAGTAACATTACCTTCTAATACAAATTCAGACTTATCAATTTTCCAGAATAAATTATTAGATTTAATAATAGTTTTATCATTATTATTATCATTTATCTCTACATTACCTTTTAATTCAATAAATCTATTATTAAGTAGTTTCGCACTGTCTGAGTGAATATTATACTTTACTATTTCCTTATCGAAAAATCTAATATTTGTTTTATTTAATAAATAAGTTTGATCTGTGTTATTAAATACTGAATATGGAGTTTCTAGATAAAATAGTTTAATACCATTTTTTGAGTAATGATTTAAGTTAAACTTTTCTATTATTAGTAATGAGTTATCTTTATTTTCTGAGTTAATACTACAACCAGAAGTTAATAAGGCAGATAAAAAATAAATTATATAAAAATATTTACTCATATTCTAATTTATTAATAATAGGTTTAGGTTTTGGTAAATTATTAGATTTAGGTAATAAACCCCATTTTAAACTTTCTTCCCAATTTCTAGAATCAATATCATTTTCACCTAATTGACTTAAAATTTTAATTGAAAATTCTGGTAATAAAGGCTTTAGTAGTACACCAATAATCCTTGTCGCCTCTAAGACATTATAAATAATTAGCTTAACTTCATTAATATTATTTTCATCTTTAATTAATGTCCATGGTTCTTTTTTATTAAGATATAAATTTACATTAGTAGCAAAATATAATATTTCATTAGAGGCTTTATCTAATTTATACTTATCAAAGTAATTTAAATAATTTTTTATAGAATTATTGGCATATTCCTGTATTTCAAAATTATTTTTTTCACTAATTGATGGTGTTTTATTGTTGAACCATTTCCGAGACATAGAGGATGTTCTATTTAATAAATTTCCAATAGTATTTGCTAAATCATTATTAATTATGTCTACAAATCTCCTATCTTGAAAGTCACCGTCACTACCTAATGATATATCTTTAAGTAGGTACCATCTTACTGATTCTTCTCCATATTTCTTTAATAAAATTTCGGGATCTAATACATTACCTAGACTTTTCCCCATTTTTTGACCCTCTCTTGTTAGAAATCCGTGTCCAATAATTTTTTGAGGAGGTTTCATTCCAGCTGAAATAAGCATTGCTGGCCAATAGATTGCATGAAATCTAAGAATATCCTTACCGATAATATGAAGATTAGCTGGCCACCCAGTTTTAATTGCAAAATCTAAGGAATAAACGTTATCTTCTGAAGAAATAGCACTTACATATCCAAGGAGTGCATCGAACCATACATAAAATGTATGATTTAGATGATTTGGAACTTTAATTCCCCAATTTAAATTAGTTCTAGAAATTGAAAAATCTTTTAAACCTTTAGA
>CACOIM010000033.1 GCA_902627325.1 uncultured Prochlorococcus sp. | reverse complement strand
AAGATTAATTATGACATGGTATCCCAAGATCAATGGGGAAAATGGGTTATGGATAATTGTTACATTACCAACAAACCAAATTTTAAATATTACTAAAAAGATTATTCCACCTATAGGAGGAGTTGATGTATCACCCGTAGTATGGATTGGAATAATAAGCTTTATTAGAGAAATATTAGTAGGTCAACAAGGATTAATAAAATTGGCAATCCAAAATTTAAAATAGAGCATTTTAAAAATTTGGTAACAATTCTTCCTCAACATATTTTGTATGAATTTTACCTTCTTTAAATTTGCTCTTATCTAGAAGAGTTAAATGAAAGTCTATTGTTGTGGGAATACCAGTCACTGCACATTCATTTAAAGCTCTATTCATTCTCTTTATCGCTGAATTACGATCTTTCCCCCAAACTATTAACTTCCCAATAAGTGAATCATAAAAAGGTGGGATTTCATAGCCAGTATATACATGACTATCTACTCTAACTCCTGGACCTCCAGGAGGAAGCCATCCAGTAATCTTACCTGGGGAAGGACGAAAATTATGAGATGGATCTTCTGCATTGATTCGGCATTCGATAGCATGACCATTTAATTGAATCTCTTCTTGATTAAAGCCTAAATTATTACCAGCAGCTATTTTTATTTGTTCAGCAATTAAATCCACTCCAGTAACCATTTCTGTAACAGGATGCTCAACCTGTATTCTTGTATTCATTTCCATAAAATAAAACTGTTCATCTTCATCTACTAAAAATTCAACAGTACCTGCTCCTTCATATTTAATAGATTGTGCAGCTGCTATGGCGGCATTTCCCATTTTTTCTCTTAAATAAGGATTAATAGCTGGGCTGGGAGATTCCTCAAGAAGTTTTTGATGTCTTCTCTGAACAGAGCAATCTCTTTCACCAAGATGGATAACATTACCAGATCTATCAGCCAATATTTGTACTTCGACGTGGCGAGGCTTTTTAATGAATTTTTCCATATATAAACCATCATTACCAAAAGCTGCTTCAGCTTCTCCTTGAGCTGCCTTAAACATTTTTTCTAAACTATCAGAACGTTCAACTAATCTCATCCCTCGTCCTCCACCTCCAGCCGTGGCTTTGATTATTACTGGATAACCTATATCATCTGCGAGCTTAAATGCTTCTTGAACATCAACGAGCAAACCTTTGCTACCAGGAACTGTAGGAACTCCTACCCTTTCCATAGTTTCTTTAGCGGTAGATTTATCCCCCATTTGTCTTATCGAGCTTGGAGAAGGTCCTATAAATGTAATTCCATGATCATTACACATTTCAGCAAACTTATCATTTTCTGCTAAAAATCCATACCCAGGATGAATTGCATCAACACCGCGAGAAGTTGCTGCAGCAAGTATGTTTGGGATATTCAAATAACTTTTATTACTTAATGAATCTCCAACACAAACTGCTTCATCAGCCAATTGTACATGAAGAGCATTTTTATCTACTGTACTGTAAACAGCTACCGTGGCGATGCCAAGCTCCCTACAACTTCTGATGATGCGTAAAGCTATTTCACCACGATTAGCAATTAAGACTTTTTCAACCATTACGAAATAATAAATTTAAAGAGTGATACTTGGAAAAGTATTTGATAAATTTTGGATTTATTTAAGTATTGATTAAGAATACAACCTAAAACGGCCTATATGGCTAATTTTTAGTCTTATGCAATAGAAATGAATGAAAAATACGTTTTATTAAACAACTTATTTTTTTGAGGCATCATTTCTTGTAGAATAAAAATGGCTTTAAAAACAAACGTATTTAAGCCATATAAGCGGATGTGGCGGAATTGGTAGACGCGCACGTCTAAGGAGCGTGTGGCTTAGGCCTTGCGAGTTCAAGTCTCGCCATCCGCATATTATTAATTAATTATGTTAACTGCAATTTCAAATGATTCAGCTGCAGTTGTGATAGTTTCCAATGGACCAGGAGAATTGTCAACTTGGGTCAAACCAGTTGTTGATTATTTAGTTGAGCAGAATCATAAATGCATTAATTCAAATTTGCCAAAATACAACTTAGTATTAACCCTCGTACCCTGTCCACATGCAACTGGTCAGGAATTTTCAGTAGCAAATGATTGGCAGATATTCGATTTAATAATACCCGCAAAACGTTTTTTAAAATTACTTTTTAAACCCTCATCATTTGGAAATTGGCCCAAAAAGGGAGTGGTCATCTTCCTTGGAGGAGATCAATTCTGGAATATATTATTAGCTAAAAGATTGGGATATCAAAGTATAACTTATGCTGAATGGATTGCCAGATGGCCAAGATGGAATCTCCATATTGCAGCGATGAATGAAGAAGTTAGAAATAAATTGCCAAAAAAATTCAAAAAAAAGTGTCAAGTAATTGGAGACTTAATGGCAGATATTAACAATAATTTATCACCAATAAATGAAATCAGTAATCGGAAATGGATCGCAATATTACCAGGATCAAAAAAAGCTAAATTATCCATTGGAATACCTTTTTTTCTAGAAGTAGCCGATAATATCTCAGAAAATGGGGATGATGTGAATCTTATGATCCCAATAGCTCCCACAACTGAAATCAAAGATTTTCTTTATTTTCAAAGTGATAAAAATCCAATTTCTAAATATTACTCTTCAAAAATTAAATCCATAAAAAAAATTGAAAATTCTATTTTTGATTTTGTTTTAGAAACTTGTAAAAACACGAAAATCTTTATTTTAAATCAAAATTCCAATCACAATATTTTAAGCCAATGTAAACTCGCTCTAACAACTGTTGGAGCTAACACTGCTGAATTAGCTGCAATAAATCTTCCTATGATTGTTGTTTTACCTACACAACATCTAAATGCCATGAATGCATGGGATGGAATCTTTGGAATTATAGGGAAAATTAATTTACTTAATAGGATACTAACTTTTTTAATTAAAAGATATTATTTGAAAAATAAAAAATTTCTAGCTTGGCCAAATATAAAAGCAAATAAACAAATTATCCCAGAACGAGTTGGAATTATTTCACCCAAAGAGATTTCAGATGAAGTTATTTATTTATTAAATAAAAATACAATATTATTAGAACAGAAAATTAATTTATTAAAAATTAGGGGAAAAAAGGGAGCTATAAAAAAATTATCTAATTTAATTTTAGATACAATAAAAAATTAATCCTTACCAAGGATCATCTATTTCATTGATATCTAAGCCCTGATTTTCAACTCGTGATTTTTCTTTTTTATCTATAGGTTCGATATCTAAAGTATCTTGAATTTGCTCAACTGGTCTTTTTGAAGCTTTTTTTCTTGAAATACTCCTTTCCTTAAATTTTTGCTCAACATCATTATTAAGAATATTTCTATTATTGTGTTCTCTCTCTATTTCCCTTTCATCAAGATAGTCATCATTTTCTAAATAAAGTTTCTTTTTGCTTTGAATATTATCTTGAGAATCATTAACTTCGACATATTCCATTTCATCCTCATAGCTATCTTCATAATTTAATTCATTTTCTTTAGATTCCTCTAGAAGATAATTATCTTTATCTGTCTCTGCACCTGAAAGCAATTGATTTTCTACAGGGACTAAATTGGAAGAATACTTACTATATTCTCTATTATCCAAAGAAGATCCTCCTACTCCAAGCTTTTCCAGGAATCCGCTACTTAATTGATTTAATTTTTCTTCAGCCCCTTCATAAACAATTATTCTATCGGTTCCACTACTAACAATTTCATCTACAGGTATTTCCCAAGTACTTAAAACACCTTCTCCTAACAAAGGAACTCCAATCGCCCCCATGACCAATGAAATAAGTTCTCCAGTTTCAATATCAAATGAAAACCCTAAGACTCTTCCGAGCAATTCACCTGATTCTGTTATAACTTGACAATTAATAACCTTACTATATCTTTCAGGTGTAAAATTTTCATTTAAAGAATCGAAAGAATCAACAAGTATTACATCTCCAACCTGCTTTATGCTTTCAAGTGGCATCCATTTAGGTAATCCAGGCAAAAATCTTGTTAAAGGATTATCTCTAAGACCTAAAGCAACCACCTCTCTCCTATCAATATCAACTACAACTTCTCCAACCACTCCGAGTCTTCTTCCGGTATCAGTAGTAATGACCTGAGTCCCCATTAATTCAGAACGCAGCCATAAACGATCGCTAGGAATTGTTTTAAGAGGATCGTTGTTAGTAGAAATGTTTGACAAACTCATAAATTACTTTTTAATATTCTGACGTAAAAATTTAAAATAGTGAGTTTAAGCAGCATTTGGCAACCCAATTACTTGTGTATTGGAACCCCTTGCTTGTGCAACTCCAATGGTTCGCATTGATGCATTAATCATAGGGCGTCTATGACTTACTACTATAAATTGTGCATTTGAAGACTGAGAAATAATCAATTTTGATAATCTTTCAACATTGATACCATCTAAAAAACTATCCACCTCATCCAAGGCATAAAAAGGAGATGGTTTATATTTTTGAAGAGCGAATAAAAAACTTAGTGCCGTCAATGACTTTTCACCTCCTGACATTGAAGCTAATCTTCTCACATTTTTCCCTTTTGGGTGAGCTACTAAGGTTAATCCACCATCTAAAGGAGAAAGCTTATTTTCTAGTTGTAAGAATCCGTCCCCATCTGAGAGGATTGCAAATATTTCCCTAAAGTGTTTATCTACTTCGATAAAAGCTTCCATAAATGCTTCTTGACGCATTGTTGAAACAGTTTCAATTCTTAATAATAATTCTGATCTTTCATTAGATAAAATATGTAATCTTTCAACTAAAGCATTCAGTCTATCTTCAAGTTCTGCTAATTCCTCTAGGGCAAGCATATTCACTGGTTCCAAACTCTCTAAAGAAGAATTTAAAGATACAATATCGACTTGTAGATCCTCTATGTTTTTATATGAATATTTATTTAAAGCTGGTCTAGGATCTGGGAGAAGTTTTTTATATTCTTGAAGCTTTATATTTTCATTTCTTTCTTCCTCAACAAGACTATCAATATCTCTGTTCAAATAGTCTAATTTTAGTAAATTTTCATTTTGTTCTTGTTTATGATTTGATATTTTCAAGTTCAGCTCATCTCTTTTACGCCTCATCACGCCTAAACTTTGTTCAAGATTATTTTTCTGTGACTCAAGGTTTAATAATTCCTTTTTAAAATCATTTCTTTTAACAATCCAGTCTTGATGTGATACTGCAAGTTCTTTGATAGAGTCAACAAGATTTTTTTCTTTTAATACAATTAGTTTCTGCTCATTACTAATCTTTTCTTGAGTTAAAGCTAAATTATTTTTTTGTTCAAGCAATAAATTTCTTGTTTTTATCAATTGTTCCAATTCAAAATCAACACCCTCCAAATCTTTATTCATAGCTAGAACAGAAGAATTTTGATTATTTTCATTAATTCTTGTCAGATTCTGTTCTAATTGTTTTAATTTATTTTGATAAGGCAAAGAATTATTCAGAGCTTGATTTAGATTATTTTTCAATAAATAATTTTTATCATTTAATTGCTTCAATCTCATTAAATTTGTCTGTATTTTATTTTCAATTGATGTAATAGATTTTCGATTCAAATCTATCTCTTTTTTTGTAGACACAAATAATTCATTTATTTGTTTTTGATTTAGAAGAAGATTCTCTAGTAAAATATTTTTATTTTTAAGCTCATTATTAGCCATAGAAATTGATTCCCCTATTTCTGATAAACGTTGTTTAAAAGGACCAATTTCATCAATATCATCATTAGAGCCAAATCTAAAATTTAATTCCCTATTTAATTTACTTCCACCTGTAATTGCACCTGTACTTTCAAGCAACTCGCCACTTAAAGTAACAATTCTCGATTTAATTCTGACATTCTTTGCTAACTCTAGATCAGTGAAAACTTTGGTATCTCCAAAAACATAATGAAAAACATCAATATAAATGCTGTCATAACTAATTAAATTTATTGCTTTATCTATATAACCCTGCGAATCTTTCATCGCAAATCTTTCAGTTGAAAAATTATTACTAGATTTTTTTAATCTATTAAGAGGAAGAAAAGTTAATCTTCCTGCTTTTTTCCTTTTTAAAATATCAATTGCTTTAGAAGCAACAAAATCATTATCAACTACAATTTGACCTAATCTGCTCCCAGCAGCAATTTCTAAAGCATATCGATATTTTTCTTTTACGTCCCCTAATTGCGCTACATATCCATGAATACCTTCAAGACCAGCTTCAAGAAGAATCCTTAAAGAGATTGAGCCTCTTGTTTCATTTAAAGTTTCTTTACGACTTTCAATTTTAGATAAATCCTTTTCAAGTTTTAATCTTTCGTAACCTAATCTATCAACAGTTTTTACTAGAACATTTATTTCAGATTTATATTTATTAATTTTGGATTTTATACTATTTAATTTATCAATATAGTCTTTGAGTTCTATTACTTGATTTGAATCTAATTGAATCAAATTATTTTTATCTTCTACCAATAATTTTATTTGAGAAGAGATCTCATCTCTTTGG
>CACOIM010000032.1 GCA_902627325.1 uncultured Prochlorococcus sp. | reverse complement strand
AATTGACCTTCCGCGAATATAATTAATTGCTTCAACCTCCAAAAGTCCCATACCTTTGAGATCTTCCCATGAATTTCTTGCATTATTATCTCTATCTTTAGGTGCGACCTTTTCACCTTTTTTATTAAATTTTGAGCCTGTTAAATAATCCAAATTATCAATAATAGGTTTCATCCATGGAGCTAATTTTTCATCTAAACTGCCGGGAAGAAATCCTAGTTCTTTTCCTAAAGAAATTGGAGGTCTTGAGACTAATAATTTTTCATAAATATTTTCATCTGCTACCAGATTTAATCCCACAGCTAATGCCAATAAAGTTTTTCCTGTGCCTGCTTTTCCTATAAGAGTAACTAATTGAACATCTGGATCAAGAAGCAAATCTAAGGCAAAACTTTGTTCTAAATTTTTTGGTTTTATTTTTCCTAAATTAGATCTTCTTAACCATTTTAAAGATATCAATTTCTTTTCTACAGGGTCATATCTGCATAAATATGTATGATTTTCTTTAAGGTTATCTCTTAAAATTACACCTTCATTAGAATATAAGCTTGGCTTTAAATTGAATTTAATGTCCTTTAAAGAGATGAATCCTTCTTTTTGAATTTTATTAATTTCATTTTGATCAGAAATAATTTCTCTAAATCCTCTATTTAAATTATCTAAAGAAACCTTGTTGTTGCTATAATCTTCCGCTTTTAATCCAATTGCATCAGCCTTTATCCTTAGATTAGTATCCTTAGTGATGAGAATCACATCTGGAGAATTTGCCAATACTTTGTTAGTTTTGTGTTCAAGAGCAACAGCTAAAATCTTATTATCTCCACTATTATCATTTAACTCTGAAGGTAACCTATCAGTAGTTTCTTTTCTACAGAAAGCAACTTTTATTTGACCTACATCTTTATTATTTATACTCACACCGGAAGATAAATTACCCTTTTCTCTAAAGCTATCCAATAATCTAGAAACTCTTCTGGCATTCCTGCCTTTTTCACTTGGATCTCGCTTAAACCTATCAACCTCTTCAACAACTTGGATTGGAATAACTACATTATCATTAGCAAAATGAAGTGGAGATTCCGGATCATGCAAAAGGACGTTGGTATCTAAAACTATGACTCTTTTTTTCATAACAAATTCTCCTTAATTAAGGTGGAGAAACTATATATCAATTTTTTTGATTTTTATTTTAAAAATATATTTTTTAGCAATATGTAATGATATTAAATATTACATATATTACGAAATTAGTATAAAATAAAAAAATTTTAAATTTTCATTTTATTCTTAATATACTTTGTGAAAATATTTATTTATACTTCATTTTATAAATAGTTTCTTAATATTTTATAGGTATATATACTTGAGTATTCATTATGAATACTTTAGATTAATTTTAATATCTTTATTTTTAATATTCATAAAAACTATTGAAATTAATAGAAAGTTATGAATAAATACATTTGCCATAAAAACTTTAACAGGAATCATTTTAGTTCTAAATGATTATTAAAAGCCTATTCGAAAAATTAAAATTTATTTTTAAATTACTACAATGCGAACTATTAACATATTAGACCAAATTTTCAATTATTTGGTATTTGGATTGAATAATTTTGACGGTTTTGATTCTTCAAATTGCTTTATGGAATAAAAAAGTGTTAAACCCGTAAAACCAATTACTAGAACTAAGAATTCACCTAGAGGACTCATAGCTTTTAATTAACTGATAATAAAGTTCTATTGAAATCGGTCTCATCTCAAGATAATTGTGATGAAACTTTTTTAAATTCAGTTTCTAATGAATTTTTAACAAACTTTTTATCTCTATTAAGTGGAGAGTTGAAGTATTTGTTGTATGTGACGAATAAAGTTGTGAGTGCAACTAAAATTCCAAAAAAACCAAGTAACAAAATTGGAGAATTTGGGAAATCATATACGGGTACATTCATGAGTTTTTAAAAATTAAGTTTGATTTAAATTAAAAATTTATGCTTTTCTACCTTTTGCAACCATAATTACTGGTATCAATAAATAGGTGAAAAAAGATATGAGGAAAATATCTATATTCATTTTTAGAATATTCCTGGAATGATTTGTCCTGTAGTAGCATAAGCGCCTACTAAAGCAATGAAACCAAGCATTGCCCATCTTCCATTAGCTTTCTCAGCCTCTGAAGGATAATTTGTATATTCCTCAACAAGTTGAGTTTGTACTTCTGTTGGGAAGATATTTTGTCTTCCGCCAGATTCTGTTGTTATTGAAATTGAACGAGACATTAAACCATACCTGGGATAATTTGGCCTGTTGTGACATAAGAGCCAACTAATGCGATTACACCTAGAAGAGCAAATCTTCCGTTAAGCTTCTCAGCTGTGATTTTCTGAGGATCAATGTTTCTCTTTGGTTGATTATTTTCCATTAGAACCATCCAGGGATAAGCTGACCAGTGACAAGGTAGGTACCCATAAGGAGCATGAAACCCATCATGGCTGGGCGTCCAATTGCTCTATCAAGAATGTCTTTGTTAGAGTTCATTTGATTAAAAATTTTATATGTAAAGAAATATAACACTTTTATTAATATTTGTAAAGTATTTAATATTTTTTTCGCTTTTATGAGAGTTTGTGAGCCAATTCTGTCACAGATATGTAGATATTAAGCATTATTTAATGCAAGGAATGTAGGAAGCATACTAATGATGACAATCTTTTTTTCAGTTATTTTATTAATAATATTCCGAAGAATTCTTAGAAAAATTATTACAAGCTACTCCTTTTGTCTACCTAGTGTTGGAATAAAAGAATTAAAGGTTAGTTGCAAATAGGTAAATGTTATCAAGACAGCATTATGCACTCTTCAAGCTGGAATAACGATAGAGAGAATAAAACTGAGCCAAGAAAACTTAAAGAAACTTTGGAAAGAACTTAATCCGGTGGCACTATTCAACCAAAAGATGCTTGATTTATAAATTAAATACGTTTTGATATGTATAAAGAAGTTTTAAAATGATTAATTCTTCCTTTAGTTTTTATGAGTTTTCTTTTGGCATATAAAAAATTTACAATAAAAAAGAAGAAATTTAGTGCTCCTCCAACTCATCAACTGCCTTAATAGTTGAGGGAAAATTTCAATATGAGACTACATACAAAATTGAATAGACTTAAAGAAGACAAAACTATAAAAATAATTAAACAAATTTCTTGTTGAATGTTGCATGATCAAGATTCAAATATAAGGAATTACGCTAGGCTCCAAAGTAAGGATTATGACAATGCATCTGACTTCGCGGTAATAGCATGAAAATATATTTAGAAAAAAGAATTGAATGGTATGATCACAATTACAGAATGGGAACGCCTTTAATTAGCGATACTCAATTTGATCAATTAGAGGCAAATTTATATAGAGTCAACCCAAAAGCTAACTACTTTACGAAAAAAACAAAATTGCCATTACCCTCATTGCCTAAAGATCGTATAAAAGAATTTCTAGATGGATTAACACTTCAAACAAGATTAATCATAGAGCCCAAAATTGATGGATGTGCAATTGCTATTCAATACATAAATGGAGAATTAGTTAAGGCGATAAGTAGGAAGGGTAAAGATCTAACAAATAAAATAAAAGAAATTGCTGATATACCTAACCAGATTATTATTAAAGGTTTCTTTCAAGTCAGGGGGGAGCTGTTTGCACCATCGGAGCATGAACGACCAAGCTATTCTCAGCAAAAGGCAGCATCTTTTATGAGGGGCGCTTATTCACAAAGCGATCATCTAAGTTTTTGTTCTTTTCAGATAATAAATGGAAGATTAAACCAACATGAATCTCTAGTTTATTTAAAGAAATTAGGCTTTACTATTCCAGAATATAAAAGTCTCAAATTCACATCTCAAGTTGAAATGTTTAGAAAGCGATGGAGCGATAAAAAGCTATTTACTAATTATCCAACTGATGGCATAGTTGTGAAAATAAATTCTAGAAAATTACAATTATTGAGAGAAAAGTCCTTAGAGGTTTATCCTTTTTGGCAAATGGCAATAAAATATTAAATGAAAAAAACTGAAGAATTTTTCCTCATAAATAAACAAAGAAATCGATTAAAAAGATTTAGAAAATATGAAAACATTTCTCATAAAGATAATGACTTTATGGAAATTGATTTTGGTTATATTTTTAGGACATCAACAAAGCCAGTTTGGAAAGGAAGCAAAATTGAAACCGTGGAAGATGGCCTAAGAGAATATGCAGAATTGCTAAAGGAGGGTTGGAAAAGAACTAATTTATACAGAAAGAATTTGTAAAAATAAATTTAAAATTACTCCATACCCTTAGAAAGCAAAAATTAAATTGTTGAAGATTAAAAGTTTGTTTATTCAATATTATTCACTTAATAATCTAACTTAATATACATCCTTAATTAGATAAGCTCACCTTATGGAGTACATGAGAGTAAGTAATTATACTCACACTATTTTCCTCTTTTCGTTAAAGTATTTTCAAGATTGCATTAGGAAGCGTCTTAGCAAAACAAACAAATGATCTAATGAAAGAATTTAAAAAAATTGAGAAAGAAAAAGTTGTAGCTGAGCGGCTCAACGGAAGATTTGCGATGATGGGCTTTATTGCTCTTGTTGGAGCTTATCTAACTACAGGTCAGGTTATTCCAGGTTTTGTATAAATGGATTTCTTATCTAAGAAACAAGCCTATTTACCTTTAAAAGCAGTACCTTACGTTTTCTTCATTGCAGTAATTTTAAGTATTAATTCAACAATGAATACACTTATATAAATTTTTTCAACTATGATTATGAATAGTCAGCTAGTAGGGATACAGGCTGACTTTTTTTTATTCTACTAAAATAACCTTTAATAGATTAATTAAACAAAGAGTTTATTTTTCAACCTCTATAAATCATTCTTAGTTAACAGAAGTTTTTATAATAAGATAGTCTCGCTCTTTTAAAGAGGCAAGATTTACTCTAAAAGATAACGCCAATAATTCCTATAGTTGTTGAATAAAAAGCTCAATACATATTCCAAAATTTGGGAGCTAATCTAAATTGAAGTTATAGTATTGTCTTTTTTTATGAAAATATTATCATTATTTTCTTTGCTAATAGGCTTATTGGTTCCAACTCTTGCTGACAATTAGGCTAATGGTGCTAGATAAAATAATTATGCAATCTAGAACTTAAAAATTTTAATAGCAGAAATAATTGGGATAAATTATCTGACAGTGCATATATAAGTTTTTAACTAGGATTATTATTAAATTAAACCCTTACTATTTACACCTTTAAATTGATATTGGTTGAAAGCTGATCTAAATTGGAGGTTGAAGTCCTAATTTTTTATGGATATAAATATTTATAGAAATTGCTTAAATGACTTAATTAATTGGGAATGGAAAATACTAAAAAAACTTAGAAGGGGAAAAAGAAGAAATTTTTTACTAAGAGGATCTTTTGCAATCTTTAGTTTAGCTTCTAATTTATTTTGTCTTTTTGCACCATCCTTTTTTTTAGGACGTATATTATCATTCATGAGAGTTCCTTATCCTGTTGTTGAATGGACTCAGTTAATAAGCCTTTTCGTTTGGCTATGGTTCATTTGTCCAATAGACAAACTATCTAAAAAGGAAAGACAGGAAAAAAACAAGAGAAAAGTAGAGGTAGTTAAAGCTTTAGAAAAAGCTAGAAAAGCATACGAAAATAAAAGTCAAAGAGGATAAAGTTTCTGATTATTAGGAACTTACATAAAAAACAATTGAATATACTGAACCAGAAATGTTGAAACATGCTTTTGATCAGGATCCAAATGATCCTATTCGCTTTTGATCATCTAAAGCTTATAAAAAATGATGATGCTTTCTTAATTAATGTAGCCAATCCTGCAGTTGATGCATAATTTTTAAGAGCAGCAAAATTGCAGATAATTTCGCTGTTTATGTTTATGGCACAGTTGGCGATAAATATCTTGAGGTCATAAAAGGAACTGGCGTTATATTTAGTGTTTTTCAAACAAAATTAAGCTTTAACAGACTTTAATTAAATACCATTGACAGTCGATCTAAAATAGTGATCAATATTAAAAATTTTTATTTAATTTTGGAGTTTCGCGTCATAGGTTTAAATATAAAGCCAAGTCCTCCCCCTAAAGTTAACGAGTCAGAGGCTAAATCATTGGGTGTAAGTAAGAAATTTTTAGAAAATGAGTTTAAAGATTCACTTAAAAAAATCAACAGAAATGTAACTTTGCAAATACAGGATCTTTTAAATATATATGGTCGATATGGGTGGGAACATTATTATCAAGGACAAATAGGTAATCAAATTAATCTTTATTTCAGGAGAGATATGAAGCAAAATCAACCCGAAATTAATATTAAATTATCACCAGAAGAAAAGGCTATTCTCCAATGTCTTGATAAGGAGCAAATGCCTTAATGCAAAAGATTAAAAGAGGTGTTTGATTAAACAATGAAGGTTTTGAATAAGTGGAGGAGTGGAGTTAATTACCGAATAACTGAAAGGCTATTACTTGCAACGCTATATTAAACATAATTAACAGTATATCTACAATAAATTGAAATTAATACTTTTCTTTTTAAAGTAAGTTTTTAAGGGCTTTGTAAAAATAAATGTGTGGAAGA
>CACOIM010000031.1 GCA_902627325.1 uncultured Prochlorococcus sp. | reverse complement strand
ATTTATGTTTTTGATATTTTTATTTTTATTTACTTTGGGATATTTTCAACCAGTAATTAAACATTCAAATGCAAAATTAAAATGTCAAAAGACAGCCTTTAAATTCATTAATGAAATGAATCTTTATAAAAGTGAAAATCTACAAAGGCTTGAAATGCTTACCGTAAACTTTTGTAACGGAGGAAATGAGATAAAGTATTTAAGGCAAGCTAAATGATTTATAAAAACAGTATCTGAGCCAAGGTATCAAATAATATATAATTAATTTACCCAAGGTTCATTTTCAGCTAAGCATTAATGGATTTATGACTGACGTTAACAATAAAAAAGAACATGTTAAGATGCACTTGAAAGATCTAAGAGCAGAACTCAAAAGGATGCATTTAGCAGTTACAGAAGAGTTACTTTTACCAGACCCAGAGGAGGTTAAGGACCTTATGAGTAAAATGGATTTACTTCTTAAAGCAATTGAAAATAGTTGATTTAAAAAAAAATGAATAAAATCAATAAATATATAAAGACAATTAATATACTTATTATATTAATACTCCTTTCAGGTTGTAATGGAGAATTTAATTCCATCAGAAAAGAAAATAAAAATGATCAACTTATAAACTCTCAAAAAAGGAATTCTAAAGATAAGTTAGAAATTAAAATTACGTGCGATGAAGAAGGTATTAGTAAATATCTTAAGGATGGATGGATGATTAAGGATAAGAAATCTAGGGATAAGGTCTGTTCATGGAAATCTATTCCCGCTAATAATACGTGTGATATACAAAAAGAGTATATGTCTGCTTTTCAAGAGGTAGTTAATCTATTTGACTCTCTAAATATTGATTATGATGAGTTAGGATTTAATGAAAATTCGGAATTACTAAATAAGAAGTTTCAAGATGGGATTGCTAAATTTGAGTCTGAGTATGAGATTTAAATTTATTTAGATTTATAAGGATAAACAGGAATCTCTATTGGTTTGCCGTTATCTAGTAATTCTCTATTCAACTTTAATCTTTTAAGGCATGCTTTCTCTTTTCTTTCCTTTCTACAAATCCTAGATATTTGTAAATTTGATATTGCATTAATCTCTAATACTAATACCGAGGATAATAAAACAAGTAGAAATCCTTTAAAAAATAATTTCATAGTTATCTATTTGGAACAATACCTATTCAAAAGATATCTTAATTCATCAATATTCATATCAGTTGTTATAAATATTTCTTGAGCAGATTGTCCTTTTCTTGCAATGGCTTTAAATCCACCAGTGGTTATTACTGAAACCCTGATTATTAATTTTGATGATCTGCCTCTAACTTTAGAAATTATTGCGGGTGTTACTGTTTTTACTTTCTCATGAGAAGCTAATTTTTTTAAAACAGGTATTAGACCTTCAATATAGGTACTATGTGTGATAACAACTCTTCCCAATGGTACGTGCACATATTTTTATATAATAGATGAATTATAAAGTTTTTATGAAGGGTTACATCCCTTATTTTGCGAACAAATTTGCACGTTTATTATCAAATATGAATACTTTTGGTATATTGAACATAATTAAAAGTTAAAAATGATTTTTGAATTAGGTTGGGCTGCATTAGCAGCTATATTTACATTCTCTATTGCGATGGTTGTATGGGGTAGAAATGGTGATGGATCAATTGATATTTAGCTTAATACTAGATTATTTAAATGCTGAGAACTTGAATAGATTTCTTATAATAGGCTCTTTTTTGTTGCTAATTTTTGTCACTATTGCAGTAATTTATATATCTTTTGTATCTTGGAAAGATAAAAGAAGAATTGAGAAATAATCAATTCTTTTTATTCTTATCTTCTCTTTTCTTTCTATCAGCAAGTACAGTTTCTTTTAGAAGCTCCCTCGCTTGAGATATCCTTTTAATACTATTCTTGTATATGCTTATATCTTTTTCTGCTCTTGAAAGTGGTAATTCTAATTTTTCAGTGAGTTCAGATACTATTTTTATCTTTGAAATATCTTCATTATCTTTGAAATCATTAGCTTTAGATAAAATCTTGTAAATACCTAACATCAAAATTCTTGAGTAATAAATTTTTTTTGAGCTTTTTTCAAGTACTAAATTAGAGATTTCTTCCAAGCTTTTATTTTGGTGCTCATTAATTGTTGTCTTAGAAATTTCAATGATTTCATCATCTTTAAAGTTTGTTGACTTGCAAAGAGCACTAAAAAGATTCGGGAGGTGTTCATTAGGTTCATAACCTTCCGTTAACTCTTTAAAAATTTCTGTTAAACCTACACAGAAGTAAGAATCTAAAGTAAATTCACTTTGATGATTTAAAAGGTTCAGTTCTACTAGCATTTCATCAACAATTCGTTTGTACAATCCTGGAATTACGAAAGGAAATTGATCATGAAATAAGGTCTTGCTATCAGAAACAGTTAAATTTTCTTTCAATTTTTTATATGTAAACCTTAATAACCTTAGCGTAAGTTGACTCAATATCGTTAAGATCTAATAAACAAATAAACATTATTATGATACCTCTTGTTCTTGAAGAGTCTGGTGGAACCGAAAGGGTATTTGACATTTACTCAAGGTTATTACGGGAAAGAATAATATTCTTGGGCGAGCCTGTAACAAGCGATACTTCAAATAGAATAGTTGCTCAATTACTTTTTCTAGAGGCAGAAGATCCTGGAAAAGATATATATATGTATATAAATTCTCCAGGGGGATCTGTTTATGATGGTTTAGGTATATTTGATACTATGCAACACGTAAAACCTGATATTCATACTGTCTGTGTTGGACTAGCTGCAAGTATGGGTGCCTTTTTATTAGCAGCTGGTACCAAAGGTAAAAGAAGTAGCTTAAGGCACTCAAGAATTATGATTCATCAGCCTCTTGGAGGAGCAAGAGGTCAAGCTAGTGATATAAGAATTCAAGCTGACGAAATTTTATTCTTGAAAGAAAGGTTGAATATTGAGCTGGCTGAGAGAACTGGTCAAGATCTCAGTAAAATTAAGGAAGATACAGATAGGGATTTTTATATGTCCCCACAGGAAGCAGTTGATTATGGTTTAATTGATTCAGTTTTAAATAAAAAACCTGTGGTTGGTAGTTAGATTTAATAGATTTTATTTAATTTAACAATTGAGGTGTTCTAACTTTTTCAGGAATTGGCGTATATTCTGATAAAATCTTGACAAATTCTTCTCCATCCATAGTTTCTTTTTCTATTAATAGTTCAACTAATTTATCCATTGCCTCTCTATTTTTATTAATTAAATCATAAGTTTCCTTATAACAAGCTTTAACCATAACACGAATACTCTCATCAATTTGTCTAGAAATAGAGTCAGACACCTCACTTCTTGTCATCAGATCTCTTCCAACAAAAACTTCTTGGTTGCCTCCTTCTAAAGCAATTGGTCCTAAATTGCTCATCCCGAATCTAGTTACCATTTGTCTTGCCATAGAAGCAACTTGTTGAAAATCACCTCCAGCTCCGGTAGTAATTTCACCCTCTCCAAACACTACATCTTCAGCAGCTCTACCACCTAAAGCGCCCATTATCCTTGCCTTAAGCTGTGCTCTACTAATTAAAGACTGTTCATCATCAGGAGTAAACCATGTAAGACCTTTAGCTTGACCTCTTGGAATGACAGTTACTTTTTGAACTGGATCATGTGCTTTTACCAATGATCCAATTATTGCATGACCAACTTCATGATATGCGATTAACCTTTTACTTCTTCCGTCTGTCAGTGGGGATCCTTCCATACCAGCTATGATTCTATCGACAGAATCATCTATTTCAGTAATACTAATGCAGTCTTTTCTCCTTCTAGCGGTTAAAATAGCAGCCTCATTAAGAAGATTTGCTAAATCGGCGCCAGTAAAACCAGGGGTTCTTCTTGCAATACTTTCTAAAGTTAAATTTTCATCTAGTTTTTTATTTCTTGAGTGAACTTGAAGAATAGATAATCTTCCTTTGATATCTGGAGCATCAACTGTAACTTGCCTATCGAATCGACCAGGCCTCATCAATGCAGAATCCAATACATCGGGTCTATTGGTTGCAGCTATGATAATTATTCCGCTATTTCCCTCAAATCCATCCATTTCTGTAAGAAGTTGATTAAGAGTTTGTTCTCTTTCATCATTACCACCGCCTATTCCAGCTCCTCTTTGCCTACCAACAGCATCTATTTCATCAATAAAAATCAAACAAGGACTATTTTCTTTAGCCCTCTTGAATAAATCTCTAACTCTACTTGCACCAACACCTACAAACATCTCAACAAATTCAGAACCTGATAGAGAGAAGAAAGGAACTCCTGCTTCACCAGCAATTGCTTTGGCAAGCAATGTTTTACCTGTTCCAGGAGGTCCAACTAAAAGAACACCTTTGGGGATTCTCGCTCCAACGGAAGTAAATTTTTCTGGTTTTTTCAAAAATGTTACAACTTCTTCTAAATCTTGCTTGGCTTCGTTCACTCCAGCTACGTCATCAAAGACAACACCAGTATCGGCTTCCATCGCAAATCTTGCTTTTGTCTTCCCGAACTGCATGGCTTGCCCTGGACCACCAGGCATACCATTAGATCTTCTCGCTAGTAATATCAATCCTCCTATTAAAAGTATTGGAAAGAATAAATTACCTAAGACTCCTAAAGCAGGTGGCGCAGATTTGACGGGATGAACATCAAAACTTATTCCCTCTGTCTTAAGATTATTAATTAATTCTGGTGTTAAGCCTGGTAAGTCAACTCTGAGACGTTGTACTTTATTATCAAGATCTGAATCAACTGTTTCAACAACAGCGTTACGGCCACCATCGTAGATATCAACCGAAGTAACCCTTCCTGCTTCGATATAGTCAAGAAATCTTCCATAACTCATTCTTGCTACAGCAGTGTTCTTTGGAGCAACTGTTGTTCCATTTGATTTCAGAGAATCAATATTATTGCTTGAAAGTAGTTGCCAAGATAAACCTATAATTAAAAGTATTGGTAATGACCATAGAAATATTGTTTTAAATTTAGGATTCATTTTACAAAGATCAAATAATTATTTTATTCTATGATGTAACTGAGGATTTCGTTGGATTTTTGCTTTAAATAAACTAATATCATTCAAAAGTTCCAGTGATTCCAACTCATTTTACTTTTTAAAAATTTTCATTAATCCGATGGATTTTCAAATAAAACAAAGAGTAAAGTTAATAGCTCCTCTCCCATATTTAAAAACTTCTGAAAATATGCCAATGCTTAGACCTCCTGATCTGGTAGCAATTGATGAAATTGGAGAGGTTATCTCTTTAAAATCTCCGAAAACAGTTGAAGTTAAATTTAGAAGAGGAAATTTTCTAATTGATACTGACAAACTACAAAAGGTAGACGATTAAAATCTTTTCTTCCAAATTTTTTCTAGTTTTTTGCATATCTGTTTTCTCCCTGACAGACTAAGACTTGGGTGGATTAAATATTTTTTTGATACATTTAATATTTTTTCTGAATTCATATCATTTATAAGATTTTCCGCCTTTTCATCATAAAAGGGATCCATTCCTAAGCCTAATAATCTAACCTTACGAAAAGTTATTTCTTCTAAAGTACGATAACTATGCAGAAATGATCTTTTAAGTTTTAATTTTGCTAAGGATAATTCATTATTTGTTAGCTCCTTTGTGAGTAAATCATTCCATATGGATAACAATAAATTGAAGGTAAATAATGCATTCTTTTCAGATACTGATAAATATATTAAAAAGGGAGCATTAAATTCTCTAGTAGGATGGAAAACTCCAGAATCATATGTTAATCCATTATTTTCTCTAAAAGCTTTAAAGAGCAAGGAACTCATTCCATAAGAAAGGTACGATTCTAGAATTTTTAAGGATAAAGTATCTTCTGAATTGTATGGACAAGTTTGAGAACCAATAATTATTATTATTTGTTTTGAATTTGAATGATTTTCAATATAGTTATTTTTATTTTTAATTAATAATTTAGATTGCATCTTTTTTACTTTTTTATTAGAAATACTAGCTTTAATATCCTCTAAATTTAAAAAATTACATTTCATGCAATTTGTTAATAAATACTTATTTCTTGTTTTGAAAGATTCATATTCTCTCAAAATATCATCATATTTTATGAAATTAATACTTCCCTCATCTCCAATACAATTATTTGCGTATGGATGATCTTGATATAATATTTTCTTTATATTATTAAATGCAGTATTAAAAGGATTTTCCCTTAGTTTTAATAAATTATTTAAAGATTCCTTTTGACAATAAATAAATTCTTTTTCATATAAATTTGGTTCTTCAATTAATAAAGTTAATAAAGGAAATAATTCATCAAAATATTCACTAAGAGACTTTAAACATATGGAAATTCCATCTTCAAAAGCCTCAATATTTAATTCTGCACCATAAGAGTCTAAGAAATCAGAGAATTCATAATTATCATATTTCTTGCATCCACGAGTTAGAAGTGAACATAAAATTTGGTTGATACCTTTTTTATCTTCTTTATCTAGAGACGTACCTCCATTAATCCAAATATTTGCTATTGAAATATTATTGTTTAGATTAATAAAGTATGAATTCATGATTATTTATTATGAGCAATAAAAGTAAACTTGTCTTGTAAAAGAAAATTTATGAGTTTTTTTAAATTTTCAGTATTTTCCCAATATTTTAAATTTTTGCTTAATTCTAATTGTGGATATAGTCTCCCCCAAAGAAGATGATTCCCATAAAAATTTGCTAACTGGGAAGATGTCTCTAGATTAAAAATATAATTACTTTTTACTATTCTTATAGCCTTTTTTATCTTATTAATTAAATTTGAATGTGTTAATAAATTTTGTAGTAGGTTATCTATTGAATTTTCTACCCTTTTCTGATTTTCCTTCTTAAAATTTGCCTCAATAATAAATAAACTTCCTAATTCTCCTGAATGTATTCCAGAAAAAATTGATTCAACAATTTGCTTATCCTCTTTTAAACTTCTATTA
>CACOIM010000030.1 GCA_902627325.1 uncultured Prochlorococcus sp. | reverse complement strand
TTTTGCGAGAACAGGAAGAATGGCGAAAATGTTTGGTTGGAATAAAAACGACAAAAATCTTTGAATCTGTACTAAATTAGGCGTATTAAAAATATGATTACTTTATGAAAAGATTAAGAAATTTGCTTATCTCCGCAATATCAATTTCATCAATTTTTCTACCTTTAGAAATTTCAAGGGCCCAGGAAAAAATAGAAGTCATACCTTTAATCCAGAGTTCAAAAGGTCTTGGAGGAAAAAAGATTTCTTATCCAAGGTGGAAGCAAGCTGAGCTAAGGTTTCTTAAAGTAATTATTCCTGTGGGAGTAAAGACGCCAATACATACTCATCCAGCACCAATGGTTGTTTATCTAGCACAAGGTGATTTAAAGCACACAAGAGGAGAAAATATCAATATTTTTTCATCAAAACAATCATTTATTGAAAGCAACAATGGAGAAGACCACTTTGTAGAAAATATTGGAAATGAACCTGCGATTATCTATGTAGTAGCTGCGTCTGCTGTAGGAATGCCTACGACAATTAATAAATAAAAATAATTTTTTTATCTACGAGTTGAACTGACTTAGATTTTAGAACCTCTTTTTTTGTATAAGAAATTTAATAAATTTCTACATTTTTTTTGAGTATTATTAATGTGAGCAGTTATATTTTTTAATTTTTATTTAATTCTGTTGAAAATAATTTAGAGAAATATCAGGTTGTTGATGTGCGAATGTTAACCAAAGTTTTCAATTTTTTAATTTATTATTTATTAAATTATTTTAATCTAAAGTCTCAACTTTTTATATTGTTCATAATTATTTCAAAGTATGAGAAGACTCAAAATGTTGAGAGATTACATATGCTTTCAATTTTACCTGAGGTTTTTTGATAATTTAGTTCGCATTAATATGGGAAAAAATTTTTATAGTTCCTTGCTAATGCAATTGCATAAGAGTGATTAAATTAATTTATTTGGGAAATTAAATAAACAAGATCTAATGAAGACTTTCAAAATTTTATAGAAACGTATCAGATCAGCATGTGGTATTAATCACTTAAAAAATATATTCACGATAGTAGATATATCAATAATTAATTGACAAACTCTTTAGCCAAGAGTTTCTTAATCAGTATTTATGCTGCATCTTGTAAGATTGCTTTAAGTTGTTCACAACTTAGTTGATTTAAATAATTTCTCATTGCTAGCCAAGATTTACGGCTTTCTAATTTTCCGCTTTTTTTAATTAAACTTGCAGAAACATGATCTACTAATTCTTTATGGTTCATGGACATATTCTTCCTCAACTTCAATGATCACACCATTAAAAAAATCTGCTAATAATCTTGAGGGCTCAATTAAAGAAATTATTCTTTTTTCTTTAGAAATTTTTTTTTCTATTGGGTTGATGTTTTTCATGATTTATCCAAAATAGTGTTGTACTTGAGTCCAGCCATTATTTATTAATTCATCCCATGTTTCAAAGGCGCAATGCAGGTCAAGTAACCTGGTGTTCTTTAATCCAGCTGGTTCTCCTAAGTGATTTGTGTAGAAAAGATGAGTAAAAACTTTGATATTATTTACTCGTGATTTTTTGCACTTATCAAAAAAAATTAGACGGCTACCTTCTGGGTTGAGCAGGCAACCAGATGGGGTGTGAGTACGGCTACCGTAAGAAAAATTAGTCCAAACATTAGCTCCTCCAAGAGTCATTAGAATAATACATGTGTACTATTAATATATTGCGATTGTCATGCTGCGTCAAGTGCTTTTAAAATATTTTATGAGCCTCTTTAAAATTTTAAGATGTTTATAGTTTTAAGTTTAAATAAAATAAAGTAGGAGTTATCTTTAATTTTTTTAAATAATATATGCTCAATAGAAAAACTTATTATTTATGGGGCCTTTTCTCTCCACAAGAATCAGGATATTTATATTTCATAAAGGATAAGGTGCAAAGTGAATTAGCAAGCCCAAGTTTTGACATACATATTACTCTTGCAGGTCCTTACTTTAATATTGATGAAACTTTTATGTCTAAATTAAAATCTTTTGGAGAAAGTAATTCTTCAATAATTTTGGATGTTAATGGGTATAGTTTTAAGCAAGAAATGTTTAAAGCATTTTATATTTCAGTAAAAAATTCATTACCTCTAAAAGAACTAAGAAATAATATTGCAAAATTAAAAAAATTTGATTTAGATAATAGATATTCTCCTCATATTAGCTTGTGTTATGGTAATCATCAAATACAAGAAAAAAGAGAATTGATATCAAAATTACCTAAATTTAATAAATTAATACGAATTTCTAAAATTGCATTGGTTGAGATAAGCAAGGATATAAATCAATGGAATATCCTGGCAAGTTTTGATTTGAATTAAATATCTTTGCAAATCAATATATTCTCTGATGATTTTATTATTGACTAAGTTTTATATGACCGTTACCCATCTAATGAAAAAAATATTGACTAATTTTTGTTTAAGATTTTATTTATTTTTATTAAAATGAAAAATAGGTGGTTGCAAAATCTTTCTAATAAAAACATCTTACGATTTTATAACTCACAAGCAATTTCAAATAATATATTCATTTTTGTATAGATGAAATCGTAAAAAAAGATCAATAAATTGATTTTATTATTAAGAAAAAATAGTCACTTCAAGTTAATCAAGCTGTTCATCTTTGGAGAAAATTAAAGTCAAGAGGTTGGAGAGAATTAAAAACTAAGCATCTAAAATAATTACAAGATTTATTGTAAAGGTTAATAAAAAATTAAGTCTATTAGGTTTTGCAAAAAAATATATTATAAATTTTATTCTTAGTAAATTTTTCGAAAAAAAATGAGAGAAATAGATTTATTTAATTTTTATTCAAATGATATGGTCGTCTCAAAAGAAAATATCAATCTTAATTATTTGAAGTTAACTTATCAAAAACTTTCTATAAAAGACCTAGAAAAGAAACATAAAAAATGGGCTGAAGATTCCTACTATTTTTAAAAGTTTATTATTTTTATTTAATAAATTATCTATCGATCGAAAGATATGGATTTAATTTTGTTGAAATCAAATTTATCTAATGGTTACTATATGCAATTGCTGCTTAATTATCTAATTGCTCTCTATAAATTACTTGAGGCCAAACTTCTAAAAAGTTTACTCCAAAACATAAATTGATTTATATAGTCAAGACTTAATTTGTTAACCCTTCAGTAGTTGGAATTTCTAAAAGAGTTTTTGTTTATTATGGTAATAATTTGATATGAGAAGAAAAATTTTAGCGATTATTTAATACTCCCTATCCTTAGACTTATAATTGTGATAATTTAAATAAAAAAATGGATTCAAACAAAAATCGTCCCATTCTTAATATTGATGATCATGAATATTATATTGATTCACTCCCCGATGAAGGTAAGGGTTTAGTTAATGGACTTAGAACAGCAGATGCTCAATTAAAAATGTATGAGGATACTTTAAAAATGATTAATATTGGCAAAATGAAAATGTTAGAGGATTTAAAAAAGATTGTTGAAAATATTGAACCTTTAAAAAAATAATTAATGGCTGATCTAGATTAGAATTATATTTTTTATTTTTTATTGGACCACAGACTTTTTTTTCCAGCTACTCAAAGAAATAAAATTTGTATTGGAGATGTTTTATCAGAAATTCATCTTAAAAAAGGTTTCGTTTTAGAGATAGGTAGTGGAAGCGGTGAACATGGCGTTGAATTCCAAAAAAGATTTCCAGACTTAATTTGGCAAACAAGTGATCCTGAATTGAAGCATAGAAAAAGTATTATTTCATGGATTGATCATGAAAAATTAAATATTAAAATGCCTAAACCTCTAGAAATTGATGTTACAAAAAGTCCATGGCCTATTCCCTTCAAATTAGTTGATAGTCTTCAACTGATTATATCTATAAATATGATTCATATAGCACCTTGGGAATGTACAAAATCACTATTTAAAGAGTCAGGGAAATTACTTAATTATGGAAAATTTATTATTTTATATGGACCTTTTAAAATTAAATTTAAACACATTAGTGAAAGTAACGAATTATTTGATAAGTCATTAAAGATCCAAAATAAAGCATGGGGTGTTAGAAATTTGGAGGATATAAATCAAGAAGCAATTATTAATGGCTTCCAACTAAACCAGCTAATACAAATGCCTGCAAATAACCTTACTTTAATCTATGAAAAGGTATCTTAAAAATTTATCAAGAAAGATTTTTAGTAGGTAATGCAGAGAAAGTTCCAAACTTTATTAAAATAAAATTTCTTTTAAAATTAATCATAAATTATTCTTTATGATTGCTTTGCGCCATTTACATAATAATTAAGAAAATTAGTGAAAAGAAAAAGTATAAGAGTATTTTTTAAATATATTGTTATTTATCTAGGTTCTCAATACAAATAAAAAGTATTTAGACAAAAAAGGAAAAAATTTTTTTATCTGATTTATTTTGAGCACTTTTCTGTTTTCAAACTTAGATTTATTATTATTTAAAAACTATATTAAATGAATTTCCACTTTTTAATAGATATCGGATTGATTATTGCTGCTCTCTCTTTTGTTCTCATACTTAGAGCAAGAGGTAACTCCGCAAGAAATTCAAAATAATCATTCAATATAGTTATGTTTATTATAAAAAATATTATTTTTATATTTTTTCAATTGGTGCCATAGTTAATCCTTTTCTGACAAGTTGGTGATGATATAGCTCTGCCTGTTCAAAAGGTCCTCTCCATACTTCTGCCGAACCTGTCTTGTCTACTTTCACTGCAAGATCCCATGATCTTTTTTCACTCATTCCAGGAATAATTGCTAGAAGACAATTTGCTACATGCTGAAAAGTATTAAAATTATCATCTAATACTATTACTCTCGCTTCTGGATATTTTTCTTTTGCAGTTTTTGGCTCTAAAACTGTATTAGTTGAATTATTCATAAATAGTCTTGTTGCTGTTTATTTGTAATTGACTGTTTAAATTCTAATTTTCTTGCAAGTCTTTTTAATGTTGAACAAGTTGGAGTCTTCCGCTTAGAAAACAAAACTAATTGCTGTTTATTTTGTGGAGTTAAATTGTACTTGTTCAAAACTTTACTAAGTGCTAATGGATTAATTAAATTATTCATTCAAATTCTTCAAAGATAATATACATCTGACATACTATCTAAAATAGGTGGTATATAACTTCTTTTTTAATAGAAGAAAAAAATAGTAATAAGTTGATGGTTATATGTTGATTTGTTATGGCTTTCTTATCTATCATTTTGCTAGGAATTACAATTACAAACCAACTTAATTTCTAATACTAAATTTTTAAATGAATTAGATGTATGGCATAGTAATTACTAATGCTGTAGTTAGTTTGTTATTGCTTAGTGGTTTTGAATATATAACTATTAGGATAAATCACAATAACAATAGCTTAAATAAATTACTAAATTGTCTAATGCTTTACATTTTAATAGTGGACAAATTCTGTATATTTGCTTCAATTTAAATGTATTTAATGTTTTATGAAGATTTCATTTTTTGCAAAGTTAATCTTCTTTTTAGCTCTTTATTACATTTCAGATCTCGCAATTAAAAATAATATCGTCAGAAAAGCTATCAATGCTAAACCAATTAATTGATAAATAATAATCTTTATCTAAGTAATAGGGTAAGTTATAAAATCCTTTCAAATTTCTGTAATCATATAAAAATTAAATTTATTTTTTAGATCAGCAACAAAATTTCCTCTTAAATAAATTTATACTTTTGTATAGATATTGGAAAAAAATAAAAGTAAATTTATTTCAGAAATATTTATTATTAATCTCAATAAACACAGCAATGCTTATGAGTTAGATACTCTTCGCATTACTTTTCCCAGATATCAACTTTTTCTTTGTTGATAGAATTAAAATCTCCTTAATTCTTTTTAATGATTTTGAATTGTTTGAATAATTTCATTTTTACCTCCCATGGCTCATAGTAATATTTTCCTTATTTTTAGATCAAATTTACAGTGCGGTAACTGGAAGCTTATGGGAAGGAAAGAGGAACACTTTTTAAAGTTTAAATTTTTTATTTGACTTAGAGTCAATGAAAAAGCTAAAAAGAATTCAGTTCGAATAGACCAGTTAATTAAAAATAAATATCAAATTTTTTATGTAGTTATTAATACTTATTTTCAAATAAATTCTTTACATAAATAATTTAATTTCTTTAAATAATAAAGATGAAGTAGATCAAATAGATTCTTACTTCGAATGTATTAGCGAATGTTGCATTATTAATGGAAGCAAAGAATGTATTACTAAATGCGTTGAGATCCATCTAAAGGGAGGGAATTATTAAAAAAATTCTTACTATAAAGAAATTTCACTTTAAGTTTGGAGTTATTACTGATTGTTTTATTTTTACAAACTAATAATAATTAGCAATATTAATAAACAAAAAATGATCCAAATCCAGGGAGGTAGATGAATTTTAGAAAAAATTTTTTCTTTTCTTACCTTTTTAATTTTTTGATATTTTGCATAAAAATAAAGTGGATTAATATAACGCCTTATTCTTTGAGCAATAGCATATTTTTTTATAAGAAAATCTAATTCTTGTTGTGTTCTAGGATCCTCTAATAACTGATCTATTTTTTGGTTATGTTCAATAACCTCATTAAAGTGCTCAATTTGAAATTTTGGAAAATCTTTATTATCTAAGGTTTGTTGTCTCAAAGACATCCATTCTTGCGAGCTGAAATCCATTGGTATTTGTGAACCTTCATTATATTTTCTTAAAAAAGCAACTATTGCTGTATTTGTAGAGGGTTCAGGTTTACGAATTAAATCAGGTCTTTTTTTTTGGATAAGATGTAATTCTTTCTTAGAATACTTCATAACAAAGAGGGGTTATTCCCCTCTAATTTAGATCAGATGTCAACCAACACTATTTTTAAATTATCCAGAACAAGTAAATGCTCCTGCCACAATATTTTTAAAAATAGGTGCCTGTCCAAGAGCATATAAAAAGAAGCTTGAAGAA
>CACOIM010000029.1 GCA_902627325.1 uncultured Prochlorococcus sp. | reverse complement strand
TCTGTTCCATATTCGATGGCTTGCTCTCTCATTAAATCTAGGAGTTTTTCACCACTAATATCAACTGGTACTCCAGGGTAATTAGCGATTTGATGAGTTATTGCGAGTGCGCCGACAGATGGATTCTTATCTAAGATAATTGTTTTTAAATTTGCTCTGGATGTGTATAAAGCACAAGTGCATCCTGCTGGACCACCTCCAATAATAACAACATCAGATTCAAAAATTTCCAATTTAGTGCAACTCCGTTAATGCATTAACTTATTGTTTGGTTAGAAAAGTTCTATTCCCTACCTGATATATAAGTTAGAAGAAAAAAACTAAAAAAGTACAATATAGATACAAACTTAAATAGGCATTATTTTTTTGCTCGTTATTATGAGTTTTTTTTCAAGAAAAAACTGGTAAATATGAATTTCTAAGACTAAATAAATTTACTGATTTCTTATATTTCATCTATTATTAAAAATAGAAATGATAATTCATAGTTTATTAAATTTATGTCTAATTCTGATTATTTAATTCAGGCTACTGTGAAAAAAATTAGTGAAAAACTAAATAATACTTTTATAGGAAAAGTTGAAGAGGCTGCAAATGCAGCTCAAGAAGTTCCAGAAATGATAAAAAAAGAGATCGAAAACCTAAAAGATGAAATTATTCAAGAGGCTAAAAGACTAGAAGAGATTGAAAGTGATGATAACTTTAGAGACCCAAAAACATCATTAAACCCTAAGCTTGAAAAATCTTTAGAAAAAATAGAATCGATTAGAACTTATTTAGAAAATTTAAATGAATTATTAGATTAATAAATGTTTAAATCAAAATTATATTTTCAATTAAAGAAATTAAAAAGAAGCTTTCTAATTTGGAAAACTCTTTTTTTACTTCTAATAGGTCTATGGTTTGATAATTTTATTTTTAAGTTTTTTTTAAAATCATCTGCTCAAAAAATCCATTTACAAGAGAAGAGAGCGAGGTGGTTTACGAAAGAATTAATTCAACTTGGTTCAGCCTTTATAAAAATTGGCCAACTTCTTTCAGCAAGACCTGATCTTATTCCAAAAACATGGATAAAAGAATTGACAACTTTGCAGGACGCGGTTCCTCCCTTCTCATTTACAAAAGCAAGAGAAATCATAAGAGAAGAATTGAATAATAAATATAAAAATATTAATCAAATAGATTCTTTACCAATTGGTTCAGCATCTTTAGCTCAAGTTCATAAAGCGACTTTAATCAATGGGAAAGAAGTAGTTTTTAAAGTACAAAGACCAAATCTAAAGACATTATTCAAAATTGATTTGGATATTATGCAACAAATTGCGTTTATATTGCAAAAGAATAAGAATTGGAGCAGAGGAAGGAATTGGGTAGCAATAGCGAAAGAATGTAGAAAAGTTCTCATGAAAGAATTAGATTTTAATTCTGAAGCTCAATACGCCGCAAGATTTAGACAACAATTTCTTGATGATGAAAATATAATTATTCCTGAGGTTATATGGGATATGAGTACTGAAAAAGTTCTGTGCCTAACCTACTTAAAAGGTATAAAAATTAGTAATATCAAAGATTTAAAAGAGCAAAATTATAACTTGACAAAGATTGCAGAAGTGGGAGCAATTAGCTATCTCAAACAACTAGTGAATTATGGTTTTTTTCATGCTGATCCGCATCCTGGTAATTTAGCAATCTCCACTGAGGGTAAATTAATTTTCTATGATTTTGGAATGATGGGAAATATTACCAATAATTTGCAAAAGAGAATTGGTACGATGGTTAAATCAGCTGCTTTGAGAGATGCTTCATCTTTAGTTTCACAGCTTCAGGAAGCAGGATTAATCTCTGAAGGGATTGATGTAGGGCCTATTAGAAGATTGGTAAGGCTTATGCTAAAAGAAGCATTAACGCCTCCTTTTAGCCCTAATATTATTGATAAGCTTTCAGGAGATTTATATGAACTGGTTTATGAAACCCCTTTTCAACTTCCAGTTGATCTTATTTTTGTAATGAGAGCTTTATCAACATATGAGGGAGTTGGTAGGATGTTAGATCCTAGCTTTAATCTTGTATCAATTACAAAACCTTATTTAATTTCTATTATGTCTTCAAATAATCAAAGTCCGAATGATTTAATAAATCAGCTCGGTAGGCAAGTTGGTGAAATAAGTTCAAAAGCTGTTGGCATACCAAAGAGGATTGATGATAATTTAGAAAGATTAGAACAAGGAGATTTACAACTTCAAGTAAGGATGGGTGAATCTGATAGGCAGTTTAAAAATATGTTTACTGCTCAAAAATCTCTTGGACATTCAATATTAATAGGAAGTTTAACTATTGCATCAGCCTTATTAGTTTCTAAAAATAACTCAAATCTAGCAATACTACCTATTATTTTTGTTGCTCCAATAACTTTAGATTGGATTAACTGTCAATTAAAAATGAGAAAGGGTTCAAGATTAGAAAGATTAAAAAAATAAATTAGGAAATTTTTGGACCTAAACCAAGTTTCCCAGCGAACTGAGCTTGCTGACCAAGATCTTCTTCAATCTTCAAGAGTCTATTGTATTTTGCTACGCGCTCACTTCTACTTAATGAGCCAGTTTTAATTTGACCTGACCTTGTCGCCACAGATAAGTCAGCAATAGTTGTATCCTCAGTTTCTCCACTTCGATGACTAATAATACTTGTATATCCTGAACTTTTTGCTAAATCAATAGCTTCTAGTGTTTCTGTAAGGGTGCCAATTTGATTAACTTTAATCAAAATTGAATTAGCACAGTTATCTTTAATACCTTTTTTCAAGCGTTCTGTATTGGTAACAAATAGATCATCACCTACAAGTTGCACTTTGCTTCCTAAAGCTTTATTTAAATTTTTCCAACCTTCCCAATCATCCTCTGCTAATCCATCTTCTATTGAAACGATAGGATAATTAGACACCAATTTAGATAAATGATCAATCATATGATCGCTATCTAAAGTTTTACCCTCACACATGTAATTACCATTACTAAAAAATTCTGTACTTGCTACATCTAGAGCTAAGGAGACATCCTTGCCTGGTATAAATCCAGCCTTTTGAATTGATTCAAGCAATAAATCACCTGCCTCAGCACTAGAATCTAAGCTTGGGGCAAAACCTCCTTCATCGCCGACTGCAGTTGACAGACCTTTGAGACTAAGTAATTTTTTTAATGAATGAAAGATTTCAGTTCCCATTCTCAAAGATTCACTAAATGTATTTGCGCCATGTGGAACTAACATGAATTCTTGAAAATCTAATTTGTTAGGAGCATGTGCACCACCATTAATCACATTCATCAATGGTATTGGCAGAAGTGTTGATAATGGATCACCTAAATACCTATACAAAGGTATTTCTAATGCATTAGCAGCGGCATGAGCAGTAGCCAAGCTTACTGCAAGTATAGAATTTGCACCAAGATTTGATTTGTTAACTGATCCATCAATGTCAATCATTAACTTGTCAATATTTTTTTGATCTAAAGCAGATAGCCCACATAGAGCTGGGGAAATAGTTTCATGAATTTTATTTACAGCATGTAGAACACCTTTGCCCAGATAATCTGTTCCACCATCTCTTAATTCATGTGCTTCATGAGCACCAGTACTGGCGCCACTAGGAACCATTGCCTTCCCGCTAATGCCGCATTCTAAGAATACCTCTGCCTCAATGGTTGGGTTTCCTCTTGAATCAAGAATTTGTCTTGCATGGATGGTATCAATTAAGAGATCAAAAGTTTCTTTCACATTTAAATAAAAACTATATAAATCCTATTAATTGCTGCGTTATTTGGCTAATTTCTGAAATAAATTAGAGATATAATTTTTTAAAGAAATCAAATTTCAAAGTAATAAAATAACCTTAAACGCAACTATAGGAGTAGATCTCAATCAAAAATAAAGTCTAAAGAAAAATTCCTTATAAAAAATTTTTATTAGTTTGTCATGAAAACAAAATTTTATAAAAAAAATATATAATTAATTCGAAAAAGTATTTTATTAATCATTAAGCTAAAAATTATTTAGAATTTAATTATTCATGAAATTAATTGGATAAACTTTTGCATTATTTATGAGCAGAACTCTTACATCCAGTCCTGAATTATTTAGTGATCTTTCATGGGATCTTCTTTTACAAGGAGAAGAAACTGCAAAAAAATGGAAACACGATGAATTCAATATTGAACATATTATTCAAACGTTGTTTACCTCGAATAAGTTCGTTAATTTTGTAGATAATTTAAGTGTTGATCAAGATATTGTTCTTGATATTACTGAAAATTTCTTAGAAGACACGAGAACAAGTAATTCAGATATTTTAACTATTGGAGAAGATTTAGAATTAGTTCTTGATGAAGCTAATCATATCAAAACCCAATGGGGTTCAAACTTAATAGAAATTCCGCATCTCCTTATAGCGATTGCAAAAGATGATAGGTTAGGTTTTTACGTATTTGAACAAGGAAATTTATCATTAGAAAACTTAGAAACAGAATTAAAAAATTTTCCAATTTTTAAGAAACCAACAAATTCTTCTAATACGCGGAAACAAATAGTAGAAAATTTACCTAAGGAATCACCCTATGAGATAGTTAATGAGGATGCGATACAAAAATCAAGTAATTTTGTCCTTTCTAAGAGTGAGAATAAAAATATTGAATTTAGAGAAGAATCTAGTCAAAAGTCAGCACTCTCTATCTACGGCAAGGATTTAACTACTGAAGCCCAAAAAGGATCATTTGATCCTGTAATTGGCAGAGAAGCAGAAATTAATAATTTAATGCGAGTCCTATCGAGAAGAAATAAAAATAATCCAATAATTATTGGTCATACAGGGGTTGGCAAAACAGCAATTACTTATTTACTTGCACAATTAATCTCTCAAAAAAAAGTGCCAGACTCTCTAAAAAATTTGAAACTTATTTCACTAGATTTCGGAGCATTGGTATCAGGGACAAAATTCAGAGGACAATTAGAAGAAAGATTGAGATCTGTATTGAATGAATTAGAAGAACAGGGCCAAGGAGTGATTCTCTTAATTGATGAAATCCATACAATATTAAATTCTGATAGGTCAACTATTGATATAAGTAGTATTTTAAAACCACTACTAACTACTGGTTATATAAGATGTATTGGCACAACTACACCAGAAAGATTTCGCGAAAGTATTGAAAAAGATCAAGCACTCAATAATTGTTTTCAGAAAATTCTTGTTAATGAACCATCACTTGAATTAAGTTCCAAAATACTTAATGGAATAAAACGAAAATATGAAATCCATCACGGCATTAAAATCACAAAAGAAGCTGTTAACTATGCAGCAAAGCTTGCTGACAGATACATAAATGATAAATATCTCCCCGATAAAGCAATTGATCTGATTGATGAAGCTGCTGCACAGTTAAAAATTGAAGCAAATCTGAAACCAAACATAATACGAGATCAAGAAAAAAAATTGATAGAAATCAATAATTTAATGAGTAATTTATCTTTTGAGGAAAATGAAACGAAAGCATCTTTATTAAAAAAATCTGCACTAATATCTGAAAATTTAGATTTTTTAAATAATGAATGGAACAGTTTGAAAGATAAGTTATCAGATTTGAGGAAGCTGTTTGAAGAAGAGGATGCTTTAATCAAAACGATTGCATCAGATTCTCATAATCAGACAAATTTCAAAAAACTAGATGAATTAGAAAACTACTTATCAGAAGTAAAAAAAGAAATAGATGAATTAGAAAACTTTTTAATAACAAATGAAAATTTCAAAGTGAAATTCAAGGTTCTTCCTGAGGATATTGCAGATGTTGTATCTAAAATGACAGGTATTCCAATCTCAAAAGTAGTTTCTAATGAACGTAAAAAATTAATAAATTTAGAGAAAGAAATTAGTTTAAAAGTTATAGGGCAAGAAAAAGCTATTACAGCTATATCTGCAGCGATAAGAAGAGCAAGAGCAGGGATGAAAAACCCAAAAAGACCAATTGGTTCTTTCCTTTTTATGGGACCAACTGGAGTTGGGAAAACTGAATTAGCTAAATCTCTTGCAGCATCATTATTTGATGAAGAAGAGGCTCTATTAAGGTTAGATATGAGTGAATATATGGAAAGAAACGCTGTAGCTAGATTATTAGGTGCACCTCCAGGATATGTTGGCTATGAAGAAGGTGGTCAATTAACTGAAGCCATAAAAAGAAAGCCTTACTCTGTAATACTTCTTGACGAGATAGAAAAAGCTCATACAGAAGTTTTTAATATTCTTCTACAAGTACTTGACGAAGGAAGGCTTACAGACTCTCAAGGAAGCATTATCGATTTTAAAAATGCTGTAATAATTATGACCAGTAACTTAGCTGGAAATGCAATATTAGAAAATAAAATTAAATTGATTGATAATGAATCTAACAAAGATTTAATTAATAAAACATTAGATAAAGCGATTCATGATTCCCTTTCATCTATTTTTCGGCCAGAATTTTTAAATCGTATAGATGAAGTTATACAATTCGAACCATTATCTAAAGATCAATTACAAAGAATAATAATGCTTCAAATAGATGACCTAAAGAAATTACTATTAGAGCAAGAGATTAATATTAAAGTTGACAAAAAAGTAATAATAAAATTAGCCAACGATTCTTATGAGCCTAAATATGGAGCGAGATCTGTAAGTAGAGAAATCAGGAGGCAAATAGAGAATCCGTTAGCTATAAAACTTCTTGAAAATAATTTTAAGAACAAAAAAACAATTTCTATCAAAGTTGATTCTAAAAATCAGGAAGATATTTTATTTACTCCTAGCCCACGAGCAAAACAATAAGTTAATATACAAATAAGATAAAGTTAGTTGTTAAACTTAAATTTGTGACAAGTCCCTCTTCCAAACAAGATCTATCAGAAGAAATCTCTTCAAATAGTGATGTTGAAAAAAAGAAGAAAAACTTTTTTATCTCCACCTATGATGAACTAAAGTTAGTTGTCTGGCCCAATAAACAGCAGTTATTTAGTGAATCAGTTGCTGTTATTATAATGGTTTCTTTCTCTGCAGCTGCGATTGCTGCTGTTAGTAGATTCTATGGATGGGCAGCTTCACAAA
>CACOIM010000028.1 GCA_902627325.1 uncultured Prochlorococcus sp. | reverse complement strand
ATCTATATCTGCAATAATTCAAATCGGAAGTGTTTTCGCAATCTTGGTATATTTCGGAAAAGATATTAAAAATATCAATAGTATAGTCTTAGAGAACAGTTATTTTTATAAAAATAGAATAATAAAATCAATTTTAATAGGTTCAATTCCGATTATATTAATAGGCGCATTTGTTAAACTTACAATACCTTACTTTTATGAATCATATCTTCGATCAAACTTATTAATTGGAATCATTTCAATTCTTACAGCTTTATTGATGTACATATCTCAATTAAGAAAAAATAGAAATATAACCTTGGATAATCACGTTTTTTTTAATAGTTTTCTAATAGGATTGGCCCAGTCTTTTGCAATATTCCCTGGTGTTTCTAGATCGGGAATAACTATAACTATTGCTCTTTTACTTGGTTGGAATAGAGTTGATGCTGCAAAGTATTCTTTCTTACTTGGAATACCGGCAATATCGTTAGTTGCTTTTGTTGAGATTTTTAGTTCAATTAAAAATAATCTTCTAATATCTTATGGACCTCTTTTTGTGGCCTTAGTTTCGGCTTTTATAACCTCATATTTTTCAATTAAATTTTTAATAAGGTATATTTCTTTGAAAGGTTTAAGGGTTTTTATCATATATAAAGTATTTTTTGGGTTGTTAATTTTATTATGGTATTTCACCTCTTAAATACTTTTATACTTATGATAGTCTTTTATTAATTATCAGTAAATGTATAACTTTATATCTATTCAATTTGGAGAAGTAGAAGTCTCTAATTTAACATTAGGGGTTCTAATATTTTTTTCATCTTTTACATTCTTGGCAGTCGGTATTAGTTCATATAAATTATATAAATCACTAATAAACAATGATAATAATGATTAGGATCGGAACGGCGGGATTTGAACCCACGACCCCCACTACCCCAAAGTGGTGCGCTACCAAACTGCGCTACGCCCCGGTTTCTTTATGATATACAGTAATAATATTTTTTATGAATTTGAGAGTTCATTATATGTTTTTCTTAATTTATTTATTAATTAACTTAAAATATATTTTTTGAAAATAAAATATATGATTAAAAGTTTTTGTAAACTTTAAGTAAATACTAATTCATAATATTCATTTAATTACTTTATTTATGTTATTGGTTCATTAGTTGATCTTAAGACACATTTATCAACCTCCCAATTAAAATTCTCCCATATTTCCTCTTTTAACTTGTAATTGCAGTCTTCAAAGTTTCTTAATTTTATTTTTGTTGGAGACGCAGAACAATATTGCCTGCTGCCATATGAAGCTAGATATTGTTGGTGATAATCTTCAGCATAAAAATAATTATTTATTTTTTTTATTTCAGTTTCAATTTTTCCAAAGTTATTTTTCTCTAAAGCATATTGGTAAGCATTTTTACTATTGATTATTGTTTTTTCTTGTCTTTTGTCATTAAAAAATATAGCTGATCTATATTGAGTTCCACAATCATTTCCTTGCCTATCTTTTTGTGTGGGATCATGACATTCCCAAAACATCTTCAATAGATCACTAATATCTATTATTTTCTTGTTCCAGACAACTTTCACAACTTCAGCATGACCGGTATATCCAGAACAAACCTCATTGTAAGTGGGATTTATAGTTTTACCGCCAGAATAACCTACAGAAGTAGTTATCACTCCAGGAAGTTTCCAAAAACACTTTTCTGCCCCCCAGAAACATCCACAACCAAATAAAATAGAATCCTCTCCATTCTCTTTATCTTTAAAAATATTTGTTTTTAAAATTCTATGCTTAAAATAATTATCGTTTTTACTTTTATCACTACTTTTATTTTTAAAAATTTCAAACATCAAAAAATCTTATATGTATGAGTATATTAAATTATTTTTCAAGATAATGTATGAATTTATTTTTTTAAATTTTTTCTAAGTTTTTAACTGCTAGTTCTCTTTCCCATAGATTTTTATAAAGTCCATCTTTTTCAATCAATTCATTATGAACACCTTCTTGTATTATTTTCCCTTTATCCATTACTAAAACTCTATCGCAGGTCGCTGCCACCGATAATTGGTGGCTAATCATTAAAATGGTTTTACTCTCATCATTTTTTATTTCTTTAATTATTTTTGATGCAGTTTTATTATCTACACTTGCTAAAGCATCATCTAAAACAACAATAGGAGCGTTAACAAGAAGTGCTCTTCCCAAAGCTGTTCTTTGTCTTTGTCCACCGCTAAGTGTAATACCTCTTTCTCCTACCAATGTATTATATCCTTTTGGAAAATTGCTAATATCCTCGCTTAGACCTGCCTTTCTCGCTGAGGTTTTTACTAACTTGATTGATGCCTTGGGATCTCCGAATTTAAGATTTTCTGAAATCGTTGATGTGAAAAGAAATGCTTCTTGAGGAACAATTGCTACATTTGATCTTAAGTATTTAAGATCAAATTTTCTTACATCCGTATTATCAATAAATAATTGCTCTTTAGGAAAATCTATTACTCTGCCTAAAGCTTTTGCTAATGTTGTTTTGCCACAGCCAACTGGTCCCACAATTGCAACTAGCTCACCAGGTAAAATCTTAAAGTCAATACCATCTAAAGAATTTGCTTTAGAATTTTCGTATCTTATTTTTAAATTTTTTGCTTCTATTAGGCCTTTAATGGTTTTCTTCGAATCTTTATAATTCTTGTCGTTTTTGATTTTTGGTTCACTTTTAAAAATCTCTTCGATTCTATCTAAACTTACTTGTCCTAATTGGAAAGTGTTCAATGTGAATCCTAATAATGCTGTAGGAAAGACTAATCTTTCAACATATAGTATTAAAGCAACTAAACCTCCTATTGTTATAAATCCATTTTCAAGTTGCGATGTCCCAAGTGCCAATAATAGCAACAATGAAACTGAAGAAATCCCTTGAAGGAGTGGAAATAATGTACTGGCTGTTCTAGCAAGATTTATAGCTGCATTTCTGTAGGCTTTATTAAATTTATTAAACTGATTATATTCTGATGATTCTTGTCCATAAATTTTAATAGCACTTATTCCGGATAAATCTTCTTGTATTAAATCACTTAGTTTTGATAAAGCTTCTTGCTGTAATCGCCTTTGATTAACCATTTTCCCACCAAATAAGCCTACAATTGCAAGTATTATTGGAAAAATTAACAAAGAAGATATGGCTAAGATTTTATTTATAGCAAACATTGATGGAATTGTTAATGAATAAGCAAGAATAATATTGCATAAACTAAGTACAGTAAAACCTAATAATCTCCTGACATTTTCCACATCACTTGTAGCTCTGGCAATAATATCACCGCTGCCCATCTGTTGTATCCAATCTGGATCTTGAATTAATAGGTGATCAAAAAGTTTTTGTCTCAATTTAACTTCTACTTTTCTACCAATACCGAAAACTATTTGTCTTGAGGATAATCGGATAATACCCATTATTGTTGCAAGGATAATAAGCAAAAAAGATTTGGATATTATAAAGTTCGAAGAAAAACCATCTTGTAGTTGGTCAATGATATTTTTCACCTCTAAAGGTATTATTACACTTAAAATATTCACAATTAGTAAAGTAATCGCCCCAAGTAATAATTCCCGCTTAAATGGTTTAAGATATTTTTTTATGATATTTAATTTGAGGTTATTCATTAAGTTTTTCCAATAAGATTAAGATAAGGTTTCATTTTTAAATTTGTGAGCTAATTTTATAAAGATAAGCTTTTTTTACTATGGAAGATGATCAAATTCATCCCCTGCATGATATTGATAAAAATATCATAGATGCACTCATCGTTAAGCAAATACCTGAAGATATTGATTTAATAAATTTAGCTAGATTGATAAATAGATATCGAAATTTCCCTGGAGAAAAAGATCTTAAGAATGATTTAGAAAAAATTATTAAATTTTGGAATATTTCAGAGGAATCTTTATTTACAAAGACAAGAGATATTTGGTCGAATAACTACAAACCAAATAATGCACCAAAGGATTTAATTGGTTCAGGTTTTGATACTAGTAATTAATCTATTATTTTAATATGACAATATCTAATCAAATTTCTTCAATTCTAGAAACGATTCTACAGGGGAATGATTTGGATGAAAATATGGCAAGAATACTTATGAATGCTTGGCTTAACGAAGAAATTTCTCCTATCAAGTCATCTGCTATTTTGGCAGGCTTAAGATGTAAAAGAGTTACTGGTATTGAATTAGCAACTATGGCTAATATCTTACTTGATGCTTGTATACTCCCTATTAATAGACCTGATTTGTATGTTGTAGATACTTGTGGTACTGGAGGTGACGGAGCTAATACTTTTAATATTTCTACAGCTGTAGCTTTTGTCGCTTCTGCTTGTGGAGTAAATGTAGCAAAGCATGGAAACAGAAGTGCTAGCGGGAAGGTGGGTTCTGCAGATGTTCTATTAAACTTAGGTATAAATTTAAATGCCTCTCCAGAAAAGGTCATTAATGCTTTAAATGATATTGGAATTACTTTCCTATTTGCTCCTGCATGGCATAAATCACTTGCTAAGTTAGCACCAATTAGAAAAGATCTTGGCGTGAGAACCGTTTTTAACCAACTTGGTCCATTAGTAAACCCGCTAAGACCAAATGCCCAGGTGCTTGGCGTGGCTTCAGAGGATCTGCTCAAACCCATGGCATTAGCCTTACAAAAGCTAGGAATGCAAAGAGCGATTGTTATTTATGGATATGGTGGATTGGACGAAGCATCACTAGAAGGGCAAAATAAAATTATTTTTTTAGATAATGGAGTCTTAAATTCATCTACAGTAGATTTTTCTGATTTTAAATTTAAAAATATATCTAATAATGAGTTAGTCGTTAGAGGGGATTTAACTAATGAAGAGATACTAATATCTGTACTAAACGGTAAAGGTAATAAAAGTCATATTAGTGTAGTGGCTTTTAATACAGCTTTAGTTATTTGGGCTGCTGGAATAGAAAATGATCTTTCTAGTTGTATTAATATCGCTTTCTCGTCAATAGAAAAAGGTTTGCCAATGCAAAAATTTTTAGAGTTAAAAAGTTATTTAAAGGAAAATTAAATAAAATAAATACATGAATGATCCTTTTAAAAAAAATGGCAAGTTAGTTCTTAGCAATGGAGTAATATTTAATGGATATTCTTTTGGTGCAAAAGGTAAAGCAATAGGTGAAGTTGTATTTAATACTGGGATGACTGGTTATCAGGAAGTTATTACTGATCCGAGTTATTTTGGCCAGATATTAGTATTTACATATCCAGAGATTGGAAATACGGGTATTAATTTTGAGGATTCAGAATCAGATAATAATTTCGTGAAAGGAATCATCGTTAGAAATTTTTCAAATAATACTAGTAATTGGAGATCAAAATTATCTTTAGATGAGTGGTTGAAAAAAAATAATATAATAGGTTTATTTGGAATAGATACGAGAGCTTTGGTAAAGATTCTAAGAAAAGATGGTTCTATGAATGGAATAATAGCGACCGAAGAGACTAGTGTCGAAAGTTGTAAGAACAGCCTAAAAAATACTCCTTCTATGAGCGGATTGAATTTTGCTTCTAAGGTTTCAACTACAAAGGAATATTTATGGAATAGTTCTGAATCTAATTTCTTATTTGGTAACTTCTCAAGAAATCAAAAAAAAGAAAAATTAAAGGTTGTGGCTATTGATTTTGGAATCAAAAAATCCATTTTAAATAGATTATCTTATTACGGTTGTGATGTAATTGTTTTACCTTCAAGGACTTCTATTGATAATGTTTTATCTTATGAGCCAAATGGTATATTTTTTTCAAATGGCCCAGGAGATCCTTCATGCGTTTATGAAGGTATACAGCTAGCTAAAGACTTAATAGAAATTGGAAATATACCCATGTTTGGTATTTGTTTAGGTCATCAGATATTTGGATTAGCTATTGGCGGAAAAACTTATAAATTAACCTTTGGGCATCGTGGATTAAATCATCCCTGTGGAGCAGGAAATAAAATTGACATTACAAGTCAAAATCATGGATTCGCATTAGCCTCTGATTCGATCCCTAATGATATAGCTGAAATTACCTTTTTAAATTTAAATGATAAGACTGTTGCAGGATTGAAAATTAAAAATAAACCTATCTTTAGTGTTCAATATCATCCTGAAGCTGCTCCTGGACCTCATGATTCAGATTATTTATTTAGAAATTTTGTTTCTCTAATGTTAGAAAGATGTTGACATATTCAATTCTTTTGATTTGATAATTACATTTAATAAATTATTTTTTGGAGGAATAAATCATAGAAGACTTCCAAAGACTTACAGTTTCCCTAAGGGGAAACATATCTGTAAAAGTTAAAACAATTATCTTTACTTTTACAGGACAGTTAGATGCCTTTTCTGAGAAACAATTTAAGAATTTTGTCACCAGTAATCTTGAAAAGGATCCAATGCCATTTGTAATCGATCTTACAAAGATTGATTTTCTAGACTCATCAGGTCTTGGAGCACTTGTTCAGACAGCTAAGGAATGTAAAAAACTTAAGTTGGATTTTTCTTTGATTGGTAATTCTAGAGTTGTTCAAACTATTAAGTTGGTACGATTAGGAGATTTCTTAAATTTGGAATCTAATCTTGAAGATGCCTTACAAAAATTAAAAACTTGAAAAACTGGTTAAATAAATTAGAACCAACAAAAACAACTTTTGAAATTGGAGTTATTCAGCTAGCTTGGTTGGGAGATTCTGTTTGGGAATTACATCAAAGAATGAGACACATAAAAATGCCTGCAAAATCGAAGGATTTGCATCTATCGGTTGTTAATAATGTTAAAGCTTATTCTCAAGCAGAATCTTTAATGTTTCTAGAGCCTCTGTTAAATGATTTTGAACTTGATCTTGTAAGAAGAGCTAGAAATAAAACAAAAAGGTCTCCAAAAGGGATTCAGCCTAGTGTATATGCTAAATCTACTGGTTTTGAAACTTTAATAGGTTGGTTGTTTTTAAATAATCCAAAAAGATTATCAGATCTTTTTGACCATTTAGAATTAAAATAATCAAAAAAATTATGAAAAATAAACCTAATCATAAATACGGGAAATTTTCTAAAAATAATTTTAAAGAAAATTTTGATTCAAAAAACTCTAATAAAAAGAAAGCTAAAAGATTAGATGATACTCAAGGAAGCTTTAAAAGACCTTCAAAAAATAAATTTTTAAGAAATAAGAATGATCATGAATACCAAACAAAAAATAATTTTGGTGAAACGCCTAAATTAGCAAATGAGATAAAAATTCGTAATAATAACAAACAATTTACGGAAACAAATTTAGAAGATTTTATATGGGGAAAGCATTCAGTCCTTGCAGCCTTAGTGAGTAATAGGCCTATCAACAGAATATGGTGTACTTCTGAAATCAGATCTTCAGAAAAATTTTTTACTTTACTTAAAGAATCAAAAAACAAAGGAGTTCTCGTTGAAGAGGTTTCATGGTCAAGAATCTCTCAAATTACGAGAGGAGCTGTTCATCAAGGTATCGCTTTACAAGTTTCCTATTCGAGAACTTTACCTTTAGAGAAGCTTATAAGTCTTTCAAAAGTAAATAAGACTGCACCAATACTTATTTGTCTTGATGGAATTACTGACCCACATAATGTAGGGGCAATTATTCGATCAGCTGAGGCATTTGGATGCTCTGGGGTAATTCTTCCTCAAAGAAGATCAGCTGGAATAACGGGAACCGTCTCTAAGGTCGCTGCAGGAGCTTTAGAAAATCTA
>CACOIM010000027.1 GCA_902627325.1 uncultured Prochlorococcus sp. | reverse complement strand
CCTCTACAGGTAAGGGAAAGACTTCATTTAAATTTTCAACTAATTTTGTTTGATCGACAACAATTAATAATTTATTAGCTTTGCTTGCAACTAATTTTTCTCTGACATGACAGGCACCTCCCCCTTTGATTAGTTGATAATCAGGATTCACTTCATCTGCACCATCAATAGCTAAGTCAATTTGAGAAACTGAGGCTAAATCAATTAACGGGATTCCCAATTCCAAAGCTAAAACCTCTGACTGAAACGAAGTCGGCACACCTCTAATATTTTTTAATTCACCAGCTTTAATTTTATTAGCGAGTGTTTTTATCATAATTGCTGCTGTAGAGCCAGATCCAAGACCTACAATCATGTTGCTAGTAACTTCATTTACAGCCGCTTCAGCAACTGCTTTTTTCATTTGATTTTGTAAATCCAAAGTTTTATAAAGATTTTTACTAAAGATTATAAATTTGAGTGAGTACTTTATGTCAAACCAGGAAGTGCTTCTGGTTTAATATTTACTTTTATTTCTTGATTATTTCTTAATATTTTCAGAGGAAATACTTTCCCAATTTTTGCTTTCTCAACTTCATCTAATAAGGCTTTTGGCTCACTAATTAGGATATCTTCAGCAGCTATAACTAAATCCCCTCTTTTCAGTCCAGCTCTCTCAGCGGGACTATTTGGAACAACAGATTGTATTAGAGCGCCTGATCTCTCAGGTAACTGAACTAATGAATTTGGATCATTGTTATGTTCTTTTGCAATTTTTGCATTAAGTGATATAAGCTGAACGCCTAGATAAGGATGGATAACCTGACCATCTTCTAAAAGTTGTTCAGAAACTTTTCTAGCTAGATTAATAGGAATTGCGAATCCCAAGCCTGCTCCAGGTCCACTCCTCACAAGTGTATTGATACCAATCACCTCACCATTAGAATTAACTAATGGTCCCCCTGAATTCCCTGGGTTAATAGCAGCATCTGTTTGAATTAAATCAAGTCGTTTATCTGAAAAGCCTAAACTATTAATATCTCTATGAAGGCTACTAATAATTCCTAATGTAACTGTTTTCTCAAGACCATAAGGTGTACCAAGTGCAATTGCCCAATCACCAACTTCCAGATTCTCAGAATCTCCAAGCGGTGCAACTTTTGAATTTATTTGGTCTTCAATTTGCACCAGTGCTAAATCAGTTATTGAATCACTTCCTAAAACTTTACCATCAAAATTAGTTCCATCTGCCAAAGTAATTGAGACTAAATCCACTCTCTCAACTACGTGTGCATTTGTTAAAACTAAACCATTTTGATCAATTATTACACCAGATCCTTGACCTCTTTCTCTGTCTGGCAACATACCAGGTTCCCCTAGTAAATCTCTAAGCAAAGGGTCAAGTAAAGTAGGATCAAATTGTTGCCTCTCTACTGATCTTTCAGTGTCTATCCTAACAACAGCAGGACCAACATTTTTTACAGCCTCCGAGACGAAGTTGCGATTGTCTAGAGAATCAAGTGAAAAAACTTTTTGTATTGGATAGAAAGAATAAATTAATACAATCGATATGATTAATGATTTTATAAATTTCATAAAAATAAAGTCTAAATTTTTAAAATTACAAATTAACTTCAACTAACATAATATTAATTATAGTGACTATTTTTTATATTTTTGTTTTTTCACAAGAACATCTTTAGTCTAAGTTTTAAGAAGAATTATTTATATAATAAAAGTAGTAAAGCAAATTAACGATTTATAAATTGATAATAAATATAAAAAATGACCTAGAAACTCTCATAAAAGAAATTGCAAAAGGTTTCAATTACGAAATTAAAAGCATAAGTTTATTAACAAACAAAAGCCCACTGACAATTCAAATAATTCTCAAAAATCTTAATGGTAAAGATATTACTCTTGAGGATTGTTCACGTTTTAATGGCCCTGTTTTATCGGCAATTGAAAGCTCTAATCTTCTTAATTGTAGATATGTTTTAGAAATTAGTAGTCAAGGAGTCAGCGATGAATTAACCTCTAATAGAGACTTCAAAACTTTTAAAGGTTTTCCAGTTAGAGTTGAATTAAATCAAAATAATTCAAAAACTAAAAATTTGAATGGTTTGCTTTATGAAAAGTCTAATGATTATTTAGCCATTAATGTTAAGGGTAAAATACAAAAAATCCCCTTAGATGAAGTAATTAAGGTTAGCCTTGCTACAATAGAAGACTAATCAAGCTCAATTTACAATTTATTTTACCCATCGTAGATGGCATTAGTAATTCTCCCAGGTTTAAACAATCTTATAGACGACATAAGTGAGGAAAAAAAATTACCTCCCCAGGTTGTCGAAGCAGCTTTACGTGAAGCACTATTAAAAGGTTATGAAAAGTATAGACGTACCTTTTACATAGGAACTAAAGATGATCCTTTTGATGAGGAATATTTTAATAATTTCGATGTAGGATTCGATCTTGAAGAAGAAGGCTATAGGATTTTGGCAAGCAAGATAATTGTAGAAGAAGTTGAAAGTGAAGATCATCAAATTTCTTTAATGGAAGTTCAGCAAGTCGCCGATGATGCTCAGATTGGAGACACAGTGGTTTTAGATGTTACTCCTGACAAAGAAGATTTCGGGAGAATGGCCGCTTCAACAACAAAACAAGTTTTAGCTCAAAAACTCAGAGACCAGCAAAGAAAAATGATTCAAGAAGAATTTGCTGATTTAGAGGATCCTGTTTTAACAGCAAGGGTTATTAGATTTGAGAGACAATCTGTCATCATGGCAGTTAGTTCAGGTATCGGCAGACCAGAAGTAGAAGCGGAGTTACCTAAAAGAGATCAATTACCAAATGATAACTATAGAGCTAATGCTACTTTTAAAGTTTTTTTAAAAGAAGTAAGTGAAATAGCGAGAAAAGGTCCACAACTTTTTGTAAGCAGAGCTAATGCAGGCTTAGTTGTTTATTTATTTGAAAATGAAGTCCCAGAGATTCAGGAAGGTTCTGTAAAAATAGTTGCAGTCTCAAGGGAAGCAAATCCACCCTCAAGAGCTGTTGGGCCAAGAACCAAAGTAGCAGTTGATAGCATAGAACGAGAAGTTGATCCCGTTGGTGCTTGCATTGGAGCAAGAGGGGCAAGGATCCAACAAGTCGTAAATGAACTCAGAGGTGAAAAGATAGATGTTATAAAGTGGTCTTCTGATCCAATTCAATATATCCTAAATTCTCTTAGTCCAGCTAAAGTCGATTTAGTAAGGTTAGTTGATCCTGACGGTCAGCATGCACATGTATTGGTTCCCCCTGATCAACTCAGCCTTGCAATTGGTAGAGAGGGGCAAAATGTAAGGTTGGCTGCAAGATTAACCGGTTGGAAAATTGATGTAAAAAATTCACATGAATATGACCAAGATTCAGAAGATGCTGCTGTCGCTGAATTAATTGAACAAAGAGAAGAAGAAGAAAGCTTACAAAAAGAAGCAGAAAAGAAGTTTGAAGCTGAACAAGCAGCAAGAGCAGAAGAAGATGCAAGATTAAGGGAACTATATCCTCTCCCTGAAGATGAAGAAGAGATTAATGAGCCTTATGAAGAAGAAATAGTTACATCCGAGGAAAGGACACGGTGAAGGGGAAAAGATCTATTTTGCGTAGGTGCATTTCTTGCAGAAAAATTTTTGACAGATTTTACTTGTTAAAAATTACTAATGAAAAAAAATCAGGAATTTTTATAAATTCAGGGATTGGTCGTTCAGCATACATATGCAGAACAAAAATTTGCACCAGAAACCCTAAATTAAAAAAAAATCTTCAAAGAGCCTTAAAAACAAATTTTGATGATAAATTTTATGAGGTTTTTATAATCGAAACGCAAAACTACGAATAACTTTCCCAAAAAGGAATATAATTATATTAAAGTTCTTAATTTAATTATTTAGAACATATTTCCAACTCAATGACACTCAGAGATAAAATCAGAATTTATGAGCTTTCCAGAGATTTAAATCTGGAAAATAAAGACATATTGGATGCAGCCCAAAAACTTTCAATATCCGTAAAAAGCCACAGCAGCTCGATAAGTCTTGAGGATGCAAAAAAGATAAAAAATCTTATAAAAAGTAATGTAAGTAAAAGTAAAAATATTATCTCTGTTAATAAATCATCCTTAAAATCTAATCCACAAAAGAATCTAGTAAAAGATGTTGAAGAAATTCCAAAAAATTATAAAACAAATGTTAATTCAAGAAATAAAAATCCAAAAGCTGTAAAACTTTCAAAACCTCTTTTAACAAAGCCGAGTATTTCAAAATTTACCGGTAAAGATAATAAATCTAAAATAGAAAACTTAAATCCTCCTCAAATTATCTCCACATCCAAGCCTCTTAATGAGCAAAAAAATAAATCTAGCTTTCCAAATAATAATCAATATGAGATTAAAGTTAAGAGTCAAAACAAAGCAACTAATAAAATTGATCAACTGCCTAAAGCCCCCAAACCACCGATACAATTAATAGACAAGCCTAAAAATATAAATAAACCTCAATCACAAAACATACAAACTAATCCAAATAAACAATTTAATCAAAACTATACAAACACAAATCCCGTTGAAAACAACTCAATAAAAAATAATCCTAAAAAACCTTATTCATCAAGTCCTGAATTAGTTGGAGCACCTATAAGAAGAGATAATACGCAACATAAACAGAATACAGCCAATAAACAAACTTTAAATAATAATTCTAATGGCACAAAAAAAAGTAATTCTATTAATAGGCCATTAAATAGCAATAGAGGTAACTCCTTAAATAGATCTCAAGTCCAAAATAGATATAGCAGTCCTAACAAACCAAACAGTCCTTCAAGAACTGGTAATCAAAGTAGACCTGGTTTAGCTAACAGACCTGGAAGCCCCAACAGACCTGGAAGCCCCAACAGGCCTGGGAGCCCTAATAGAACAGGGATGTCTAGTAGACCAGGGATGACCAATAGACAGGGGATTGCTAATAGACCAATCTCTCCCAGTAAAAAAGGAGAATTTAACAAATCTAATTCAAAATATAATCGGCAAATTGGCTCAGGAGTTAGAAAACCGGTTTCTCCTAATGAGTTAATGCAGCTTCAAAAAACTCGTTCTTCAAATAACGAGAAAGGAAATCAAGTTGATTATAAAAAGCCAAAGCCAATTGTTGCTCCGAAGCAAAAACCAAAAGCTCCCTCAGCAAGACCCAATTCAATTGCACCCACCAAAAAAGCACCCCATAGAGCAAGTAATCCCTCAAAAAAACCTGGAAGAACAGACTGGGATGATTCAGCGAAACTTGAAGCCTTAAGAAATAAAAGTCCACAAAAACAAAGGCAAAAAGTACACATTATCGGGGAAAATGATGATTCCCTAACAACAGAAACCAGTGGATTTGCTGGAGAGCAAAAAACTTCAATCTTATCTGCAAGTTTAGCTAGGCCTAAGAAAGCCAAGTCTCAGAATGAAAAATCACAAAAGCCAAGCAAATCTCTAAAAAAGAAGAAAAAAGAAAGTACAAGACAAAGACAAAAAAGAAGAGCTATGGAATTACGTGCTTCTAGAGAAGCGAAACAAGTAAGACCTGAAATGATAATAGTCCCTGAAGATAATTTAACTGTGCAAGAACTGGCGGATAAGCTAAGACTTGAAAGCTCAGAAATAATTAAATCTCTATTCTTTAAAGGGATAACTGCCACTGTCACTCAATCGTTAGATCTAACTACTATCGAGACTGTAGCGGAAGAATTCGGAGTTCCTGTTTTACAAGATGATGTTGAAGAAGCTGCAACAAAAACAGTAGATATGATTGAAAAAACTGATATAGATAGCTTAATAACAAGACCACCCGTTGTGACTGTAATGGGTCATGTTGATCACGGGAAAACAAGCCTTCTTGATTCAATTAGGAAGTCAAGAATAGCTTCAGGTGAAGCAGGAGGAATTACTCAACACATTGGTGCATATCAAGTTGAAGTAAAACATGAATCTAAAACTAGAAAACTTACATTCCTTGATACCCCTGGGCATGCCGCATTTACTGCTATGCGTGCAAGAGGAACAAAAGTAACTGACATTGCAGTGTTAGTGGTAGCCGCTGATGACGGAGTAAGACCACAAACTCTTGAAGCAATAAGCCATGCAAGAGCCGCCAAAGTCCCAATAGTTGTAGCAATCAATAAAATAGATAAAGAAGGTTCATCTCCAGACAAAGTAAAGCAAGAATTATCTGAAAAAGATTTAATAGCTGAGGATTGGGGTGGAGATACTGTAATGGTGCCCGTAAGTGCAATTAAAGGTCAAAATATTGACAAACTTCTAGAGATGATTTTACTTGTATCAGAGGTTGAGGATCTTCAAGCTAATCCTCAACGGTTAGCCAAAGGGACAGTGATAGAGGCACATCTTGACAAAGCAAAAGGTCCTGTAGCAACTTTGTTAATACAAAATGGAACTTTAAGATCAGGAGATGTTCTTGCTGCGGGTTCTGTTCTTGGAAGAATTAGGGCAATGGTTGATGAGCATGGTAATAGAATTAAAGAAGCAGCTCCATCATTTCCTGTTGAGGCGCTAGGATTTAGTGAAGTTCCTACCGCTGGAGATGAATTTGAAGTATATACAGATGAGAAATCAGCAAGAATGGTTGTAGGAGAAAGAGCAACGGATGCAAGAGCTACAAAATTAGCTCAACAAATGGCTTCAAGAAGAGTAAGTTTATCTTCACTCTCTAATCAAGCAAATGAAGGAGAACTTAAAGAGCTTAATTTAATCTTAAAAGCAGATGTTCAAGGCAGTGTCGAAGCAATTCTAGGTTCATTAGAACAACTGCCGAAAAATGAGGTTCAGGTTAGAGTACTCTTTTCCGCTCCCGGAGAAATTACAGAAACAGATATAGACTTAGCTGCTGCCTCAGGGTCAGTAATTATTGGATTTAACACTTCTCTTGCTTCCGGTGCCAAAAAAGCTGCTGATGCGAATGATGTTGATATTAGGGAATATGAAGTAATTTATAAATTACTAGAAGATATTCAGTCTGCTATGGAGGGGCTTTTAGAGCCTGACTTAGTTGAAGAAGCACTGGGAGAAGCACAAGTCAGAGCTATTTTTGCTGTAGGCAAAGGATCCATAGCTGGTTGTTATGTAAATTCTGGGAAATTGCAAAGGAATTGCTCATTACGTGTCCGCAGAGCTGGACAAATCATTTACGAGGGAAATTTAGACTCTCTAAAAAGATCTAAAGATGATGTAAAAGAAGTGAATACTGGTTTTGAATGTGGTATTGGTTGTGATAAGTTTTCTAATTGGAATGAAGGAGATATTATTGAAGCTTATAAATTAGTTACAAAGAAAAGAACTTTAAATAAAAACTAGTTTTTATCTCTTTCAAAATAAAATAAAAGTGGGAATAAAATTGATGCCCCTATTTGAATTAATATATTATTTTGTTGTATTTCATTTCCACCAATGATTTGGGTCAACATTATAAACAAACCTAAAAAGGCAGAACCAGAACAAGCTGCCCATATCAATCTTCGCAAACCTTTAAATGGAGCTTTTGTTTCTCGAAGTAATTTCTTCTTTAATTCAGGATCAATTTTTGACATCGATGTTTGAAAACATAAACTATAGTTATATTAAAAAGTTAATCTAACATTGTCGATATAGCTCAGTGGTAGAGCAACTGTTTCGTAAACAGTGGGTCATTGGTTCGAATCCGATTATCGGCATTATTTGTTTAATGTAAATATGAATGCAAAACTAGTAAATTCAATTTTTAAGACAATAATATTTTTCCCATTGATATTATATTTTGGCAAGAGAAGTTATATTGCTTACGACGAAGGTTTTTATGCTCTTCAGGCAAGATGGATGCTTCAAAATAATAATTGGATTATTCCAGTTTGGTTGGATCAATATGTTTTAGATAGGACAGTAGGAATTCAATTCTTAATAGCAAAATTTCAAAAATTATTTGGTGTGAATTCTTTTGCAGCTCATTTACCAACAACCATTGCTGCAATTTTAATGCTAATTCTTACTTATAAATTGCACCAAGAATTAATTAGTCAGAAAGATGCAATATTTTCTGTCTTAATTCTTGCAACAACTTATATCTGGCTTGATTTCGCTCATTTAGCTACACAAGATATGATATTCGCTTGTCTTGTTACTTCAGGTGTTTATTCAATAGCCAAATTAAGAGAAATAAAAAAATCCATTTACTTATTCATCCTTGGGAGCACGCTAGGTTTAGCATTTTTCATGAAAACATTTCTTGTTGTTATTCCTTTAATAACACTTTTGCCTTATTTGATTTATAAAAGAGACATTATAAATGCAAAATTTTTCTGGTTTGGCATTTTTGTAGGTTTCTTACCCTTTGTAATTTGGTCATTTTTCATCAATCCATATTTAGATAAAAATATTATTTTCTTTTTAATTGATAAAGTAAATTCTCTGTCTTTTAACAATACTTTTACAAATCCCTTTTACTATTATTTTTGGAATATTCCAGTTAATTTTTTACCATGGAGTATTTTCTCTTTAATTGGAATAATATATCAATTCAAAAGTGATAAAAATATAAATTATTTATTAGTTTATTTCCCAATATTGTTCGTATTTTTTCTGAGTTTATTCTCAACAAAAACACCTTATTATGCTTTACCAATAGCGTCCATAATTTCATTAAATGCATATTTAGGTTTAAAAGTGACTTTAAAAATAGACCGCTTACAATTTTTATTTTTTCAAGTAACCTCAAAAATTATTCCGATTTTTATTTTTTCTACAATTGTGATTTATTTTTCAATACTGAAGAAATCCATTAATTTAAATTTAAAAGAAGAAATATTTCTGATTACAGGATTTTTAATTTCTGCATTAATATTAATGTTTATTAGAAATGCTAAAACTTTTAAATCTATTTTTTTAACAATTTTAGTATGTCCTTATCTTGTTGGATCATTTATGGTTCAATCCGGTTTATTAACAGATAGATCAAGAAGGATAAGAGAAACCATAGAACATCTTTCAGTAATAAAAGGTCTGCAAAATGAATCAATAAATATTGTTAGTAATAAATTAAACTCTGACGAATCTACTTCAAAATTAATAAAAATTTTATTACTTACCCCAAAATTAGGTAAAAATTTTAAGTATTTAAATGAACTTCAACCAAATGAATATGCTTGGATGATAGAATCCGAGGGGACAGATAAAAATCAGAATTACCAAATTATTGCGAGCGATAAAAACCTTAATCCATGGAAATTAATTAGGAAAAAGATATAAAATGTTATTTAATTTTGTAAATAAATGAAAGCGATAGAGACATGGAATCTTTCCCATAATCAATTACATGAAAGTTTTCAAAAAGACAGTGAATTATTAAAATTCAAGGTAAGAGGAAATACATGGGAACCTATTACCAGATGGTTAAAATTAGATTCAAGAATTTTTAGAGATACTACAAATAAAGCAAGAATTACTTTATGTGATATTGAGTCTCTTAGTGAGATTTATAAGTACAGGTCTATTCGATGGAGAGCTAAAAAACTTACACCTATGCCTACAAATTTTATAAATCATTCAATCAAAAATATTTTGAGAAAGTTACCAGTTATAAAAGATTTAGCTTTTGAATTAGAAATAACTCTATATAAAAATACTGATATTAGTGCGAATAAATTTATTTCTATCGTCATACCAGCCAGGAATGAAGAAGGAAATAGAGAACTTTTAATTAATGCTTTAAATAAATTAAAAAGAATTCCCCAAAAAAAAGAAATTATTTTTGTTGAGGGTAATAGTCAAGATAATACTTACATGATGCTTGAAAATCTAAAGAAAGACTTTTCAAACGATTTTAAAATCATGCTGTTAAGGCAAACATCCAAAGGAAAAAAAAATGCTGTAGTTGAAGGATTTAATATATCCTCAGGTGATACCTTGGCAATTATAGACAGTGATCTAACTGTAGATATTGAAGATAGCATCAATGCTAT
>CACOIM010000026.1 GCA_902627325.1 uncultured Prochlorococcus sp. | reverse complement strand
AAATGATTATTATGCCTCTTTAAAAGCATCATACAGAAAAAATGAAGTTCAGGAAAAATTATTAGAATTTAATCTTAAATCAATGAATGTCATTGAAGAAAGCGAGGAGTATTTAATTGTTTATGGTAATGTTTAAATTATAAATAAAATCTCAATATGTAATGAGCTATTCTGATGAATACAAATGATAAAAACTTAAATATTGATAAGATTTACCGTGAAGTAGATAAGAGGAGGAATTTTGCAATAATTTCACATCCTGATGCTGGTAAAACCACTCTTACAGAAAAGTTACTCTTATACGGCGGTGCAATACAACAAGCTGGAGCTGTTAAAGCTAGAGGCAATCAAAGAAAAGCCACTTCTGATTGGATGGAAATTGAAAAGCAAAGAGGTATCTCAATAACATCAACAGTATTACAATTCGAATATGAAAAATCAGTAGTTAATTTATTAGATACCCCTGGTCATCAAGATTTTTCTGAAGATACATACCGAACTCTAGCTGCTGCAGATAATGCAGTGATGCTTGAGGATGCTGCAAAAGGTTTGGAACCTCAAACAAGAAAGTTATTTGAGGTTTGTAAGCTGAGAAAGATACCAATATTTACATTTATAAATAAAATGGATCGACCTGGTAGAGATCCTTTGTCTCTTTTAGATGAGATTGAATCTGAACTCAAGTTAGTAACACTGCCTATTAATTGGCCTATTGGTAGTGGGGATCAATTTAGAGGTGTTGTTGATAGAATTAATAAAGAGATCATATTATTTGATAAGGCTAAAAGAGGGGCACAATCTCAAGAAAAAAGGATAAGCTTGAATGATCAGAATCTTACTAATTTCATAGAAGCAGAATTATTAAACAATACTCTCGAAGAGCTTGAATTACTTGATGAAGCAGGTGCAAAATATAATAAAGATAAGGTTTTTAGGGGTGATTTGACGCCAGTATTCTTTGGTTCTGCAATGACTAATTTTGGGGTGAGACCATTTCTAGATAGTTTTTTAAATTTAGCTAAGAAACCTTCTTCGAGAAGTAGTAACCAAGGAGATATTGAACCTACAAAAAATATATTTAGTGGATTCGTTTTTAAACTTCAAGCAAATATGGATCCAAAACATAGAGATAGAGTTGCTTTTATAAGAGTATGTAGTGGAAGATTTGAGAAAGATATGTCAGTAAAGCATTCAAGGACTGGAAAAATAATTAGACTATCGCGGCCACAAAAGATATTCGGACAAGATAGAGAAGTTGTTGATGATGCTTATGCGGGAGATGTAATTGGCTTAAATAATCCTGGAATGTTTTCAATCGGAGATACTTTATATACCGGTTCTCACTTGGAATATGAGGGTATACCATGCTTTAGTCCTGAAATCTTTAGTTGGTTAAGGAACCCAAATCCATCAGCTTTTAAAAATTTTAGAAAAGGTGTTAATGAATTAAGAGAGGAAGGGGCTGTTCAAATTCTCTATGATGTAGATGAAAGTAAAAGAGATCCTATTCTTGCGGCCGTGGGACAATTACAATTAGATGTAGTAAAACATAGATTGAAGAACGAATACGGCGTGGATTCCAACTTAGAAACAATGGCGTTTCAATTGGCAAGATGGCTTCCTGATGGATGGGAAGCTTTAGAAGATATTGGAAGAATTTTTAATTGTAAGATTGTTAAGGACTGTTGGAATAGACCTGTTATTCTTTTTAAAAACGAATGGAATCTTAATCAATTAATCGAAGACTATCCAAAATTAACTTTTAGTAAAGTTGCACCAGTTGTTAGTGGTGTGCAACCAATTGATTTATAAATTGCCAAATGGATACTAAAATTAGTTAGGCTAATAAAAATAAAAAAAGAATTTTGGACATTAATCAAAATAACAACAAACCAGAAAAGACACCTTTTGAAATTTTAGGTGTTAATGAAGGTGCAAGTTTTGAGGATATTCAAAGGGCGAGAGATGAAAAAGTTAGGGAAGCAGGTGATGATTTAATAGCTAAAGCAAAAATAGAATCATCATATGATCAATTGCTAATGGGTAGTCTTAAAGCCAGACAATCTGGGAATATGAGTTTTGATGCCCAAAATGCATCCTTAAAAGAAAATCAAAATATAAAAACAATCAATAGCCAATTCCCTCTTTTATCAAAAATTAAAAATTTAACTAAAAATACTTCAAATAATTCCCAAAAGTTTAGTTTTTCAAATGTTTCTTCAGGATCATATGATCAATTATCTTCTAAGCTAGCAATTGGATTATTGTTTATTATTATTCTTTTTGTGAGTCCAGATTCATATAATAGGCTTCTTTTATCAATATCTACTTTGATTCTAATTTATTCTCAACTTAGATCTGGAAAAAAATTTTTTGGATCATTTGGATGGAGTATTGCCTTCCTCTCCTTAGGACTTATCTTTGGTGGTTTAATAGAAACAAATTCACTTATCCAAGAAGTATCTAATAGTTCCATATCTGTTGAGAAAATTCAAAGTCTCCCCGCAGTAATTATTTTATGGTTAGGCATTATTTTTCTGTGAATCATATTAACTGTCAATCATAGCTTTAATTTCATCAAAAGTTATTTCATATTTATTTTTGCAGAATTCACATACTAATTCAGCCTTCTTATCTTTTTCAAGAATATCTTTAAGTTCTTTTTTGCCCAACATCTTCATAGCTCCAAGACTTCTCTCGCGTGAACATCTACATTTAAATTCAATTACCTGTGAACGAGCTTTTTCACTTATTGAAAAATCATCGATATCCGGAAAAATTTTTTTTATTAGTGATAACAAATTGTTAGTGCTATGGAGTTCCTCACTAAATGATTTAATCTGTCTGCACCTTTCCTCTAGAAAAGAAATTAGAAAAGGGTCTGTCTCTTTCTTTGGAAGAACTTGCGCTAATAGTCCACCACTACAAATTAAATCATTCTTTTGGAATTTTTCTCCTATAAAAACAACTGACGGGGTTTGCTCTGAATGAAGCAAATACGAAGCTAAGTCTTCTGCGATTGTTCCATTTATCAATTCTACTGTGCTTGTAAAAGGATCACCTGTACCATTATCTCTTATTACATTTAAATAACCTGTCCCAACGGCTTCTTTGAAATCAAAATTAAATTTCCCATCTTCGTTTTTCACAAGATCTAACTCTAAATTGGGATTGCCAACATAGCCTCTTACTTTTCCATCTCTACCAGCATCTACTAACAAACCTTTTAAAGGTCCGTCTGATCTGATTCTAAAAGTAACCCTCCCGTGCATTATTTTCATAGAGCTTGCCAATAATAATGCCGCACTAAAAGATCTTCCAAGAATCGCTGTGGTTAAAAATGATAATTTATGTCTTCTTTTGGCTTCTTTTAAAGATTCTGTCACTGAAATAGCAATTAATCGGATCCCACCGTTGGCAGCAGTAGCTCTTACAATTTTATCCTCCAATATTTAACCTCCTAATATTTCTAGTTTACCCTCAGTCAGTAAAAATTTCTTAGATGTTAAATCTTGGAATAATTCAGGTTCGTGAGTAACAACAATAATAGAATTTTCAGAGCTAAGTCCTAGTATTAATTCTTTCACATCATTTTTCATTGACCAATCAAGTCCTGCAGTTGGCTCATCTAGAAGAATTATATTTGGATTTCTTAGTAGTTGAACCGCAACTGCTAATCTTCTTTGTTGCCCCCCACTCAGTTTATCTGGTGGGGCAGTTAAATTAATTGTAGATAATCCAACTTTTTTTAATACGTTTCTTATTCTGATATCTTTAATAGATTTATATCCAAATTTTAATTCCTTACCAATTGTGGCTCCAAGAAAAAATCTTTCAGGGAATTGAAAAACCATGCCACAAAGCCATCTTCTCTTCCTAGAATTTATTATTTGATTTTTCCAAATAATTCGGCCTCTCTGTGGATTTGTTAAACCACTTATGACTTCTAAAAGAGTTGTTTTACCTGAACCACTATTTCCACAAATTAATATAATTTCATTCTCATTGATTTTGAGATTTATATTATCAAGAACTTTTTTTCTACCTGTTTGTGGTTGATAAGTGATATTTTCAAGTTCAAGCATTATCTGGGAAGATTTATAATTTTGTTTCTTTGAATAACATACATATAATAGTTAATAATACAAAAAAGTATATACAAAATGAATGTTAGTTTTAGAGAGATTGATCCTTTTAATTGTTGGATTTGGATAAAGTTTTTTGAAGAACCTGATCAGCAAGAGAAAAATTATATTGATGGACTATTTGATAGTTGGTATGTATTAGGAAGATTAGGAGGTTTTAATTCAGAGAATCTCCAAACACACGAAGAGGGGGCTGAACTGAGTTGGATGGCATATGATAATGAATTATCTAAATCCTCAATGCCTTCATTAATGCATAATTTAGGACAGTTGGAATATCAAAACTTATGGTCAAGATGTTGGGTAGATTTTGGAACAGCTGATCCACTTTCTATTGATATTCTCATTAATGCGTTGCATCAAGTTTCTATTGATTATGTGAAAATTGATGAATTAATAATTGGAGGCGAAAATAGTGATTGGTTAGTAGAAGATCATCCTGATTCAATTTTTAATAATTAAAAAATTTAATTATGAGAAATTTGGTAAGACTTATAATCTCAAATCAAAGAATAAAAAATTTGGATAACAATCAATTGAAACTCACTAGTGAAGAAGCTCATTATCTAAATAAAGTTATGAGAATAAAAATTGGAGAAGAAATACAAATAGTAAATGGAGAGGGTTATTTATGGATAGGTATTAAAAATAAAAATAATTTCATAGAAATTCCTTATATAAATAATCCAATTTTGTTTCAAGATAAAAAACAAGTATCTTTAGGTATTGCAGTTGCTATACCAAAAGTTGGTTTTGAGGATATTTTAAAAATGTGTACAGAAATTGGTATTGATTTTGTGCAACCATTGTATTCTGATCACCAAATAAAAAGGATCTCAAATCAAGCTTCAAAAATGAATAGATGGAATTCAATAGTTGATGAGGCAGTTGAACAATGTGAAAGATTATGGAAACCAAAGATATTAAATATTCTAGATATTTGCGAATGGATAATATCTTTAAAAGCAAGAGATGTTATTTCAATATCTTCAGCTAGAGAAGAAAATTGTATAAGTTTAAATCAATGGTTGGAAATGCAAAATTTACCTTTTAAAAAATCAACTATTTTGTGGAATGTTATAGGTCCTGAAGGAGGTTGGTCACAGAGAGAAATTTATTTTTTTAAAGAAAAAAAAATTCAACTTATTAAATTATCAGACAGTATTTTGAGGACATCAACGGCTTCCATAACAGCAACATCAATACTTTCGCAATGGAGAAGTTTTAATATTAAATCAAATCATTTAATTTAAAATGGAATTATTTTTAAACAATTTTATTATTGGATTCTTTATAAATTTTTTCTTGATTTTTTTATTTAGGGAATATCCAATCATGACTAAAAGTGGATGGATAAGTGCAGGAACTTTAGGAACATTTCTATGGGGGAGTTTGGGATGGCAGGGTTGGATAAGTGTTGTGCTTTATCTTGTCTTTGGTTCTTTAGTTACTAAATTAGGATTTAAATATAAAAATAAATTAGGAATAGCAGAAAAAAGAGGAGGGCGCAGAGGTCCCGAGAATGTTTTTGGATCTGCTTCTACCGGTTTATTTTTAGCTTTAATGATTAAATTAAATTTGGCAAATCTAATATTATTAAAAGTTGGCTTCGCAGCAAGTTTTGCTGCTAAGTTAGCCGATACTTTTGGAAGTGAAATTGGGAAAAGATATGGTAAGAATACTTTCCTAATCACCACCTTTAAAAAGGTTAAAAAAGGTACCGAAGGTGCTATCAGTTTAGAAGGTACAATTGCTAGTTTATTCGGTTCTATTTTTATGTCATTAGTAATGATGATTTTAGGCTTTATTTCAATAGAAAAAGGATTTTTTGTAGTTTCTTTTTCAGGTTTTGTAGCTACAATTTTTGAAAGTTTTATTGGTGCAATATTTCAAGATAAATTTAAAATAAGTAATGAAGCCGTAAATGCAATTCAAACAAGTTTTGCAGCAACAATAGCAATATTATTTTATAAATTAATTCTTTAAAAAGGTTTTTAATTTATTAATCTAATTTTCTCGCCATTCCTGAAGAACTTCCCAACTTCTTAATCTTTGATATATGTAAAAATGACCATCTGAGTTTAAATGAATACCGTCATTAGATAGCCAATTAATACTTCTCCTGTCGGAATTCATTTCTCTAAATGTTGAAAGGAAAGGAACATTTTGATTTATACAAACCTCTTCCATCCTTTTCTCATATGCATTGCAGTATTCATTCGAGTACCATAAACATCCTCCAAATGGCATTTTTCTTTCATCTACCGGAGATAATCCAATCACAAAAACCTCTGTGTGTGATCGCATTTCATTAATTAATCTCTCAAAACCATATTCAAATCCATCTATTTCCATTTGAGGTCTACCATTGATTTGGCCAACTCTAGCAGTGTCATTTAAACCTACATTTAACAGAATCCCTTTTGGTTTATTTCTCCTCGTTTCTCCTCTAGAAGACCATTCTTTTTCCCATCGATAAGCTACTTTTTCAATTCCATCACCTCTAACACCTAATTGATAAATAATTGGACTATCTTTTTGATTTAACCAATCTTTTTTAAGTCTCTCGCACCATCCTCCTCCTTCTTTATCACCCCAACCATAAACTGAACTATCTCCTATTACTATTAACTGTTTTGGTGATTTATCCACTATTTATTAAAGTAAGTATTAGAGCTAAACTATATTAGACTTAATTTTATCATTTATTAATTCACCGATAATCGCTATTGAGCTATAAGAACATATGATTATAAAAACTTCATTCCAAGCAAAGGAACTAAGTGATTCTTTTAGTTGCCATCCAAGCCCTATACTGCCAACTATACTTACTATTGCTGTTTCTCTTATAATGATATCAAACCTATAAGCACAATAAGATAAGTAACTTCTTGATTCTTTTATAAATATTCCAATTAACCAACTAGAACGATTTGGAATTCCAATAGATTTAAATGCTGAATAATTATTTTTATCAATTTCAGATAAATTGTCATTTAATAATTTAAAAGTAATTCCAGCATTATAAAAGCCTAAAGTTATTGCAGCTAATGATAATGAGGGTGTATTAAACATCAATAAAATTAAAATAATTATTGTTGGAGGTATTAAGCGAATAATAAAAGCTAAAACCCTTAAAGTAATTATGTAATATTTGTTTTGTGAGATTAACAAAAGGAATGGAGGAACACTTATTGCAATGCCGGATGCAAAAATAGCTAGAATTATCGTATTAAAGATTGATTTTAAAAAGTCGTTAGGGAAATTAAAAACATTTAAAAATATAGTTTTACTTAATAATAGATTTGAAAGGTAATAATTATTTATTAATAAGTTAATTAAAAAATAAAGACAGGAAAAAGTTATTAGAATTGATATGAAAATAATTGCCAAGATAATATTTGAATTTATTCTTTTAACTTTCAATCGCTTTAATATTTGTTTTGAAAATAAAGTTAAAAAAGAAAGAGAAAATATATAAGTCCACATTTCATTAAAATTTAAAGCTTGAAAAGATAAGAAAATACTTGTGCCAATTCCCCCAATCCCAAATAAGCCAAGTATGACTGTACTTCTAATAGAACATTCAAATCTGTACAAACCAAAAATTTTTATTATTTTTACAATTGGTGACCATATTAATGTTAATAAAGAAGAAAAGTTATCACCATTCAATGAAGTAATAGATTCAATTATCTCTTCGCTTATAAGTTCTAATTGCTCTCTTATTACTTTCGCATTTATTGCAATAAATGGGATACAAATTGCTAATATCCCTATTGAAATATTAATTCCAAAAATTTGCATGAGAATTAAACACCATACTAATTCATGAATGGATCTAATTATATTTAAGAAATATCTCAAAAAATATTTTATAAAAAGCGGAATTCTAATAAATTTATAAAAGATATCAGATGATAATATACCTAAAACACTGCCAAAAATAATACTAATAATCCAACTTATAAAAGATATAAATAGAGTTTCGTTTAATCTAGTTATTGATATATTTATAATTTCTTTATTAATTTTTGGAGTAAAAGCTGATTTTATAAAGTCAATAAATAGTTCTAATCCACCAATATGGAAATCATTTATGATTTGATAAGTTATTGGTAAAAAAACTATTATTGGTAGAAAGCTTACTAAGGTATGATTTAATTTAAATTTTCGCAATTTATTAACTAATAAATATTTTCAAGATAAGATTCTCTCAAATCATCTTTATGAATATCAAAATATATTTCTCCATTTTTTAAACCAATAACTCTTGTAAATCCATCTATTAGATCTATCTTATGCATTGAGAATAAAATGGTATTTGGAAATTTAATTTTGTAATTATTCAATCCTGATATAAAAAGATTTTTTAAGTAATTACATAATTTAGGATCTAAATTATTAAAAGGTTCATCAGCAAATAATATTTCGGGTTCTTGTATTATCGATCTTGAAATTGCAATTCTCTGTTTTTGCCCACCTGATATATTTTTTAAATCTTTAGAATAAATGCTTGATTGTAATTGACATAAGTCCATGCATTTATGAGCTTTATGAAATGTGCTTATATTTAATAAATTTTTTAAAGTGAAAATTAGATTTTGATTACATAATAAACCACAATTTACATTTTGCTCTGCAGAAAGATCATCTATTAATCTTAAGTCTTGCCAAATTGTTGCAATTTTGCTTTTTTGAGAATTATCTAGATTGTTAAAACTTTTACTATAAATTTTTACATCTCCATTAGTTTGCTTTTTAATACCATTTAAAATTGAAATCAATGTCGTTTTTCCTGCGCCACTTTTACCAATTAAAGCAATCTTTTCTCCTTCATTTATTTTTAAATTTATATCTTTTAGTATTTTTTTATTTTTATATTTATATGAAATATTATTTAATTCTATTAGGGGTTTCATCTGATTTTTTTTAGTTTTCTTCCAATTTCTTCAATATTTTTATACTGATTAGCATCACTCTTAATAAATTTTTTAGCATTAAACATTTCTAATATTTTTTTCTGTTTGGGATTATTTTCATTTAAATTTAATATTGCTTCTTTCATTCTTTTTGTAAAACCATTATAAAATTTTTCATCTAAATCTCCCTGCGATAACCAATGATAATCAACATAATCTGGTGTTACAAAAAAAACAAAAACATTTTTGGTCCTTTTAGGATTATTTTTTAAAGATTTATCCCAAATTTGCTTGTTTAATGCGCCTGCCTCAAAAGCTCCGCTATTTACTAAAGCTATAGTGGCGTCATGGCTGCCACTATAGCCAGGTTTATCCCCTTTAAATTCAGAAGTTTTTACACCTGCAATATTTAAAAAATATTCGGGCATTAATCTACCTGAAGTTGAATTTTCAGAGCCAAAAGTGAATCTAAGATTTCTTAAATTTTTTAGGTCACTTAATTCTTTAGTAGGAGTTAAGTTTAATTTCTTGTTAACTATAAATACACTTTTAAATTCTTTGTCTATGTTTCTCTGAGCTATTACTATTGAATTAGGTGTTTGCAATCTTGCTTGAACCCCAGATAATCCACCAAACCAAACTATGTCAAGATTTTTTGTCCTAAAACCTGAAACTGCACCAACATAGTTAATTACGGGAACATATTTCACCTCTACATCTAATTGCTTTGATAACTCTTTGGATAATAAATTAAATCTTCTATCCAAAATCTCTTGATTCTGATCGGGAATAGCCCCAATTTTTAGTATTTTCTTTTCTGCCTTTGTAGATGAACCATAAATAGAAAGGAAAATAAAACAAGGAATACAGAAATTCCTAAAAAATTTATTCATAATTAATAAAATTTATTGATTGCCTTTTTTAATCTTTTAATGCCGTCCAAAATATTAGATTTTGAAGTTGCACAGGAAATTCTAATACATTGATCATTACCAAAAGCTTTTCCAGGTACAAGAACTAAACCAAAATCTTCTAGAGCTTTTTTACAAAAATCAACTGATGAGATATTTGTATTCGGTAGTTCAGGGAATGCGTAAAATGCTCCAGTTGGAGGGTTTAAATGAATATTTTCT
>CACOIM010000025.1 GCA_902627325.1 uncultured Prochlorococcus sp. | reverse complement strand
ATCTGCATTAAACTATTAAGGGAATAGAAATTCTGTAATAACAGCTAACAAAAAAAATTCATTAAAAAAAAGAATAAAATTTCTAATATTAAAATCTAAAAGATTTATTGAGAATAAATCTTTTCCATCAAGTTAAATATTAGTAATCAATAGATAAATATTTTAAAATAATTTTCGAATTAATTCCAAGCGAAATATGCAAATCTAAAACATCTAATTTACATAATCAAAGACAATTAACAAAAAATAGATTGGAGCAGAAGATAATAGGTTCATATGAAAAACTTACTACTTCTACCATTGTTATTAGGATTAATTCCATCAACCAATGCAGGAGTTTATTATTATCCTAATTATCAAAAAAGCGGAATAAAAGTTAAGTGTGCTGATGGAAAACCTAATCATATTGTTGAACTAAAAGAAGGGAAAATAGTAACGCTAAAAGGTCATGGAAAAAGAAAATATAAAAATCCAAAAATCACTATGGAGGCTCCTTATGGAAGATGGGTTAATGATGAAAATAATATGTGTGTTGTTAGATTCTTAAAAGCAGATGAACAAAAAGAGATTATTGATACTGCAATACAAAGATGTGAGAAAAATAAAAGCTTTTGTTTGGGGGTATTTAATCACCATCTGAATAAGTTATGACTTTGAAGCACACCTCTAAAGACTGATTCTGATTTAAGACTATTAACAAATAAAAAAGGTAGATTGGAAGACCCTTCTATGGCTTGGATTTATTGATTCTGCTGACAGGAGTCGAACCTGCAATCTAGTGATAGCAAAGAACTCGATCTTTTCTAAACAGCCTCCAAACAGCTTAATAATAATTTAATTATATTGGAAAATTGAAGCGAGTTTGAAACTCAATAAAGGGATATATTCGAAGGTTTAATAAGGTGTTTATAGATTCTAGATCCACCTACAGATCCCCCAATCAACCTAATACCTTAGGTCAATATGGTTGTAAAAATAAAAGCTTTTAATGAGGTAATAAATGATTATCTTATTGATGCTTAATTTTATGGATTTTATTAAAATTATTTTTAATTACTAAAGAAACAATTGAATAATATCTTACTTTTTATCACAGGTGTTTTATCTGGAATTATTGTAGGTTTTATATTTAGTCGCTCTTTTTTTAGAAGATCAAGAAGTAATGATGGAAGTAAAGAGAGCTTTCTAGAAGAAAATCTATTTAAGGTTGAAAAGAACTTAGAAGATACCTTATTAGAGCTTAATAATCAAAGAAAAGAGGTCAAAGTTTTTCAACAGAATTTACAAGAGTTAACGAAGGAGGCTGCAATCAAACAAACCGAATTAAAGGTAGTCTCGGAGGAAAAGATTAAGTTGGAGAATAATCAAAGAGAATTCCAAAAAGATTTTGAATATCTTAGAAATCAAAAGGAATCACTAGGTATTGAAATTGGAGAATTGAAAGAACAAAATAAATCATTAGCTGAAGAATCAACACGCCTCGAAACTGAAAAGAAGAAATTAGAAGAGGTTCATCAGACTACTATCAATGATAAAGAAAGCCTTAGATCTGAGAGAGAGAAACTTAATAACAAACTTTCTGAAACCAGGGAGCAATTAAAATCTCAAGAAACGCAAACTAAATTTCTTGAGCGAGCTAAGGCTGATCTTACAACGCAATTTCGTGTCCTAAGTGCAAAGATGCTTGAAGGATCAAAAGAGGCTCTTTTAAAAAGTACAAAAGAAGAAGTCACAGAGCCATTTACAAAACAAGTTGATACTCTTAGAAAACAAGTCGAATTATTATCAAAAGACTCAACAGAAAAATTAAGTGCATTAAGGGAAACAACAATTAATTTAGATAAAAAAAGTGATGATGTTAAAGGAGCTGCAATGCAATTAACAAGTGCTCTAAAATCCCCAAATGTTAAGGGTAGATGGGGAGAAGTTAACCTAAAAAGAATTTTAGAATTTGTTGGACTTGTTAATTATTGTGATTTTGATGAGCAAGTTAGTGTCGAAACTGAAGAAGGCAGATATAGACCAGATTGTGTCATAAGTATTCCTGGATCAAGAAGGTTGATAGTTGACTCAAAAGCTCCTATTGAGAGTTATTTAGATGCCATAAAAGCCACTGAGCAAAATGCTCAAGAGAAAGCGATAGCAGATCATCTTAGAAAAGTTCGTAGTCATATTGATCAACTCGCGAAGAAGGATTATTCAAATCAATTAAGTGAGATTGGTGAAGTAGTTGATGTAGTGATTTTGTATATTCCAATTGAAGGGGCTTTATCGATGGCATTAGAGCGAGATCCTTATCTTTTAGAATATGCATTCGAGAAAAATATAATTCTTACTTTCCCCACAAGTCTCCTTGCAATACTTAAAGGGTTTTCTATGACTATCCAAAAAGCTGAGATGACAAGAAACATTAATGAGATCCAGCAAATGTCAACAGAACTTTATAAGAGATTTTTAAACTTTGTAGAAAAATTCTCTGAAGTTGGTACAAATATTTCCAAATTGAATAAATCCTATAATACAGCGCAGGGTTCTTATGAAAAGAGGCTATTACCTCAAGCAAAACGTATTGCTGAATTATCCGGACAAAATCCAGAATTCAACACTCCAAATGCAATCGATTCAAACATCAGAACATTTAAGTCTATAAATAATAACTAATCAATTATTTTTCATAAGACAGTATTGCTAGGAAGCTTATAAATAAATATAAATACGAGAAAATTTTGATTATATCAAATTCCCAACTCCATATAAAAAATCTAAATTTGTTGTAGAAATTTTTCAAAAAAAGAGGGTTTTATCACTCTTATTTTGGATCGACTATCAATCTAATTAATTTGTTTTGATTTCAGTTTCGTATACAGCACCATGGCAAACAGCAACTGCAATAATTTCTTTAGATGCTCTATCCCAATTTTTTAGATCCATCTCGTTTTTATCAATCCATTGGAATGTTTTTTTAAAGCATTTATTCCAATATAAAGCCTTTCTTGAGATAGGTATCAAGGAAATAAAAATGAGTACTAACGCAGCTGTAGATGTAATTACGCAGTATTTGATGATTTTTGGGCCTTTATTAGGAGACATAAAAAGAAGTTCTTATAACTATCATTTTAGATCGATTGTCAATTTCAAGAAAAGACTGGAGGATAAGGAGTTTTTCCATTCATTAAAGTTGTATCTATTGGTTTACATATGTTCATCAACGCATCTTGTCCAAAACCTGGACCAGAGGGTCCATCAATAAATTCTTGAAATTCTTCAGCAGAAAGTCCCTCTTTTACTTCCCAAAAACAATATAGAGGTCCAGTTTTAGTGATGGCATTAGCAGAATGGTTATAAAATCCTTTTTCTTTATTTTCAGCTACGGCATCATCCCAACCACCACCTGGGGCCATCGCGGCATAAGCTTTTTCCCACCATTTTTCAGCTTTTCCTACTTTAAATTCATGATGAACTATGTAAAAAGTTGAAGACATTAAAATAAATTGTGCACCTTTAATTAACTTACTTCGAATGCATAAAGAAAAGATTAATTTATTTTGAATTTCCAAAAAAGGAAGAAATTCCTGCTTACTTTAGATCAAATTTCAATTGCTAAAAATGAATACTTTTAATTCTACTAACTCAATTAAATTAGGAAAACTTTTAAAAAGGTTTAAATTGACTCCTAAGAATAAGCAAAAAATAATTCAAGAAGCTCAAAAAGATTATTCAACCTGGTCCAGTCTCGAAAGACTCGCAAGAAACTTAGAATTTAAAAACTCAGTAGCTCAACAAGTACCAAAATGAAAATTCATAATATCGGTCTATTATTAGCTGTAATTATTTTAGCTATTGTTCAAAGACTTGTTCAATCATTAAAACTTTAATATGAAAAATCTTCTAAAAAGTAAAAGATCAAAATATCTTTTTGCTTTAGGTGTATTAGCTATTGGTATTGGAATTGTATCTAAAAAAGTTATCAGCTATCCAACAGAATGTGTCCCCACTAACCAGGAAATATCCTATCAATTCAAAATCTAGAACAACTATCTACTCTGGATTAATAAATAAAGGATTTGGGTTATTTATTCCCTTAGCAATAGCCTTAAAATGAATTTATATAACGGAAAGGGTGGGATTCGAACCCACGAATAGTTCCCTATTAAACGATTTCGAGTCGTTCGCTTTCGACCACTCAGCCACCTTTCCTCTTTATTAATTTTAGTAAAATCTACTACGCCTAAAAAATCTTTTCGTTGTATCTTTAGATTTATGATTCAATTTTATGGCTACTTATTTCTAATGACTGTGCTGACATTTTTGGCACTTCTATTAGATACACCAGAATTAGCTTCACTTATTCAAACTTGGTAAATTTTTCATTAAATTTGCTATAAATTAATTGAGGCCAAACCTCATAAGAGATTAAAAGTCCCTTCTGGGAACCAACTTCAGGAGGGTTTCTCGTTTTAATTGATATTTAACTAGAAAATACATACCCTAGATATAAGAAGTGTTTTTATTTAAATCATGGCAACTGCAAAAAACAAGCAACCTACCATATCAACCTTTCGGATGGGATTGTTTACAACTTCAAAACTTGTGCAAAATTTAGGATCAAGAAATGAGGTTTATAAATTTGATGGTTATTTTAGAAGTGCTCATGGAAGAGATTAACCTATTTAGTCTTTTTAGTCTTTAATATACTAATAAGAGTTTCTATTAAAATGGTTGATTTTAAAGATGGTGTTTCAAGCGAAAGCTATTACCCAGATAGTGATTATTATCTTAATCAGGAAAATACTCCTAAAAAGACCCCACTTGTAGAAGATCAAGTATCCAATATGGGGAAAAATTTTAGATGGCCAAATAGCTACTGGTATATTGCAGAAAGAACAAATGGAAGGCTCGCAATGATTGGCTTCATGGCTGTCATCATTAACTACGGATTATTTGGATGGATAGCATATCCAATTCTTTAAAGCGCTAGCTCTTACTGATTGGTTAATTCAAATTGATCAGAAGTAAGAAGATTTACTGAGAATAGATAGAGTAAAGATCATTTTAATAAATATTTAAAGACCAAAATAACATAGTGATATTGGGTGAATTAATGCCTATGAAATGGTCCCTTCAATATGAAAATAGGTAGTAAAGCAACTGAGATACATTCCTTTTTAGAAATTGCTATAAATGTATTGAGGCGACATTCCTCTTTTGCTCTGCAAAGAAATTAAAAGTCCCTTCTAGAAAACCAACCTCTAGGAGGGTTGTTCATCTTTAGCTAATATTTCTATTAAAGAATTTTTTACTAAACAATTTTTAAATTTAATTCTTTTTAAGAGAGAGATTAATTAAATTTAATTTTTTTAAAATTATTCTTTATTATATACGAATTAAAAGTTACCCGAATTTTCCTGAAATATATTCTTGAGTTGTTTTTTCCTTAGGTGAGTTAAAAATTTTATTTGTAGAACCGAATTCTGCAAGATATCCAACCTTACCCCCATCACCATCTTTATGTTCAATCGCGTTGAAGAAAGCAGTCATATCACTAACTCTGAGGGCCTGCTGCATATTGTGAGTGACTATTATAATTGTGTAATTCTTCTTAAGTTCATGCATTGTTTCTTCAATTTTTAAAGTTGAAATAGGATCTAAGGCTGAACATGGTTCGTCCATTAGTATTATTTCAGGTTCGATTGCTATTGTTCTTGCTATACAAAGTCTTTGTTGCTGCCCTCCAGATAAAGAATAACCACTATCATTTAGTTTATCTTTACATTCACTCCATAAAGCAGCCTTTTTAAGAGAGCGTTCCACTAAATCATCCATATCTCCTACATATCCATTAATCCTTGCTCCAAATGCAATATTTTCGTAAATGGATTTAGGAAAAGGATTTGGTTGCTGGAAAACCATTCCGATTCTTCTTCTTACTTCGACTGGATCTACTCTTTTATCATAAATATTTGTTCCATCAAACAAGACAGTACCTTTCAAGGAACAATTTGGGATTAAATCGTTCATTCGATTTAAAGATCTAAGAACAGTTGATTTACCACAACCTGAAGGTCCAATAAGGGATGTTATATTTCCTTTTTTAAAATTACAAAAAACATTTCTTACCGCTTCAAAAGTTCCATAGCTAATTGATACATTATCAAGAGATAAGATGATATTCTTTTTTTTATTATTTTTAATCATTTATAGTCTCTTAGTTTTCTCATTTAAAGCTGATAATATCCTTGAAAATATATTTACTGATAGTATCGATAAAACAAGAATAAAGGAAGCCGCCCAAGCAAGTTTATTCTGTGCATCATATGGTTCAAGAGCAAAATTATATATCAATACGGCCAAAGAACCCATTTCATAAAACAAATCTCCAAAACCGGTTATGTAGTAATAAGAAAACAAAGCAGTAAATATCAAAGGTGCTGTTTCACCTGCAGATCTTGCGATGCCAAGGACAACACCAGTAGCGATAGATCTAAAGGCAGAAGGCAATGTCACTTTCAAAATGGTTGTATACATACTTGCTCCTATACCAAGTGAAGCGTATCTTAATTCGTTAGGGACTAACTTTAAGCCTTCGTCAGTAGTCTTTATTACAGCAGGTAGCATTAATATTGAAAGCGCCATACCTCCTGCCAAGCCACTATACATACTGCCAAATAAGATCTTTGTAGAAACAATTAAAGCATAAATAAATATACCTGCGATTATTGAGGGGACTGCTGCTAAAACATTTACCCCAAATCTGATAAATCTTGAAAAAGCTCCACCCTTAGAATATTCTGCTAGATATATTCCACCACCAACTCCTATTGGAATGGCAATAATTGAAGCAATTGTAGTGATTATTAATGTCCCGAGTAATGCAGGATTAATACCTCCTGCTCCTAAATCATCTCCAGGAGGATTTGGTTCTAGAATAAATAGTTCTAATGTAATTTGAGATCCACCTTTAATAAGAATATAAGTAACCAGAAAAATCAAAGGAAGTATTGCAATCAATGCACAAATTACTGATAAAGAAGTAAAGAATTTATCTCCAATATTTCTTGATAATCCTTTCTGGTAATAGAGTGAATTCATATTTATCTAATATTTGAGACTAAATTTCTTGACTAGCCATTGGGCAAAGATATTTACTACTAAAGATAGGGTCATCAATACAAAAGCCGCATAAAAAAGTGATGAAACCTGACTACCATCAGCCTCACCAAACTGGTTTGCAAGCATAGAGGAAATAGTATACCCAGGGGATAATAGAGACCAACTAAATACATTGGAATTACCAATAATCATTGTGACAGCCATAGTTTCACCCATTGCCCTGCCTAAAGCCAATAGAACACCTGCCATAATTCCTGATAATGCTGCTGGCAATATTACTGAAAATATTGTTTTCCATCTACTTGCTCCAATTCCATAGGCCGCATTTCTTAGCTTTTTAGGAACTTGATTTAGAGAATCTCTAGCTATCGAAGTAACTATTGGCAAAAGCATTACGACTAAAATTAATATTGCTAAAAAGGAATTCCTGCCTGTAGGTTCAGTACTGAATAAAGGTATCCATCCAAAGAAATTATTTAAAAAGAAGAAAAATGCTCTAAAAAAAGGTTCCAGAACAAATATTGCCCAAAGTCCTAATACAACTGAAGGTATAGCTGCAAGTAATTCAACAAAAGAACCAATTATTTCTCTAAAAACTTTTGGGACAAAATCCTCGGTAATAAATATTGCTGTACCAACTCCTAGAGGAATAGTTATTAACAAGGAAAGAAAAGAAGTTACAAATGTGCCATATATTGCAGTAAAAGCTCCGTATTCATCTTTTACTGGGTTCCATTCAGAGGTAACTAGAAACTTCAATCCATACCTTGCAAAAGATTCAAATGACTGAAAAAAGACTACTAAAATAATTCCCAAAAGTATTATTGCTACGAAACTAGACAAGACTAGTGAAGTATTCTTGAAGATAATATCTATATTTTTTTCGATACCGAATCTCTTACGATTCTTGAAAAGAGTTAATTTCTCTTCCATTTAAAAAATAATATCCCTAAAAATCTACCACTAAATGTTGTAAAAGACTTTAAGAGGAGTTAAAGGTATTATGAAAGTTATGAAAAGTAAATATCTTCTAAATTGAATATTTTTAAAAATTTTCTTTAAACTTACTTAACCATACATGAAATTAATCTCAAAAATGGAAACTGAGGGGATGCTTAAAAGCAAACAATTAATTGATTAAATCAAATATAAATAAGTAATATCTTCAGCTATATATTTTATTCCTGTTTTGCTTATATCTTCAATACTTAATTGTTAAAGGTTTTCAAATCTTTAATAACTAACAATATTGCAAAAATAAAGTTTACCATTTTAAGTTATCTGCCTATTCTTCCAACAGCATCAATTGATTTTTTTAGAATTTCCCCTTTCAAGGGAACGAAACCTAAGGCAGGAGCTTTATCTTGATATTCATCACTGAGTAATTTATAGAATGTATCTTGAATTGCCTTAGTATTTCTCCCGTTACCTTTTTCATAAGCAAGTATCCAAGTCAAAGTTGCTATTGGATAAGCTCCTTTAGCAGTAGGATTCGGATTTTTGCCAGCCAAGTTTTCATCAAGATTTATTCCATTCAAAGCTATCGCGCCTGATTCAGTATTAGGGGTAACGAATTCACCAGAAAGATTTTGAAGTGCAGCAGCCTTAACATTACCTTTAATGTATGACTGGTTTACATAACCAATTGCACCTGGAGTATTTTGAATAACACCTGCAACACCAGAATTACCTTTTGCTCCAACTCCCGAAGGCCATTTAACAGATTTGCCAGTACCTAAATTCCAGGTTTTAGAGAAAGCCTCCATCGAATTTGTAAAAGCTTTAGTCGTGCCTGAGCCATCAGAACGATGTGCCCAAGTTAATTTACCTGACTTACATCCTATTTCCTTCCAATTTTTTATCATTCCCATTGCTACTTGAGCAGCTTGTTCTTGTGTTAGTTTCAGGTCGCAATCATAGTTATATCCAAACGCAATTGTTCCACCAACCATCGGTATTTGAACAAGTCCTCTTTTAACTTTTTTTATATCAGCTTCTTTCATTGGATCATCAGAGGCTCCAAAATTAACAGTTTCGTCTATGAAAGCTTTTCTTCCAGATCCAGAACCTACTGCTTGATAATTAACTCTAGGGCCTCCAGATTTAGCTAAGTCAAAAAACCACCTAGTATAAATCTTCGAAGGAAATGATGCACCAGCACCACTCAATCTTTTTGTAGCCATCGCAGATGGAGAAAGTATTAATGAAATTGCAGAAGATAAAATGAGAGTTTTTTTGAAAATACTCATTAGCGACTTAGATTAAAGACAATTCATTTATTTTATCAAACGCATGCTCATGATAATTTAATTCTGGATATACTTAAGTCTAATATAATTATTTAATCAAAGGTAAGCTAAAAGATCTTAGCTCTTACAATTTTTATAGGGTCAAGAGATATGTATCAAGAAAAAAATGAGATGGAACTATAAATTTGGGATAGAGCATCTAAAGAAAGTATTGCAGTAACAGTTTGCAATGAAGCTATATACGAAACTGAAATCAAAACAAATTAATTAGATTGATAGTCGATCCAATAAAAACTTAAAAAGTTAAATCTAGTACTGACAAATACTACTAAAATAAATAATATAAGCCTAAATATTTTTTCAAGGAATACAAATTCATGATCAAGAATTTATTTATAGCATTTGCTTTTGCATTAATGCTTATCAATCCAAGCATTTCTATAGCTGCAGAATCTCCTGTTGATGTACAAGAAATCTTTACCTCTTCAGAAAATATTGATGGAGATAATTTTAAGTATCCAAAAGGTAAAGCTGAAATGCGTTTAATTAGAGTAGAAGTTAAAAATGGAGCAACTATACCAATGCATTCTCATCCTGTACCTTTACTTGGTCATATTGAAAGTGGTGAATTAACGCTTTCTGAAAAGACAGGTATTAGTAAAACTTTTAAGGAAGGAGATTCATTTGTTCTCTCACCAAAAACTCCTGCTCATACAATGGCAAATAGTGGTAATTCTTCTGCCGTAATGTGGGTAGCTGTGGCTTCAGCAGAAGGATTGCCTAATTTGATTCCTGAAGAATAAATTAACCTGTTTGACAGCTGATCTAAACCAGAGGGTATAAAAACCCTCTTTTTAATGTAAAAATTTTCCCAGAATCTTCTAAGGCTCTCTTTTTAAATATTATTTTTAAGTTTCCCTATTGTTTTTATATTTGCTGGATTAGATTGTTTATTGTCAAAAAGTTGTTATCAACAAAATATGATGAATTGAAATTAAAAATAGAAATTATATATAGGATATTGAAGAAACTTATCCTGAAGCAATAAAGTATTATCATCAAATAAATTGGCAGATAAATTTCCTCTTGCAAAATAACTTTTAACAAAGTCAAAATGAAATTATCTTTTTTCCGAATATTAACAATATAGAGAATAGAAATCTAAAACTGTTAATGCATTTATAAAAGAATAAAGAATTGAATATCCAGAATTAAATAGAATACTTTTAAAGGATTCATAATCATTAAGAAAATATTTTTAATGCCTTTACTATTTACAATTTAAGCAACTTTGGAATTATGAAAAGATTAGAGGGTAATCCCTCAAGTTATATAGATATTTAAATAATTATCATATATATATCAACTAATTTTTTATGGAATCCTTACATATATTTTTTAAGGAGCTTTGGTATAACCAACCAAATATAGTTATTGGTGGAAGCGTAGCAATATTGGTATTGTTTGGAATTTATATATGGTTGCTCAATAAATATCAGTAGTATTTTTAATGAAAATTAACTCGCAGGGATGGATATTAATTTGTAATTTTAAAACAATTATTTTTTTTATTACTTATTAAAAAATGACTAAAGGTTACTGGTTAATTAACACGAATAGATCTGAAGTAAGAAGATTTACTGAAAATAGTTCAAGTGAAGATCAATTTAATAAATATGTTTTTGTAGACTCTGGAAAGATAGTTGGCGTTTTTGGTAAAGAACCTCCATTACTCCAAAGAAGGGAAGAATTTAAATTAGAAGAAGCTAGAGAGATATGGGAAAAACTA
>CACOIM010000024.1 GCA_902627325.1 uncultured Prochlorococcus sp. | reverse complement strand
TTCAATTGAAGTAGGTATTGATGAGGTAGGGAGAGGATGTATCTTTGGACCTGTCTTTGCATCTATCGTAGTAATATCTGCAGAAAATAATCATCTACTTAAAAAAATAGGTGTTGATGATAGTAAAAAATTATCTGAAAAGAAAAGAAACTCATTATTACCAAAAATATTAAAACTATCAAAAGATTGGGGTATAGGTCAGAGTTCTGTGAGAGAAATAGATCGATATGGGATAAGGCATGCTACTGAATTATCTATGGTAAGAGCTATTAATAAATTAAAATTAACACCTTCAAAAATTTATATAGATGGCAACCTTCCATTAAGTCTATGGCACGGAGAGCAAGAGATGATAATTAAAGGTGACTCTAAATTGACTTCAATATCTGCTGCAAGCATATTAGCTAAAGTTAAAAGAGATGCTTTAATGATAAGGTTAGAAGAAAAATATAAAGGATACGTACTCTATAAAAATAAAGGTTATGGGACAAGTGATCATTTTTTATCAATAAAACAGTTTGGTATTACAAATATGCATAGAAAATCATTTCTCAAAAAATTAGATTTAATTTAATGAACACCAATTTGTAAAATCTTTAATTAATTGCTGTTGAACTCTAGTTTTTATACCTAATAAAATCCCATTAAGTACCGAATGACCAGTTGATTCTAATATTTTTTTTGGAATAAGCTTTAAAAGCGGAGGCTGACTTACTGTAACGCCAAGAAGAGCTTCACCCTCTAAACCAATATTGGTAGCTTGTAAATTTGCTTTTAGTAAAAGATTGAAATCATCCACGATACCAAGACCGTCTAATTTACTATCAAGAGCACTCATTATAAGTACTCCATTTTTATTTTCGACTGCAATAGAAACCACTGGATTTACATCTAGCTGAAAGACTCTGAAGCTTGTAACATTATATTTATACTTACCTTTACCTTCAGGTATGAGTTTATTAGAGTCTAACATCGCTCCTACAACTCTTTCTTCTTGAAGGAGGTAGGTTGAAAGACGATCTTTATTGGTTGTTACAGAAAGCTTGAGTTTCTGTTTAGCATCAAAATTCAAAAGCATTGTATTATAAACCTCCAATGCTTACTATATTCTTTTTTTCATTTTTATAAGTCATGCGCAAACAAGTTGCATATTTAGGTCCAAAGGGTACATACGCAGAAAAAGCAGCTGAGATGTTAGCAGAATTTGCTAATTATGAGTCACCTATATTTGTACCATGTAAAGGGCTTCATTCTGTTATTAAATCAATAGCCTACAAAAATTGTGATGCTGCAGTTGTTCCAATTGAAAATTCTGTTGAGGGAGGAGTAACCGCTACGTTAGATGCCTTGTGGAAATTTTCTGATTTAAAAATTAGCCTAGCAATCGTTCTGCCAATTAAACATGCATTAATTAGTAGTGGAAATCTTTCAGACATATCAGAAGTGTTGTCTCACCCCCAAGCTTTAGCTCAATGCTCGCAATGGCTTTCAGAAAACCTGCCTGAGGCTATTTTACTGCCTACAAATTCCACTTCAGAGGCGGTAAATATGGTTAAAGGAAGTTCATTTAGAGCTGCGATAGGTTCAAAAGCACTTGTTGAGATTGAGGGATTAAAAGAACTTGTTTATCCTATTAATGATGTGTCTGGAAATTGCACTAGATTTGTTTTACTTTCCGAAACAAAAGTTTCTAAAGTATCGAATATGGCAAGCTTTGCATTTTCATTACTTGACAATCAGCCAGGGGCACTACTGAAAGCATTAAATACAATAGCTGATCTTGGATTCAATATGAGCAAAATTGAATCAAGGCCATCTAAAAGAGAATTAGGAGAATATATTTTTTATATTGATGTTGCCATTGATGATAAAAATAATATCAAAACTTTTGAGTTACTTAAAGAAAATTTAAGACCGCAGTGTGTAAATTTAAATGATTTTGGATGTTATCTTTCAAAGAATATAAATTTAGAATAAAACTCTCAGAAATAATTTAGTTTTCTTTTACATCTGGAAAACTTTCTTTTAATGCGGTCCTTGCAGCAAGTTGTTTCCTCGTATGATCTAGCATCTCATATTCTCTCTGCAATCTTATATATGTATCCCTTTCCTCTAAAAGCCTTTGTTGTTCATCAGAGACTGGTCCACCAAGATGAGCGCCAATCCAAAATGATAATTCCATAGGATTGTTAGGTAACTTATCTGGCAATATTTTTTGAGAATTAGTTAATTTACTAGTTAAATTAACAACATCATTTAAAGCTTGAATGACTGAATCTCTGAGAGAATCAAGATCTTGAAGGTTTTGACTATTTTCATCATCAATCCAGCTAACTATTCCTGAATAAAAAGGAGTAGAACGAACTATTTCCAAAATTTGAAAACGCTGTTGTCCCATCGTAATAATATTACTTCTACCATCATCTGCAGTTTGATGCTTAATTATATGTGCACAACAACCAACGTTAGCCATACTTTTTGTATTTGGATCCCACTTAACAACTCCAAACAATGAATCTGTTTCTAAAACAGATTTCAACATCATTCTGTATCTTGCTTCAAAAATGTGTAAAGGTAAAACCTCATTTGGGAAAAGAACTACCTCTGGCAGTGGAAATATTGGTAATTCCCTTACTGACAGATCTCCCATATTTAAAATAATTAATTCCTTTTATTTTAGTAAATTTAGACTGAAATCGAGCAAATTTATAGTTTAACTTCTATATCAACCCCACTTGGAAGATCTAATTTCATCAATGCATCTATAGTTTTAGCAGATGGGCTATAAATATCAATAATTCTTCTATGAGTTCGGGTTTCAAAATGTTCTCTAGAGTCTTTATCTACATGAGGCGATCTAAGAACACAATAAATTTTTCTTTTAGTAGGTAATGGTATGGGACCTATAGCAGAAGCTGAAGTTGTATCTGCAGTTTGAATAATCTTATCACAAGATAAATCTAACATTCTTCTATCAAATGCTTTTAATCTAATGCGGATTTTTTGTTGAGCTATAGATGCAGTCATAAGTAAGTAAAAAATTTTTTAATGGGTTATTAAACTAATAACCCATCAATGAACATATTCTAATTGATAGATGTACTTTTTAAAAATTAAAATCTATTCAATTATTTTAGAAACAACGCCTGCTCCAATTGTGCGTCCACCTTCTCTAATAGCAAAACGCATACCTTGTTCAATCGCGACAGGACAAATAAGCTCTCCTGTCATTTTAATCCTATCTCCTGGCATAACCATTTCGACATTTGACCCATCATCAGAGGTAAATGCAGTAATCTGTCCAGTTACATCTGTAGTTCTTATGTAGAATTGCGGTCTATAGCCTGTAAAGAAGGGAGTATGTCTTCCACCCTCCTCTTTTTTCAATACATAAACTTCACCTTCAAATTTAGTATGAGGAGTTATTGATCCTTTTTTAACTAGTACCATGCCTCTTTCGATATCTTCCTTTTGAACACCTCTGAGAAGAAGACCTACATTATCACCCGCCATACCTTCATCGAGAAGTTTTCTGAACATTTCCACTCCGGTAACAGTGGTTAATCTGGTATCTCTGATACCAACAATTTCAACTTCCTCTCCAACTTTAACCTTGCCTCGCTCGATTCTGCCAGTCGCAACTGTACCTCTACCAGTAATAGAGAATACATCTTCAACTGCCATCAAGAATGGTTTATCAACTTCTCTTTCAGGTTCAGGTATACTTGCGTCAACTGCTTTCATTAATTCTTCAATTTTTGATTCCCAAGTTGAATCACCTTCAAGAGCTTTAAGTCCTGATACTTGAATTATAGGAATATCGTCTCCTGGAAAGTCGTAACTATCAAGAAGTTCTCTAATTTCCATTTCAACTAACTCAATTATTTCCTCGTCATCTACCATGTCGCATTTATTTAAAGCAACAACGAGGGCAGGAACACCAACTTGCTTAGCCAAGAGAATATGTTCTTTTGTCTGAGCCATAGGACCATCGGTTGCTGCACAGACAAGAATAGCTCCGTCCATTTGAGCAGCTCCAGTAATCATATTTTTTACATAGTCAGCATGACCTGGACAGTCGACATGAGCATAATGCCTACCTTCAGTCTCATATTCTACATGAGCTGTATTAATAGTAATGCCACGCTCTCTTTCTTCTGGAGCACCATCAATGTCTCCATAGTCTTGAGCTTGGGCTTGACCTTTTTTAGCTAAAACATTTGTTATAGCAGCAGTCAATGTTGTTTTTCCATGATCAACATGGCCAATAGTACCAATGTTGACATGTGGTTTGTTTCTTTCGAACTTCTCGCGAGCCATTTGAATTAAGAATCGAGGGGGTAAAGGATGTTTATTTTTAAAGAGATCAGGAATTGCCCTGATTCTTGGAGATGATTGCTTCGGCAACATTACGAGGAACTTCCTCGTAGTTGGCGAACTCCATTGAAAAGATACCCCGACCTTGAGTCATTGATCGGAGTTGTGTTGCATAGCCAAACATTTCGGCTAGAGGCACCTTGGCCTGTACTTTAGACAACCCATCGTCGATAGATTGTCCTTCTACTTGACCTCTCCTTGAGGAGAGATCACCTATCACAGATCCAAGAAAATCGTCAGGACTTTCGACCTCGACTTTCATCATAGGCTCTAATAGGACAGGATTACATTTTTTCACCCCATCTTTAAAAGCCATTGAACCTGCAATTTTAAAGGCCATTTCAGAAGAGTCTACATCGTGGAATGAACCATCGACTAGTGTAACTTTTACATCAATCAATGGGTAACCTGCTAAAACGCCTGATTCACAGGTCTCTTTCATTCCACTTTCCGCAGGTCCAATATACTCCTTTGGAACTGATCCTCCAACAATTTTGTTAACAAATTCAAACCCAGTACCAGATTCAGCTGGTTCCATCTCAATAATTACATGTCCATATTGACCTTTTCCTCCTGTTTGTCTAGCATATTTACCTTCACCTTTCGAACTAGATCTAATGGTCTCTCTATAAGAAACTTGAGGGGCTCCTATATTTGCTTCAACTTTAAATTCTCTCAACATCCTATCTACGAGAATTTCTAAATGAAGTTCTCCCATACCAGCAATAACTGTTTGATTAGTTTCTTGATCTGTACTAACTCTAAATGTTGGATCCTCTTCAGAAAGGGCTTGAAGAGCTTTAGAAAGTTTTTCCATATCCCCTTTTGTTTTGGGCTCAACTGCTACTGATATAACAGGTTCGGGAATAAATAAAGTTTCTAGTACAATTGGATCTTCGGTATTACAAAGTGTATCACCAGTTGTAGTATTTTTTAAACCTAAAACGGCACCTAAATCTCCTGCTCTTAATTCATCAACTTCTTCTCTTTCGTCAGCTTTTAGTATTACAAGTCTAGATATTCTCTCCTTTGCGTCTTTAGTAGAGTTCATAACATAGCTACCCTTAGATAGAACTCCTGAATACATTCTTACAAAAGTTAATTTACCGTAAGGATCTGACATGACCTTAAATGCTAGAGCGCTAAAAGGAGCACTATCATCAGAAGGCCTTATATCCTCTTTCCCGTTTGGAAGGATACCTTGAATTGGTTTAACATCAACAGGAGCTGGTAAATAATCAACGACGGCATCTAATACAAGCTGTACTCCTTTATTTTTAAATGCTGAGCCACAAAGCATTGGTACTAAACCATGCTTTAAAACTCCTTCCCTGATACCTTTTTTAAGTTGCTCTTCAGAAAGTTCTCCCTTTTCTAAAAAGATTTCGATAAGTTCCTCATCGTTTTCAGCAATACTTTCCATTAGCTTACTTCTCCATTCATCAGATAAATTTTTCATATCATCTGGTATAGGAGCTTCTTCAATATCTGTTCCTAGATCATTTTTGTAAAGATATGCTTTGTTTGAGACTAAATCGATGATTCCTGATAGATCACCTTCAGCTCCAATAGGTAATTGAATTGGAACAGCATTAGCTTTCAATCGATCTTTTATTTGATTATAAACCTTAAGGAAATCAGCACCTGTTCTATCCATCTTATTGACAAATACCATTCTGGGTACAGAGTATCTGTCAGCCTGACGCCAGACAGTTTCTGATTGTGGTTGGACCCCTCCTACAGCACAAAACACAGCTATGACACCATCCAAGACTCTCATTGATCTCTCAACTTCGATAGTGAAATCAACGTGGCCTGGAGTATCAATAATATTTATTCTGTGATCTTGCCAACTTGTTGATATAGCCGCTGCAGTGATAGTAATACCTCTTTCTCTTTCTTGAGCCATCCAATCTGTTACTGCAGCACCGTCATGAACTTCACCAATTTTGTGCACAACTCCTGAATAAAATAAAATTCTTTCAGTAGTTGTAGTCTTACCAGCATCAATGTGTGCTGCGATTCCTATATTTCGTATTCGTTCCAGTGGGAAATCACGTGCCAATTTTCAAACTCCAAATAATTTAATTGCGATAAGCTTTAGTTTATTAAAATAACATAAAGTATGTGTCCAATAATAGAACAAATTATTTCTATTTAGGATGTTTTTAATATCTATAGTGGGCAAAAGCCTTATTAGCTTCAGCCATTTTATGAGTATCCTCTCTTTTTTTAACTGCACTTCCAGTCTCATTAGCAGCATCCATTAATTCCCCAGCTAATTTTTGAGCCATACTTTTACCATTCCTAGCTCTAGAAAAAGTAACTAACCATCTTAAGGCCATGGCTATGCCGCGTTCTTGGCGAACTTCCATAGGTACCTGATAAGTAGCCCCTCCAACTCTTCTAGCCCTTACTTCAACGAGAGGTGTAGCATTTTTAACTGCCGTTTCAAAAAGATCTACAGGATCACTGCCTGTTCTTTCATTAATCAAAGAGAAAGCATCTGATAATATTCGCTGAGCTGTGGATTTTTTTCCATGCTTCATTAATCTTGAAATCATCATGGAGGCCAATCGGCTATTAAATTGTGGATCAGGTAAAACTTGTCTTTTTACAGCTGCATTTCGACGAGACATTTTTTAAATTTAAATTAAATGATTAATTGTTTTTAGGGGCTTTTGCTCCATATTTTGATCTAGCCTGGCGCCTATCTTTGACTCCAGCAGTATCTAAAGTACCTCTGATTATATGATATCTGACTCCTGGGAGATCTTTTACTCTTCCTCCTCTTAATAACACTACTGAGTGTTCTTGCAAATTATGACCAATACCAGGTATATAAGCCGTAACCTCGAATCCTGAAGTTAATCTAACCCTAGCAACTTTTCTTAATGCTGAATTAGGTTTCTTCGGAGTAGAAGTATAAACTCTGGTACATACACCTCTTCTCTCAGGGCATGATTTTAAAGCTGGTGATTTAGTTTTCCTTTTCAGGCTTTTTCTTTCTGAACTGATTAATTGTTGGATGGTGGGCATTAATTTTTTATAATTTAAAAATAATATTTGATTATCATAACCTTTAATGAGTAATTAAAGCACCTTTTTAAAAGTTTTTATGAAAAACCATAAAAAATCTTTTAGTAATTCTTCATGATTTTTAGTTCGAATTGTGAATTTATTTTTATAATACATGTATTAAATTTTTTAAATTTAATAAATCAAAAATTTCTATGCCAAAGAAACTAAACAATTATATTAATCCATATAAAGATAGTTACTCTCCAAAAGCAGTCTCTGGAGAGAAAGATGCTTGCGGTGTGGGATTTGTAGCCCATATTAATGGCATTGAAAGCAATTGGATCTTGAGGGAATCTCTGCGTGGTCTTGATTGCATGGAGCATAGAGGGGGTTGCGGTGGAGATAGTGATTCAGGAGATGGTGCAGGAATTTTGTGTTCAATTCCCTGGAAATATTTGTCAAAAAATAGTGATTTAGAAATTGATAAATCAGCTAAGGTTGGGCTAGGGATGATTTTCATGCCTCAGGATGAAAATCTCATAAAATCAATAAAAATTATTTGTGAGGAAGAAGCATCAAATTTACACTTTTCCAAAACCATATGGAGGGAGGTTCCTGTAAACAAAGATGTACTTGGACCATTAGCCAAGGCGAATGCCCCTTTTATTCTTCAATGGTTTGTATCCTTCGAAAAAAATATTAATGATTTTGAGTTTCTCTTATTTCAGCTAAGAAAAAAGATCGAAAAGAAAGTAAAACAAAATCTGCCTATGCAAGATGATTTTTATTTTGCATCATTTAGTTCCAAAACTGTTGTTTATAAGGGAATGGTTAGATCAGAGGTACTTCCCAAATTTTATAAGGATCTTCAAGATGAAGATTTTAAAGTTTCATATTCTGTTTACCATCGAAGATTTAGTACAAATACTCTTCCAAAATGGCCTTTGGCTCAACCTATGAGATTTCTTGGTCATAATGGCGAAATTAATACCCTTTTAGGTAATATAAATTGGGCAAAAGCATCTGAAAAACACATAGATACTTTTTGGGGTGATTTAGCAAATGATTTAAAGCCAATAGTTGATAATACGAGGAGTGATTCAGCTAATCTTGATGCAACCTTAGAAATAAATGTGCGTTCAGGTCAATTAATAACTGATTCCCTTCTCAAATTAGTGCCTGAAGCTTTTAGAGATCAACCAGAGCTTGAAGATAAGGAAGAAATTCAATGTTTTTATGAATATTCCGCGAGTCTTCAGGAAGCATGGGACGGACCAGCTCTAATAGCTTTTTCAGATGGTAATTTTATTGGAGCTACTCTTGATCGGAATGGATTACGTCCGGCTAGATATTCAATAACAAGTGATGGCTTTGTTGTAATGGGTTCAGAAACAGGAGTAGTAAATCTAGATGAAACAAAAATAATTGAAAAAGGTCGATTAGGACCTGGACAGATGCTCGCTGTCGATTTCCAGAAAGGCATCATTCTTAGAAATTGGGAAGTTAAATCTGCAGCAGCTAAAAGGTATGAGTATAAAAAACTTCTAAAAAAAAGATCTATCGATATTGAAAATGACGAATGGAAAGAATCATGTGAATTGCAAAGTTTAGAACTTCTACAACAACAAACAGCTTATGGATTTTCAGCCGAAGATAATGATCTGATACTTGACTCAATGGCTTCTTTATCAAAAGAGCCTACATATTGTATGGGAGATGATATTCCACTAGCAGTACTTTCATCAAAACCTCACATATTGTATGACTATTTCAAGCAGAGATTTGCTCAAGTAACTAATCCTCCTATTGATCCGCTCAGAGAAAAACTTGTAATGAGTCTTGAGATGCATCTTGGAGAGAGATGCTCATCTTTTAGTTTCAATGACATAAAGCCATCTATACATATAAAAAGTCCCATACTTAATGAAAGAGAGCTTTTAGAGATAAAGAATAAAGGTATCAACTTTCATACGATATCAACCTTGTTTGATATTGAATCTGGAATTGAAAGTTTTGAAAAAAGGTTAAACGACATATGTATTGAGAGTGAAAATGCTATTAAAAATAATTGTTCTATTTTAATAATTTCAGATAAAGGGATTACACCAAAAAGAACTTTCATACCTCCTCTATTAGCTATAGGAACAATTCATCATTATCTTCTAAAAAAAGAAATAAGATTAAAAGCATCTTTAGTTGTAGAAACTGGTCAATGCTGGAGTACTCATCATATGGCTTGTCTTATAGGATACGGTGCTAGTGCTATTTGTCCTTGGCTTATCTTTGAATCTAGTAGGCACTGGTTAAAACACCCCAAGACAATCAAACTTATCAATGGTGGAAAATTACAAAAATTCTCTGCAAAAGATGTTCAAAAAAATATTAAAAATGCTTTAGAAGATGGATTGAGGAAAATCTTATCTAAAATTGGTATCTCTTTATTAGCAAGTTACCATGGAGCTCAAATTTTTGAAGCAGTTGGCTTAGGTTCCGATTTAATTAAAAAAGGATTTGATGGAACAACAAGTAGGATTGCAGGAATTTCACTTAAAGAATTAGCTATTGAGACAATTTCAATACATACAAAAGCCTACCCAGAAATTGATCTCAAAAAACTTGAATTCTTGGGTTTTGTCCAATTTAGGAATTATGGAGAATATCATTCCAATAATCCTGAAATGTCAAAAATTTTGCATTCCGCTCTAAAACAAGGGCCGGGATACGATCATTTCAATACTTATCAGGAATTAATTAGAAATAGACCCATAACTGCCTTAAGAGATTTGCTTACCATTGATTCTTCAAGAGAAAGTATCCATATAAATAAAGTAGAAAGCGTTGAATCAATTTGTAAAAGATTTTGTACTGGAGGTATGAGCTTAGGTGCTCTTTCAAGAGAAGCTCATGAAGTACTTGCAATAGCAATGAATAGAATAGGTGGGAAGAGTAATAGTGGCGAAGGTGGGGAGGATCCCGCACGATTTAATGTTTTAAATGATATCGATGAACATACAAAATCTGCAACCTTACCATTCATAAAAGGTCTTGAAAATGGAGATACTGCTTGTTCAGCTATTAAGCAAATTGCTTCAGGTAGATTCGGTGTTACTCCAGAATATTTAAGAAGTGCTCAACAGCTTGAAATTAAGATGGCTCAAGGTGCTAAGCCTGGTGAAGGGGGACAACTTCCTGGCCCTAAAGTTGACACTTATATTGCAAAGCTAAGAAATAGTAAACCAGGTGTTGCACTAATATCTCCTCCTCCCCATCATGATATTTACTCGATTGAAGACTTAGCTCAATTGATTCATGATCTTCATCAAATTCATCCTAAAGCTAAAGTAAGCGTAAAACTAGTCTCAGAAATAGGTATTGGAACTGTTGCAGCTGGTGTAAGTAAAGCGAATGCGGATGTAATACAGATTTCAGGACATGATGGAGGTACGGGAGCCTCTCCCTTAAGTTCAATAAAACATGCTGGGCTTCCTTGGGAATTAGGTTTAGCAGAAGTCCATAAATCACTTTTGGAAAATAATCTCAGAGGAAGAGTATTATTAAGAGCTGATGGAGGTCTAAAGACAGGCTGGGATGTTGTTATAGCAGCACTATTAGGTGCTGAAGAATATGGGTTTGGATCAGTTGCAATGATCGCCGAGGGTTGTATCATGGCCCGTGTTTGTCATAAGAATACATGTCCGGTTGGTGTAGCCACACAAAAAGAAGAGTTGAGGAATAGATTCAAAGGGATCCCAGAGCATGTGGTTAATTTTTTCATATACATAGCTGAAGAGATAAGGCAAATTATGAGTATTATTGGTGTAACAACTATGGAAGAATTAATTGGGAATAAGGAATTTCTAAAAATAAGAGATGTAACATTACCAAAAACTAACAATATCGATTTAAGTTCCCTCGTAGAAAAAAATGACAGAAATGATGATAGAGATTGGATTAAACATCCAAAAGATGCTCATGACAATGGAATAGTGCTGGAAGATCAACTTTTGCAAGATCCCACATTTATATCAGCAATTA
>CACOIM010000023.1 GCA_902627325.1 uncultured Prochlorococcus sp. | reverse complement strand
CATCACAGTTTTCTCACTATATATATAGAAAGGTTTTCTCTTTAGATATTTAGAACAGTTTTCTCATTTTTAATGATGAGCAGCTCTCTACTTGTAAATAATGAATATTTTTTCTATAAATCCTTTATAAATATGAAAAACTTTAAAAATCAATATTTTTAGTAAAAGGATTATTGTTAATTTTAGTCTCTGAAAACTCTTGAACAATAATACTTAAAGAATATATTCCTCCAATTAGAAAATTAAAATGTCCAGCCTTCAAGTATTACTAAACATATGAGAATTAAAAATTAGAAAAAAACCAATAACCAAAATGTTAAAAAGCCAATTCTCAGTTTATCTACTAAAAAATGGTATTGATTTAAATCTAAATTAAAAACTTTTCAATGCATCTGTTTTTTTCTCAAAATTGCTAAATAAAAGTTGCAAATAGCTTACCTTTCTTAATTTAATATTTGCTGACAAAGACATTCCAACCTGAAGGGGTAAAGAAGATCCATTCTGAAGTTTAAAAGTTTGTTGTTCCAACTCTATTGTCGCTGGATATTTATATTCAGTTCTTTGTTCTAATTGTGAAGGAGCCAACGCATCAGAACCAATTTTTTTTACTTTTCCCAATAACACTCCAAAATCACTTGAGGGGAAGGAATCAATATTTATCTCAACTGGCATACCTGTTTTTACAAATCCAATCTTATTACTAGGGATTTCTATATCAGCCTCAAGATCATCAAACGGAACTATTTTCATAATTGGCTCACTTGATTGAGCTACATAACCCTCAGTGGTGGGTTTTAAATCAAAAACAATTCCTGAAACTGGAGATTTAAGAGATTGATATTTTAGAGTTACTTTTGCTGCAATTAAATCAGATTTTAAAGAAGCTATTTCAGCTCTTATTAATGCTTGTTCAGATTCTAATTTTTTTAAATCTTGATTTATAAGCCCAGCTGATATCTCTTTTTCAATCTTTAATCGTGAAAGTTCGCTTACTATATCGTCATGATTCATTTTATATTCAACGTATTTAAATTTTGATATTCCTCCATTCTTATAAAGATTTTCAAGTTTATTTAAAAGAACTAAATTCATATTCTTCTTTTCAGAGGTGCTTCTTATCCTCTCTTTGACTAATAGTAGTTCTTGTTGTTTTTGATCTCTTTTAAGAGAAAGAATAGAATTATTTTTCTCTAACTGTAATTCCTTTTCTTTTAAAGCATTTTGAAATGCTTTAAATTTTTCAAAAGAAGCTTCTTTATCTAATTGAACAAGAATTTGATTTTTTTCAACATTATCTCCTGACTCTACAAGTATTTCTTCAATTACACCTCCAATTGGTATTTGAATATCTTTAACATCTCCTTTTGGCTCTAATTTACCAAACGCTATTACGACTTCTTCTGTCTTAGCAAAACCTAACCATATAATGGCAAAGGATGATGTACCTATCAATGTCCAAGTAACTGACTTTAACCAGAAGGTACTTTGTTTTAAAAGCGATTCATCAATAGATAATTTATTGAAGCTTTTTTCAATCTTATCTTGAGCCTTATTAAAATATTCTTGAACTTTATAAGCATAATCATCAATGCCAAATTTGATATATTTCTTCTTTAATTTAGCTGCAATTTTAGAGGAATATTTCTTTGAAATTTTAAAAACTTCTTCAAAAGATATTTCATCAAATCTTTTTTTTATTTTATTAATTAAATTCTTCATCCTATATTTCCTTGTTGACTTTCCAATGCATAATATCTACCTTTGTTTGACATCAATTGTTTGTATGATCCCATTTCATCTAACTTACCATCATGCATGACAATAATAAGATCAGAATTCTTTATTGTTGCGAGTCTATGAGTAATAAAAAAGACTGTATTATTTTTAAGGTTACTTATGAGATTATCACATAATTTTTTTTCAGTATTGTAATCAAGAGCGCTAGTAGCCTCGTCTAATATTAAAATATTTGGTTTATTTAATAATGTTCTAGCAATAGCAATTCTTTGTCTTTGTCCTCCACTAAGTGAAGAACCTCTCTCCCCTACCTCAGTACTATAACCATTAGGGAGATTCATTATAAAATCATGAGCCTCTGCTAACTTAGCGGCCTTAATGATCTCATCATTAGATGCCTCTGATTGAGTTAAAGCTATATTCTCCATAACAGTACCTGAAAATAAAATAGGTTCTTGAGGAACAATTCCTATTTGTCTTCTTAATGAATATAACTCAACTTTATTAATATCATAATCATCTATTTTTACCTTCCCAAGATTAGGAGAATATAATCTTGAAAGTAATTTCATAAGAGTACTTTTACCACTCCCACTCTCTCCAACAATTCCTACAAATTGACCTTTATCAATCTCAAAGCTTACATTATTCAAAACATTAGAGTTATTTTTATCAAATGAGAATGTGACATCCTCAAATTTCACCTTCCCATTCACGGGGGGCATTGGGATTTTCTGTTTATCTAAAGAATCTGATTCCTGGGGTGTATCAATCACATCTCCTAACCTTTCAAAACTAACCCTCAATTCTTGAATATTTTGCCAAATAGTTGAAAGCCTTAACAAAGGTTGTGTTACGTAACTAGAAATTATCCTAAAGGCAATTAATTGCCCCAATGTTAATTGACCTTTTAAAACGAGAGTCGCTCCAACCCATAAAACCAAGAGTTGTGATATTTTCTGTAAAACTTGACTGATTTGCCCAATAGTTGTTCCACTTATAGTCCTCTCAAAAGATCTAGTTATATATTTCGAATATAATTGCTGCCATTTCCACCTACTTATGGTTTCAATATTTTGAGATTTGACAGTTTGAATGGAAGTAATTACCTCGACTAAGTGGCTTTTTGTTTTTGCATTATCTTCAGCTGCTTGCCTAAATTGCCTTCTAAAAAGTGGTGCTCCCAGTAAAGTTATAGCTATTTGAATTGGTACTACAATTAACGCAATAAGTGTTAGTAATGCACTATAAATAAACATTACTAAAATATAAATTACAGAAAAAACTGCATCCAAAATTGTTGATAAAGCCTGACCTGTTAGAAATTCTCTGATTTTTTGAAGTTCATCGATTCTAGAACCCAGTTCTCCCACTGGTCTTTTATCAAAATAGTTCAAAGGTAACCTTAATAAATGATCAATTACTTCTGAACCTAATTTTTGGTCAATTCTATTTGTTGTTTCTGCAAATAAAAAGGTTTTTAAACTTCCAAGGATTCCCTCCAATAAAGTTACGAATAATAATGCTATGCCTAGAACCTGGAGAGTATCTAAGCTTCTCTGAGAAATAACTTTATCAATAATTACTTGGATGAGTAATGGATTCCCAAGGGTAAATAGCTGAACAACAAAACTTGCAATTAAAACTTGTATTAGTACAACTTTGTATTTTTGAATGGCAGGCCAAAACCAATTTAGATTAAAAATTTTTTGAGGAGTCTCGTTCGTTTTCTCTAAAAGAAGAATATTAATATCATTTTCAAATATACTTTTTAAATTATCACTTGAAATATTAATTAGCCCCTCCGAAGGAGAAGCCAATAAAATACCCTCTTGACTACTTTTTAGTATTATTGCAAAACTTTCCTTCCATTTAATAACGCATGGTGTTTGTAGTCTGCATGCCATCTTTGATGGAATTGTACCGTTCGTAACATGCAAACCTAAATTTGAAAAAAGATCTCCTATTAACCTTAAATCTATCTCAGCACCTCTATTTTCAAAATCTCTAAGGATTTTTTCTAATGAATCTTTTCTAATTGGAATTTTTAAAATTCTTGAAATCATTTGAAAACAGGCTAGAGCCTCTCTTACCAATCCATTTGCCTTAACAAGAACATCCTCTGAAAATTCAGCATTATTAAAAATACTTAAGGGGGCTTTAGATGGCGCACTTTTTATATCTGAGTTCTGAGTATCTTTTTTTTCAGAAGTATTTAAAATCTCAATGTCTTTATTATCTTCTTTAAGTAAATCAGAATCAACAGAGATAAAGCGTATCTTTTTCTTATCATCAAAATTTTTAAAGAGCTCATTTGCTTTACTTTGATTATCAATCAAAAAATAAAATTGAACTCCTTCAAGTTTTTGTCCTAGATAAATTTTTCTATTTTTGGCTTTTAACAAATCGATAATTTCTCTTGAATTACAAAAAGAGGTTTGAAAAGAACTTTTTAGTTCTGAGTACAAATCCAAAAGAGCCTTGCGATTATTAATAATGTTTCTGCTTAAGTAATCTGCAAAGTGAATAATCTCCGATTCAAAATCATTTGAGTCAAAAAATTCTTTAAACTTCAAATCTTTAAGACAAAAATTTTTAAATTCTTGATCACTTATTTTGTAAGCTAGTAACTCTGTAGAGGCTCTAATATTTTCACACGCTGAAGATCTAATAAGGGAAATCGCTCCTACACATGAACCTTTTGATATTTTTGTTATTGTTTTAAATTTATTATCCTCTTTATAAATAATTCTTGCTGAACCATCTTCAATAAAGTAAACAGATCCAGATAAATAATTATCATCTGAAATGGACTGGCCCATTTTAAATTTAAGCTTTTCTCCATTCTTTATAAAAACTGATCTTATATATGTGTAATTTTCAATATCCATAAATTTATATCTTTAGGAAGAAGTACTATCTATTAATTTCCTTGATGAATTAATAGTCAATATATTAACCCATTTGTCGAATAAAGAAAGTGTGATTCTTTGCCTTACAAAATCATCAAGTTTTGCCTCAACTTTTTCTTCAAGTCTTACAATTACCCACCAATTATCAATTTTAAAAGGATTTAAGAGTTCACCTATTTTTGCAGTTAAAAGCTTTTCTTTTAAAACTGGATGAACGTTCCCAAGTCCTTTTGGTCCAATTACACCCATTTTATTTGTGTTCCCCTCTGATGAATATTTCTTTGCTAAAGCAGAAAACTCAGCCTCTTCTGAATCAATTTGAAGATATAGTTCATATGCCAGATCAGATTCTTTTACTGTTATCAAACTATATGTATATTGATCCAACAAAGTCTTAGATTTAATAAATTCTGTTTCTGCATTTTTTGAAAACTCCTGCAAAGCTATGAATTTTACTTTCTCGGAGTTTTCTAAATTTTTTTTATGATCCTCTATAGACATTCCTTTAAGAGCCAAAAATTTAAAGAGATCATTTTCATCTTTTATTTTATTTTTTATGCAAAAATCTTTATTTATTTCCTCAAAATTAATTTTTAAATCGACTTTAGAACAAATTATGTTACTAATAAAATTTTTCAAGAACTGATTTAGTAAACCATTTTCTTTCAATAAAATTATAAATTCTTTAGATATATTACCTACTTCTTCTATTATGTCTTTTTCCAAATCAATCATTAAATAATCTTTAAAGGCAAAAGATAATTATACCATTCAGAAATGAATTAAATTATCTATATAAAATTTTTTAGATTTCTCAAATTTATGCACAAATAAATTAGATATATTTTTTGCAAAAGCCCATAAAATACATTTAATCTTTGAAAATTAATTTTTATTATTGGAATCTTAAACTCATATTCTTATCAATTTCTTTAACTGTAAATAAAATTTTCCTACTAAAAGAATTTTTACAGATTTAGTATTAGAAGAATTTTTATCCCGTTTGCATTATTGTGGAAATAAATTGAAAATCATTCTTCTGAACTAACTAAAGCTTCAGAGAAAATGCGAGATTGAGTTTAAGGAACTAATAAAGATCTCACTAAAATACTTTATGTCAGCGTTTTGGCTGCTACAGAAACTGATATGATTTACTCAATAAAAAAGGCTGTTCGTTTTAGGGCTGAGGGTAAATAATTTTGTGCGTATGAGTGAACCAAAGGCATGAGGCTGGGAAGAACCACTTCTCTTCAAAAACAAATATATGCAGGGTAATAAAATCAAGATACTAAATATATGAATTAGTTGAGTTTAATTCCATGAAAGACCACCACTTTCAATCTTTTCTCCAGTACTTAAATTCAACCAAAGCTCTCCCCCTGAATTCTTACCTTTTACTTTTCTAACTCCAATTCTGTGAGCACCTAATGGACCAATGCAGTTTCCAATAGTTGTGGGAGGAATATAGCCATCTTCCCTAGGGACATAATCATACTTTTGATAAAACACATAAAAACCATTTGTTGAATTTAGTCCCAAATCAGGAGTGAAAGTTGCTACTTTTTTCCCAAAACTTATACCGATTTTACATTCTTTGTACGAATTAATCATGCTAACTTTTACAAGTTTATCTGCCACTTTTTCTCTGAACCCCAAAAATGAAGGTATTGCGACTGCTGATAATATTGCTAAAACAGCCATAACTATTACTAATTCAATTAATGAAAAACCTTTTTTAGTTGTTTGTTCAAAATCAGATGAATTACTTAAATATAAAGTGTCATCAATTAAAGCAGCAGGTAAATCTAGAACAAATAATAGTGGGAGTAGTAAGTATTTCATTTAATCATCTAAATCCTTAAAATCTCTTCTTAAAATCCAAATTTATTTATGCTTGTGTATTTAAGGCATTTGTCCCTTATCAAGGCATTGGAGAATAGCCTTCTCTTCAGGGGACAATTTAATATCAATTTCAGGATAATTTTGCTTTATATCTCTCCTGAAATAGAGAGTAATTTGATTACCTATTTGTCCTTGATAGTAATGTTCCCAACCATAACGTCCATATATATTCAAAAGATCTTGTATTTGCAAAGATAAATTTCTGTTGATTTTCTTAAGTGAATCTTTAAACTGATTTTCTAAAAATTCCTTACTTACTCCCAATGATCTAGCCTCTGACTCATTCACTTTTGGGGGATTGCTAGATTTTATATTTAACCCGATTACTCTAAACTCCAAAATTTACTAAATTTTATTACTTAATCACTATTCTAGATGGACTGTCAATCACTAAAAACGAGAAACCCTCCTTAAATTGTTTTTCCAGGAGGGACTTTTAATCTCTCAGGAGGAATGTCACCTCAATAGATTAATATCAAATTTTTGAAAAGGAATTTTCTTCAATTAATGACAAAAAATAGTTTTTCCTTCTAATTTAGATCGGGTGTCAATTTGCCTTGCGAATAGTAAGTGTTTTATTGGAATATCTAAAATACTCTTCCTTCATTAAATCCATATTCCACATAATGCTTTGTAGCTAATTCCTGATTATCACCAAATACATCTCTTAAATCTGCATAATTATTTAAATAAGATTGCGCGTTGAATAAATTTGTTGATTTACCCTGTGAATATCCAAAAGAAATATAATGCTTAACTGCCTCTGTAGTATCACTGCCAAGAGAATTTATTAAATCATTATTACTTGCAAGATATCCCCATTCATCAAAATCATCTAATGTAAGCTCTTTTGATTTTCCGTAATATGTATAGTGAAATTTTGCAGAAGTTGAATCATTACCAAAGACATTTATTAAATCTCCGTAAGAAGCGATATAGTTTAGAGCTTCAAAATCAGTAAGATTAGAAGAACTATCAGAACCAGAAACACTTGAGGTAAAAGTATCAGTTCTACCTTCTGCATATCCAAATTCAATATAATGTTTTAGGGCTAAAGTTTGATCACTTCCAAAAGCAGCAGAAAGATCACTATATTTTGCTAAATAATTATTAGCATTAAATGTAGTTAAACTTCTTCCTTCTAATTTTCCAAAATTTGTATAGTGATAATTTGCAGAAGTTAAATCAGTACCAAAAGCATTTATTAAATCTCCGTAAGAAGCGATATAGCTGAGAGCTTCAAAATCAGTCAGGTTTTTGGCTATTGATATTTTTTTAACAACTGCAGTTCCACTTATTGAAAAACTTGCACTACCATCATCTACAAAAGGAATGCTGGAGATATTAGTAGTAACAACTTCATTAAATCCTTGAGCATCCATGTAAGAGAGAACTGCCCTAATCGATTTACCTTCTTCACTAACTCCAACTATGTAAGTTGAATTTGTTCCAGCAACACTCCAATTATTTTCATCACTTGATATCTGCCAAATATAACTTAAGGTTCCAGTTCCATCCGGATCTGCATAATCTTCACTAATACTTAAAGTATTCCCAACAACTGCAGTTCCACTTATTGAAAAACTTGCACTACCATTATTATTATTAACTTCTTCCAAACCATATATTCTTTGAAGTGTATAAATATCTGCATCGCTAAACCAAATATCCTCCAATGATGGATTATCGTTATATGACATTATTGTGTCTTGAATATCATAGTTAGAATTAAATCCATTCCCATTGGGGTGAGCTAAGCCGAGTGAATGTCCAATCTCATGAACAATTGTTATGTAATTTTCTCTTACATCATCTAAAACTCTGAACTCAATATCAACCCATCCATCCCATAAGTAGGCAGTTCCTATTACAGGGTCATATGGAACATATTCAATTGCATATATGTCTATAAGAGATCCATTGTTATGATCCCAAAGTTCAAAATCAATATCGATTAAATTATCGATTCGATTAAAAATATTTACTATAAATTCTTTGTAAAGACTAATATCTAAAGTTTTTTCTAACTTTTTAACGAGATAATCTGTAAAGCCTACATATTCGTAATCTCCACCAGCATGAATATAATATGGGATTTTACTTTGTCCATCCAAATAATTCTGGTAGTTTGGACGTACACGATTTATAAAAGCATCATCATAAATTGCATTTGAAATTATTGTTAATCTCTCGTTCATAGCGGTGAATCGTGGCGATTTTTATAACTTGGAGCAGAAGCCAATCCAACTTTTAGGGTATAAATTCATTATCAATTAAAGTTTCTTTTTAGGAAAGTTTTGGTTGATATTTGGTAAATATCAGTATATTTTTTTAATTTATAAGTAATTTGAGTTTTGTGGGAAAAATTTAATTGAAAGCAAAAATATACAGTTATTTAATTAGCTCTTTTTAAAAAAATCTCCCTTCATTAAATCCATATTCCACATAATGCTTAGTAGCTAATTCCTTCTTATTTATCACCAAATACATTTCTTAAATCTGCATAATATTTGAATAATTATTAGCCAGTTCTTGGGAGTGGTTTAGTATTTAAAGCTTACAAAGTTTGCTTCATTCTTAACTTCAAATCTCACTTAGTTGTTTATCTTCTATTACCTCTTTCTTTATTAACGATTTCATCAATTAATGATTCCCAATTAATTTTTTTTAATCTGTAAAAACTTTATTTCCGATAATTAATTCATATATTTTTTTTATCAACACATTTTTCTTCCATCAAAGTTTCAAATTCAATAATCAAATCTTGAATTTTTTTGAGTTATTAGTATTCCACTTAATATCAGTTAAAACTGTTGTTCTTCTACTGGTAGAAAATCTATAAACAATTTTTGTTAGAATTTTATTTTGCTTTTCTATTCATTGTATTGACAACCAAAACTATGTCTAGCTTTGATTTGTTGTCTTATAAGTTCGACCCAATTTAAAGGTTTCATTTTACATAACTTAAAAATGTTCTTAAGTGCATTTTAGGGTGCAGAATTGACCAAACAAGCTTGGACAAGTGGTACAAAAGTTATGTCTTTACGAAAACAACCTTGAAAACCCTGATATGAATTGAAAAATAAGTGGAGCCAAGCGGACTCGAACCGCTGACCCCCTGCATGCCATGCAGGTGCTCTACCAGCTGAGCTATGGCCCCAAATCGTTGTTATAGCAGCCATATCAAATAATCCTAGCATTTCTGATTTAAATCCTTGATGTACTTGATAGGGCTTGATAGTAGCTAAATAACCAATACTGCGCCAGAATATACGCTTATGAAACTTCTTCAAAATATGCCATCAAAAGCAAATTGGATAATGAATCCGTGCCAAAGTATACAAAATACTTGTAGATAAGATTGGCCAGTCAGAGATGGAAAATCAAAGAAAAGTTAATCTTCTGGTAATCTTTCGATACCCAGACAATCAAGTTAGTTCTGCTACAAACGTGAACTTAGCTTAGAACGCTAAAACACAATAGGATTATAACAGCAGTAGAGCATTTAATAATTTTATGAATCAAAAAACTTTTCTTCAAAAAAAGTTGTTTAGTTAATAGAGGTAGGATATTTCAAGTAGAGCTAATTTTTGATAAACATAAAGTACCAATTTTCTCATTTTTAATCAAAACATATAACATCGTTGTTATGAACAGCAAAAGGTATATTATATGACTTCTAATTATGGTTAAAGTATTTTAAATTGATTTTTATGAAATTTTAAAAAATATGATTTTGATAAAAGATTTTAATACTATTTATCGGATCAAATTAATAACCTCTAATAGTAAAATTAAATCCATAAACATCATCTAGATATTAATGAGTTTGGCAAGTGCATCTGATTTAATAAATTCATTTAATCTCAACGGAGGGAGTTTGGATGCAACAAACGTATCCATAATTCAGGGAACTGCCTCTGTTATCGAATCTCTTTATATCCTCGAAGCAGTAGAAGGTCTTGGTAACGAAGATATAAATCTCTTTTATAGTATTCCCACAGCTGCACTTCTAAAAAGACTTGATAATTATACCTCCGGAACTATTGACGCCCAGCTTCTTACATCAATAAAAGGGAAAGCTAGTGATCTCATAATTATTTATTCATCATCTGGGATAACAGGTCTTGGCAATGAAGCTATAAATATAACGAGTGGGACTGCTACAACTAGCCAAGCTAATACACTGGCAGCTGCAACAACTGGAATATTATCAGCAACCATTTCCGAGGGAGATATGGCAACACTTGATGGTATTACTGAGTCAGGCAATGCTTTATCAATAACAGTCACAGATACAATAGTTGCAGCAACAGAGCTTAATACCCTTGACTCAAAGACAACAACAGATTTAACAGTAACTTCATCAACGATTACCGGTTTAGCCACAGATGTAATAACAGCTTATACAGCGACTGGTAGTATCAACGGGTTAGGGAATGAAGCAGTTACTTTAAGCGATACATCAATTGATGCCGAAGTTCTAATAAACCTTGATGCTTTAACAAGTGGGATAATTAATGCTTCCTCCATTAATACAATTACGGGAGCAGCCTCAGATTTAATAACAGCTTATGAAGCTAATGAAGCCGGAACTATTACTGGTCTTAATAATGAGGTAGTAATTTTAACTGATACAAATCTTTCTGCTGCTAATCTCCTCACCCTTGATGCTTATCCTTATACCACTGGAGTAGTAAATGCAGTTTCTGTGAATACAATCACTGGTGCAGCAGCAGATTTAATAGCAGCTTATGCAGCTAAAGAAGCTGGAACTATTACTTTTTCTACAGATGAAGCGATTATAGTAAATGATTCTGTAACGGTTGCTCAGTTCAATTATTTAGCAGCAAATAATGATGGAGTTATAACAGCAACTATCTCCGAAGGAGATATGGCAACACTTGACGATATTACTGAGTCAGGCAATGCTTTATCAATAACAGTCACAGATACAATAGTTGCTGCAACAGAGCTTAATAACCTTGACTCAAAGACAACAACAGATTTAACAGTAACTTCATCAACGATTACCGGTTTAGCCGCAGATTTAATAACAGCTTATGCAGCAACTGGTAGTATTAATGGTTTAGGAAATGAAGCGATAACTCTAAGCGACACATCAATTGATGCAACAGTTTTATTTGCTCTTGATGCTTTAACTACTGGGATAATTGATGCAGCCAGCATTACAACTCTGACAGGATCAGATTCTGACCAGGCTACAGTTAGGGCT
>CACOIM010000022.1 GCA_902627325.1 uncultured Prochlorococcus sp. | reverse complement strand
TAAATTATCTTTGCTTGAAAAACTTTTAATTATAAATTGCCTATTTAGAGATTGATCTTCTAATTTTAAATCCTTTATTAAAGTTAAACCTAGTCCGATAAGTCTCGACATTGAGAATTGATTGATTTCATCTGGGTTATATGAAAATTCCTTAATAGAAAAATTATTTATGGGAGAAATTAATGCAACATCCATTTTCAAATTTTTACCTAATATCTCAACTATATTTTTATGTTGACTATTTCTTCCCGATAAAAATATTTTTCCTTTCTTTTTAAGATTATTTTTATTTAAAAATTCAATAAATGATGAATTTATTTCTCTTAATAAAACTTTTAAATCAAGTTTTGATAAAGAGTGATAACTATCTGTCTTACTTTTAACTTTAGAATTATTACTATTTTCAGTATTAGTATTTTGCATTTTTTTCATCTCTTCTATAGAAGGATAATTTCTAATTGATGCTAATCTTTTTATTAATAAAGGACCAGAACAATCAAAAATTACAAATTGAGTAAATTCATCTAATAATTCTATTGAAATAATCAACTCATTTTTATTTAATTTATCTATTTCAGTTTTAAGCAATTTTGCAATACACATATGGCTCATCTGTAATGAACAAATATCTAGATTTGCATTTTTAATAGAATCAAGAATAATATCTACATTTTTTTTTGGCAAAGATGTCAAAAAATATTTATTGTAGCTTTTATTTTTATATTCTTTTTTTGGTAAATCAGTGAGATTAATCTCAAAATCGGAGTTCTTTAGGGAAATTGGTATCTGAATACCTGAATTAGAATTCTCTATAAATCTAATCGCTTCATCTTCATTTATTTCTTCAGGAATATCAATCAACCTTGTATAACATGTATCAGAAGGTAGAGATATTGCAACTCTATTTGTATTAAGTTTTTGCTCTTTAATAATTTCTCTCAAAAAAATACCAAGGCTATTTGGATCAGTTGGTATCGATTTATCTAAAGCTTCTTTAGGAAGCTTCTGGCTTAGAATTTTTTTTATATAAAGATTATTATTTTGAGATTTAGCAAGTCCAATATTTAAAAAATCATTTCCTATTTCAAGTAAGATAATTTTACTACTTATTTTTTTTAAAACCTCTGAAAAGATCTCCTTAATATCTTGAATTTCATATTCGCTTAATTTTTTCATGGTTTATTAACTGGGTTAAAATTTACAAAAAGCATTGCTTACTTTACAAAAAGGTTTTGGTCTACAAAAAATCCTTCTTACGGGTAATGCATTTACTGATAATCGTTTTATTGGTTTGGCATAAAGTATATAAATGCCTGGTTTGCCCCCATTAACTAATCCTTGATAATTACTTTCTACCATAGATGATTTTATACATATTTCATATGTTTCTAGTGTTTTTATTATTCCTTTTTCATCTTTTTCTTTATCAATTGAATTAATACTCCAATCATCCCATGGACGAGTAGTACATTTCTTAAGATTTGAAATAAATTGTTTATTAATTCCTGGCTGAGAAAGGGTTTCTATAATTGAATCAAATGCATAATTTATTTCTTTATGGTCTTGAATTATATCTTTTAAATTACTATTTGATGAGATATTTCCTTGCTCATTTAACCCTTCTATAGATTGAAAAAATTTAGAAGTATATGTTGTTACCATTACTGATACACCAGTAAATGCAGTTAACATAAATACTGCTAGAACTAATTCTGGGAGCGTCATCGCTTCATTATTTTTTTTATTATTAAAATTTTTCATCTAAAAAATCTCCTTGTATTATTAAATTATTGATCTTTTCTATATCTTCATCATTATATCCAGCATTACATAAAATATCTTTTTCTTGATTTGTGAGTGGATATCTTCCAGCTTTTCTAAATGCTTCTTCAGTAATATTTATTGAAATAAGCATTGCTACAGTAACTGCAGACATAATTAAAGATCCAATTAAAGCAGAAATCATTTACATTATTTATTTAATTCAAATGGACATGGAAGTATATCTTCTTTGTAACATGAAAATAAATTGAAACTACCATTATTATTTTTTATTAAAACTCTATGGTAAAGAGATTGATTATACAAGACGCAACTATTTATAAAAAGATTATTTTTTGAGATAGTATTTAGTTTTTGTTGATAAGAAGCTGGTTTTAAATTTTCTATAACATGAGGACATACCTCTGAATCTGGACCCTCATATTGTTCTAAAATTTTTAAAATTTTTTTATCATAATTTGGCAGTGATGAATTGATATATTTATCTTTTTCAAAGGTATTTAAAAGTAATAAATTATTAATATTATTACCAATATTCATCATTGCAGAAATACCTGATAGCATCGCAAGACCTAATCCTACATATAATAATGTCATAATAAAATTGAAGAATTTTTAGAAATAATTAAATTAAATTTTGCCATAGATATTCATAATAAGCTTTACCTGTAAAAGAGCTATAGGATTTTCCTCAGTATCAATATCGTTTGTTAATACTTGAATATCCTCTAATAAAATAATATTATCCTGAAATTCAAGCTCTCTTATAAAAGAGAGTAGATTTGCAAAATCTGTTTTAAAAATAAACTCAATAATATATTTTTTTGTACCCTCGACCAATAAAGGGTCAATATTGGATTTACTAATTTCGTTTGTATTCTTTTTTTTAGAATTATCTTCTATAAAATTGATAATTTTTTTAGGAATAATTGAATCAAATTCTATGTTATATTTTTCCCCTATTTCACCAAATTTAGTAAGTAAAGTATCTAAATTGGATGTCCCGCTAATTAACTCTATAATTTTCTCTTTTTCTATATTTAATTTATTAAATTTTTGATTAGTAATTTCATATTTCGATTTTATATTCTCTAAATCATTCTTTTTTTTAATTAATTCAATTAATTCTAAATTAACCTTCGTAGATTTTATATATTGAGGTACTACAAAAAAAATAATTAATAATATTGAAAAAACTGAAGAAATAAAAATGGGTATAAATGATGCAGCATTCTCAGGGTTTATTAAATTATCTTTTCTTTTCATTGAATTAATCATATCTTTTCATTTAATCAATAGAATTATCGATGCTTTTGAGGATATATAATCTATTTAATAATCCATATGAACCAAGTTTACTTAAATATTTTTTATTTATCTCATTATAGTTAGTTGAAACTTTAGTATTAATTTGAACAAAATATTCCTCATTACTTGAATCATTCGATGATTTAATATTTACGAGATCAATATCATTAAATCTTACTAATTCAGATTTATCTAAATTTATCAAAAAGGAGTTAATGATTTTTAAAAATTCATTATTAGATAATTTCGCTTTAAAAACAAGAGAATTACCTTTAGAAGTAAACTCTAAAAGTTGAATATCTTTTGGGATTATTAAAGCTATTTCCTTAAGTAAAGCTGAACTAGAGCTGATATTTATAATTGAATTTTTAAGATTTTTATTAAAAGTTTCAATATTATCGATTTGTCTCTGCTCTCGCTTTAATTTCTTTTGTAGTAAGTCATATTCATCACTAAAAACTTTTACTTTATTTTTCTTATTTTCTAAAAAGTTAATCCTATAAATAAAAGGGATTCCTAGAATTAAAGATATTGTTATAGTAGTTAAACCAACGAAGATTCCTTTTTTAATATATTTCTTAGTTTCAATAAAATATGGACTTGCTAAATTATTAGCTTCTCTTCTCTTACGAAGAAGATCAATTTGTTTGAAATTTCTTTTATTCATTTAAAAACAAAATTAATAACTAAAATCATCTATCTTTAAGAATTCTTGGCGTAACCAAAATAATTAATTCACTTTTTCTTTTTTGAGAAGTATTTTGTTTAAATAAATTTCCAAGGATAGGAATATCTCCTAAAATAGGAACCTTAATAGTATTTATATTATCTTCTTCTTTTAGAACCCCAGTAAGAATTAATGTATCTCCATTTTTGACTCTTATAGAGCCTGTATCTAATTTCCTAACACTTAGAGTGTTTTGTATTCCACAACCATTTATTTCTACTGTTTTTGAGACAGAAGAAATTGCTGGACTCAAAGCAAAAGTTACATAGCCATTATCATCAATCCTATCGACTTTAGCTCCAAATGTTATTCCGGCAGTACCTTCTGTAGCAGTACATGTAACTATACCTTGATCTGAATCTGATCTTTCGAACCCTGTAACAACAGTCTCTCCTACTTTAATAAATCCTTCATTTTTAAAAGGTCTTCCAATTGTTGCTCCCTGTAAGTCTTCGCCTGCTGTTGCTGCACCTGAAGATAAAATATTTGAATTTTCTCCAAGAATTAAAGTCGGAGAAGCTAAAACTTTTGCTTCCTCATTAGTTATTTTAGTTTCTAACCAATTAATAATTCCGTTAGAAACTAAACCGTTTTGAACAAGATTTGGAACATTTGCATTTCTAGCATTACCATATGTAAAATTAGCTGTCGTAATACCTAAACCATTATTATTAATAACTTCTGTTTCTCCAACTTTAAATTCAAAACGATTTTCCTTTAAATCAGTTTTAGTTAAAGTAACATCAATTATTTTTACTGTTAGGGCAACTTGCCTATGTCTAATATCAAGAGATTTTACATATTTTTCTGCAGTTTTTATTAGATCTTTTGTACCTATTAAGGTAATAGTTTGTAGCCTTAAATCTGCTGTACCAATTAATCCATATAATGGACCTCCTTCAATACCATATGATGAATCTTTAAGTTCATCTCTAAATTCTTTTTTATTCACAAATCCATCATCAACTTCTGCTCCATCAATTGAACCGCTTACTAACATTACTTTTGATATATTTGCACCTAATGTTGAAAGATAATCTGCAACTGAAGCAGCATTTACTTGATTAAGCCTATAAGTTTTAGAAACTTTTGGATTAATACTTTTATTTAAAATATCTTTTCCAATAAATATTATATTTTTTTCTACCACTGCCTCTAATTTTGAAGATAATAAAATACTATTGAAAACATCAGAAATATCTTCTTCATCAAAATTGGCTGTAATTTGTGATCTATTTGAACTTTCTTTACTTTTAAGATCATTATCTTCAATAATTACTATCCCATAGTTGCCTAATTCTCCTAAAAGTTTTAATGTCTCTAAAGTATCTGCTTCATTAAGATTTAATGAAATTTTAGGACCCTTTAAATTTACATAACCTCTTGATGGAACTTCAAATTGACTAGTGAATATTTTACTTTTACCAGGCAAGGGCAAACTATCTAAAGGACTCTTTTTTAAATCTTTTCTTTCAATAATTATTTGTTTAATTTTTTTATTCTGATTAGATAAATTTTTATTGTCTTTTTCTTTTTGTATGTAATCTTTATTTGAATTGCCGGAATTATTATTTCCTGGAGTTACCTTTATTTGTTCTTCAAAATCATTTATGTTGTTTATTCTTAAAATTTGTTTTTTAAATTTATCTATTTGTTGTTTCTCCTCAGTAGTAATTTGATACTCATTATTAATTTTTTCAGAAAGAAAAATTTTAAATTGTTGATTATTTTTTTCATTTGAAATCTTTTCAACTGGATAAAATTCGTATATTTTTTTATCATTTGCTGCATATGAATTTAATAAAAATTGATTGAAGATCAATAATAAAGAAATGGAAAATCCTCTTTTTTTTAATTTAAAAGTATTTCTCATAGAAAATTAAACTTATAAAAATTAACTTTTAAAAGACTATATATATAATAATATAATTGTTTCTATTCATTGTCATATCATTTCATGTAGATTTAAATATTTAAAAATATGTCCTGATAGCTAAAATTATACTTTAAAAAGGAATTACAAGTAAAAAAGTAAATTTCTTAAAGTTACAAATAAATGCTTAATTAAGTTTTTAAGATCATTGAAATTAAATAATCTTTCATAAATTCTTTATTTTTTATAATTAATTGTATTTTTAATCTTAATTATTTTATCAAATATTTAAAAAAATAAAAATCTATAGGTAAGTTTTATTTTATTGAATTATTATTTATTTTATAATATAAAATCAAAGCTCATAGGTATTTATAATTTAATAAATTCTTTTATTTATTTTAAATTTTAAAAAATATTTTTTTAATTCCAAGTACTTTACTATCATATGTATGTGCTAAAACTTATTTAAAGGGAAATTTATTTTTAACAGGAAATAAAATGAAAAGAAAATTAAAAGTTAATTTTCCACAAAAAAGTATTTTTGGTTTCAAGATTTTGTCAGCCCTCCAATCTTCAATAGCTTGTTATCTAATTTTATTTATTGGGGCAATATTAAATCCTTTTTTTGGTTTTAGTGAATTACAAATTATCGCAGGAATATTATTCAATTTTTTATTGAATATAAGTGTAATTGTATTAATATTAAATCTTTTTATAAGAAGAGGGGAAATGAAAAAATTTAAATTTATTTTTTTAAACTTTGGATTATTTATTTATTTCCCAAAAGCTTTATATGAAATTTTTATTAATAGTATACTTATTTATGAAACTTTTCTTAAGCAATTTGCACCTTCTTAAAAAAGTAAGATTTCGATTAACTGGAATTTGATAATTAGAAAAATTAAATTAGGAGTATTAAAGAAGAATTTATTTTAATATATCGATATGCTTAAGGATAAACACTAATTAGTGAAAAATAGTCTTGGATAATTTAAATAATTTATAGGTAGATTTTACATTTCATACCAGCAAAATAATATTGAGGAAAAGCAAAAATACTTGATATTAATTTGAATAAATTAATAAAAAAGATTTAATAACTATTTTCTTCTTAGAAACCGCTAATTAATTTATAACACTTTGAATTGGTTTAAATTTTAGTGTAGTATATCCGAATTCTTATCTAAATAAGTTCCTAATAATTGAACCATCTTATAGGGTTCATAATTTTTCATTACTTAGTTATGTAACAATGACCTCATCGCTTTTAACACAGATTGGAAATGATATTAGTGGAGAAGCCCCTAATGATATTTCAGGCTGGGCAGTAAGTCTTTCTGCTGATGGCTCTTTGGTTGCTATTGGCGCTACAAATAATAATGGGAATGGAAATAATAGTGGCCATATACGTATTTATAAAAATGAAACCAATAATTGGACTCAAGTAGGTAGCGATATTAATGGCGAAGCTAATTATGATGAATTTGGCTACTCAGTTAGTCTTTCTGATAACGGAAATGTTTTTGCAGTTGGTGCTCATCAGAATTTGACTGGCAGTGGTTATGTAAGCATATATCAAAATGTTAATGGGACTTGGACGAAGGTAGGATCAGATATAGAGGGAGAAAAAGTTGGTGATAATTTTGGGAGGTCGGTCAGTCTCTCATCTGATGGTTCTGTTGTGGCTATTGGAGCACTTCTCCATGAGGCGAGTGGAAGTGCTAGTGGTCATGTACGTATTTATAAAAATATTAATAATGTCTGGATCCAAATAGGAAGTGATATTGATGGAGAAGATCCTAATAGTTTTTCAGGGAGATCGGTTAGTCTCTCATCTGATGGTTCCATTGTTGCTATCGGGGCTGATTGGAATGATGGGAATGGAATTGATAGTGGTCATGTAAGGATATATAAAAACGTTGATAATAATTGGATACAAATAGGGGGTGATATAGATGGAGAAGCTGCTGGTGATCGATCAGGCTGGGCAGTAAGTCTTTCTGCTGATGGCTCCTTGGTCGCTATTGGTGCTACAAATAATGATGGGAATGGAATTGATAGTGGTCATGTAAGGATATATAAGAACATTGATAATAATTGGATACAATTAGGTGATGATATAGATGGAGAAGCTGCTGAGGATAATTTTGGCATTTCAGTAAGTCTCTCATCAGATGGCTCTTTGGTTGCTATTGGTGCTTTTCAAAATGATGGGAATGGAATTGATAGTGGTCATGTAAGGATATATAAGAACATTGATAATAATTGGATACAATTAGGTGATGATATAGATGGAGAAGCTGCTGCGGATAATTTTGGCATTTCAGTAAGTCTCTCATCAGATGGTTCTATTCTGGCAGTAGGCGCCCCAGGGGATGATGGGAATGGAATTGATAGTGGTCAGACAAAAGTTTATAGAATTAATTTAGACTCCACAGCACCAATTGCACCATCATCTTTATCAAATTCTTCTGCAACAAATGATAATACTCCAACAATTTCTGGGATTGCAGAAGTTGGTAGTACGGTAAAACTCTATAACGGAGATATACTTTTAGGTTCAGCAAAAGCAGATAGTAATGGTATTTTTTTTATTACTTCATCAGCTCTTAATGACGGATCATATTCATTAACAGCTATAGCGACAGATGCTGCAGGAAATACATCGCAATTATCTTCGGCATTATCAATCACAGTAAATCAAAATCTGATCACTGGAGATTTTGATTGGGCAAGACTAATTGGCTCCTCTTCTGGTGAAGAAGCTTATGGCATTTCAATTGATAATCAAGGCAATATTTTCTTAACTGGAGCGACAATGGGTAATTTAAACGGAGAATTAAATAATGGTGGTCAAGATATTTTCTTGTTAAAGTTAGATTCTAATGGTAATGAATTATGGACTAAATTATTTGGTTCTGATGCTAATGAAATAGCTTATGGTATCTCTATTGATAATGACAGTAATATTTTTGTAACTGGAACAACAGAAGGCAATTTAAATGACCAGATTAACAATGGAGATAAGGATGCTTTTGTAATTAAATTAGATTCTAATGGCAATATATTATGGACTAAATTATTTGGCACTGCACTATCTGATATAGCTTGGAAGGGTACTCTTGACGAAAATATTTATTTATGGGGAGAAACACATGGAAATCTAAACGGAGAAGGAAATAACTCTTTAGGAAAAGAGGATGCTTTTTTAATAAAATTAGATTTAAATGGTAATGAAATCTGGACTACTCTCATAGGGACAGAACTAAATGAGGAGGCATGGGATATTGCTGTGACCGATGATAATTCTGTTTATCTTGTAGGAGAAACGCAGGATTCAAATATCCCTAATAATGATACTGATAATATTTTAGTTTCAAAAATTGATTCGCAAGGTAATATCTTGTGGTCGAAAAGTTTTGGAGAGGAGCAGAAAGAAGATAGAGCGACTTCTATTGATATAAGTGCTGATGGTGGTTTATATGTTTCAGGCTTTACCGAGAGTGATTTAAATGGACAAAGCGTAAATGGGAGCTCAGGTTCATTTCTAATAAAATTGGATAAAGATGGCAATGATATATGGACAAAAATTTATGGAACCGCAAATAGAGAAAATGCATTTGATATGGGTATTAGAAGTGACGGATTTATTTATTTAACTGGAATGTCTGATCCAAATGATATGGGATTCCTTAAAAAAATAGATCTTGATGGTAATGAGATATGGACTAAATATTTTGGTAATGATAAGTGGGATTTCTATAGAAATCTTTTTATAGATGAAAATGGGCCATCAATATATATTTCTGGGGAAACAAGAGGAGATTTAGCAAACAGTTTATCAAATGGAGAAACAGATGCGATTCTTTATAAGTTCTTTGACTCCTATATATTAAATGAATTCTTAGCATTAAATTATATTGCCAGCAACTCAGATTTAATTCCCGTCTTTGGCATTAATACTGATTTCGCGATTTCTCATTACGAAAATTTTGGCAAATCAGAAGGAAGAAGTTTAACTACATTCAAAGCTTCAGATTATTTAGCAAAATATAGCGATCTTTCTGCTGCTTTTGGAAATGATGAAACTCTAGCTCTTAAACATTATATTCAAAGTGGATATGCTGAAGGGAGGACAGATTCTTCCTCAGATTCAGGACCCAGTTCAGGATCTAGCTCAGTAACTTCATCTAATCTCACTGATTTAGAGGCCTATAATTATATCGCATCCAATAATGATCTAATTTCTGCTTTCGGTGTTGATATAGAAGCTGCAAAGACTCATTATGAAAATCATGGAAAAGTAGAGGGAAGAAATTTTAATGCTTTTAATGCAACTAATTATTTAGCAAAATATAGTGATCTTTCTGCAGCTTTTGGAAATGATGAGATATTAGCACTTAAACATTATATTCAAAGTGGATATGCAGAAGGTAGAACAGATTATCCCGCAGGCACTAGTTCAGTTACGAGTTCAGGAGATGCATCTAATCTTAATGATTTCCAAGCACTAAACTATATAGCCTCCCATGGAGATTTAATTAACGCTTTTGGTAATGATGTTTCTTCTGCTATCTCTCACTATACAAATCATGGAAAATCAGAAGGTAGGATATTAGATAATTTTGATGAATGGGGATATCTCGCAAGTAATAATGATTTAATAATTTCTCTTGGAGGCGATACTACAGAGGCAGTTAAACATTACATTTCTTTTGGATATTCTCAAGGCAAAATAACAAGCTCATTTGATGCTCAATCTTATTTAAGTAATTATGCAGATTTAAGAAATATTTATGGCGATAATAAGGAATTAGCTACTAAGCATTATGTGGAATATGGATTTAATGAAGGCAGAGCATTTTAAATATCTGCACTAATTTTTTATGTTTATTCATAAGCAAATTACTAAAAAAAGTCAAAAAGAATAAAATTTGTATTAAATATGATATTGAGAAATATTACCTAATAATTGAGATCTAATTATAAACCATGCTGGAATTTTCCCTAGTGAATTAAAAGAAATAAAAAGATTTTTATAATTTTAAATTATGAACTATCAAAAAATTATTAAATATAAAAATTCAATTTAATAAGCTTTATATTTAAAGAATCTATTGACCATTATGTTGAGAATAGTAATCCTTTAGAACATGAGGAAAATCTTATTTCAAATTCATTTATAGAAAAAGAAATATTTCCAAAATAATTTTAGAGAATGAATTACTTAATAAATTATTTGAGAAATAGTTTAATAAATTTATGTTGTAATCAATTTACAGTAGATAAATAAATTCTGTTATTTTAATTATATTAAATTGATATTTTTAAAATCAAGTCAAAAAAAATTTTTTATTTAAGAAAGCAATACTCGAAATTTTATTTTTGATACTATTTTTTATAAAAAATCCATAATTAATTATTTTGCAATGTAGAGATATCTAATAATCTTAAAAAAAGTTTGCATTTATGGAATAATAAAAATAACTTATAAGATTATGAATCCAAGTAATTACAAAATTTTGGTCACAGGAGGTACTGGCTATATTGGGTCTCATACCTCGGTCAAATTATTACAGGAAGGATTTTCAATTGTTTTAATAGACAACTTATCAAATAGCTCAATAAATGTTTTAAATAGGATTAAAGAATTAACTAATATAAATTTTGATTTTATTGAGGGTGATATCAGAGATAAAAGATTATTGAGAAGAATATTTAAAGAGCATAAATTTGATGCAGTTATTCACTTCGCTGGTTTAAAAGCTGTTAAAGAATCAGAGGAAAAACCATTAAATTACTTTGAAAATAATATTAGTGGAAGCATAGTTCTTCTTAATGAAATGGATCGAGCGAATGTAAATTGTTTAGTATTTTCTTCTTCAGCAACTGTATATGGCGAACCATCAGAAACAAAATGTAGTGAAGACAGTCAATTATGTCCTAAAAATATTTATGGGCAAACAAAATTAATAATAGAAGAAATTTTAACTAGTTTAAAAAAAATACAACCCAAATGGAAAATAGTAAATCTTAGGTATTTTAATCCAATTGGTGCCCATCCCTCAGGATTAATCGGAGAAGATCCAAATGGTGAGCCAAATAATCTCATGCCATATATATCTCAAGTTGCGATTGGGAAAAGAGATAAATTATTTATTTTTGGAGACGATTACAATACCACTGATGGAAGTGGTAAAAGAGATTATATACACATTCAAGATTTAGCAGATGGTCATATTGCTACCCTAAAAAAACTTCTTCAAGGATCTCCTCTTAAGATTAATATTAATCTTGGTACAGGAAAATCCTATAGTGTTTTTGAGGTGATAAATGCTTTTGAAAAAGCATCATCAAAAACAATTCCTTTTGAAATAATATCGAGAAGGGAAGGAGATGTTGGAGAAATTTATGCTGATATTACTTATGCAAATGATAATCTTGATTGGAGTCCTAAATTTGATATAAACGATATGTGTAAAGATGCATGGAGATGGCAATCTAAAAATCCAAACGGTTACAATGAATAGATTTA
>CACOIM010000021.1 GCA_902627325.1 uncultured Prochlorococcus sp. | reverse complement strand
TAACCTAAAAGGAGGCCCTTGATATAGGTAACCTAAAATACAACAGCAGAGCACCAAGATAAATACATTAATGCTAGTTGATATAGAAATTAAATAAACAATAAATAATCCTATTATTAATGATAAATATGCTGTTAAAGATATAAATTTTTTATTTTTTACGAGATTAACTACAGAATGAAATTTAAATTTATCAATTCCCGTTTCTGAGTCAAATAAATCATTTGTAAGATTCTCCCAAAAAAGTATAAAAATAGAAGCAAATATAAATGCAAAGAAATTAAGTATACTGATATTATTGTGCAAATAAAGGTTAAATGCACCTGAAATAATAATAGGTATAATTGCTACTGAATATAGAGGCCATTTTATTGCTTGCAACCATAGATTTTTTCTATCTTTTTTAATCATTAATATCTTCAAAAAGTTAATATTATTATTTAATATAAATTATAAATTGATTTATATTTCTTGATTAAACTTATGTTTTTATTTTTTTACTAATTTTATGGATGATAAGATAACTCTCCTAAATTTCTCAGATGATATTTTAAATAAAATTGAAAAGACTCGTCTTACAAAGGGTATAATTAGTTTTTGTATTGAGTTGCCATTTAGGGATTTAATTGATATTTACTCAATTTTTTTTAGATAAATATAATTTTTCAATTCTTTGGGAGGAAACTAATAATATTTCATTTTTAGCGCTTGATAAATGTAAAAGTGTTCAATTAAAGGGTCCTAATAGATTTCAATTAGCCAAAGATTTTAACGATAAAACACTAAAAAATATCATAAATTTAGAGAGTCATTATAAATTTTCTTCTCTTACGAAAATATTTTATTTTTTTACTTTTAGAGAAAATTTAAAAAAATATCAAGTTGATAATGATTTTTCTATTTTAGAGGGTGTCTTACCAAAGTTTTTAATTATTAATGATGGCAAAAATATTACAATTAGAATAAATATCGAAATTGATCCAAGAATATCTATTCGAGATAATATTAATGAGTTTTGGGATGTTAGAGAGAAAATAATTTCTTCAAAAAGTCAAAATTATAATTATGGAAATTCACATTTATCTTTAGATGATTTTTATAAATCCTTTTATATAAACTATCCATTATTAAATAAACAAATCTCAGCAGCTATTAAATTAATTAATGATGGTTGCATTGAGAAATTAGTATTAGGATCTAAACTAATATTTCAACTAAAGAAGAAATTAAATATTATTCAAATATTACATAAATTAAGGTTAAGCCAAGCTAATGCCTGTAGATATCTTTGGAAAAGAAATAAGGAGAATATAATTTTTGGTGCATCTCCCGAAAAATTATTTTCATTTAAAGAAAAAGTTTTGCAATTAGAGGCAATTGCTGGAACTGAAAAAATTGGATTTGATATGGAAACTTTACTTAGAAGTGATAAGAATTTAAGAGAGCATAATTTTGTTATAAATTATTTGATTGAAAATTTGAAATTTTTAAATATTAGAAACTATAAAAAAGGAGAAATAAAGGTTAAAAAATTCGGTAACATAGCTCATCTATGTACTTTAATAAGTGCAGAGGTTAATAAAATATGCCCATTTGTATTACTCGAAAAGTTACATCCATCGCCTGCGGTTTGCGGTTTTCCAAAAGAAAAAGCTTTAGATTATTTAGATAGCCTTGAGAATTTTGATAGAGGAAATTATGCTTCTCCATTCGGCTGGGTCGATGCAGAAGGTAATGCTGATTTTAGAGTAGCTTTAAGAGGTGCAAGGATACTTAACGGCGAGATAGAGTTTATAGCTGGATCAGGTTTAGTAAAAGGATCTATTTGTGAAAAAGAAATTGATGAAATTAAACTCAAATTAGCCTCCTTAGCAAATATAATTTTTGATTAAATTTTAATTGATAATGTCTAGCAATTTCTCAATTACTTCTTCTGAAATATTTTTATTGGATAATTTTTCAATTTCTCTTAGTCCCGTTGGACTTGTGACATTAATTTCACTAAGCATTCCATTAATAACATCTATACCTACAAAAAATAGTCCTTCTTCTTGCAGGTGTTGAGATAATTCACGACAAATACTTTTTTCTGCACTACTTAAGGAGGTTCTTTCAGCTTTTCCTCCCATAGCAAGGTTACTTCTAAAGTCTCCCTGATTTGGGATTCGATTTATTGCTCCTAATGGTTGTCCATCAACAATAATTATTCTTTTATCTCCATTTTGCACCTCGGGAATAAATTTTTGCATCATAACTGGTAATTGTTCTTGTGAAGTAATTAGTTCAATGATTGCTCTAGATCCAGGAGAATTTTTATTCAATCTAATTACTCCCTGACCTCCTTTACCTCCTAGAGGTTTAATAACAACTTCTTCGTTAGCTTGTGCAAAATTAATTAAATCATTTACTTTGCTAGCGACAATGGTTGGAGCCATTAGATTGCTATATCTTAATGCTCCTAACTTTTCATTCCATGCCCTTAGAGATGATGGTTTATTGACGACTTTGACACCCTTTCTCTCCGCTACTTCAAGTAGATGTGTCGCGTATAGATAACCTTCATCAACAGGAGGATCTTTTCTCATCCAAATACAGCTAAATTGTGCAAGCGGAATGCATTTATTTTCTTTTAATTGAATCCATGGAATAGGTTCAATATTTGTACAGGATGCCCATACCTCATCTCCTCTCGCTTCAAGATCTTGTGGAGTACAAAACCAAACTTCAACTTTTTTATTGTGTGTTGCCTGCATTAATGCCGCAGATGAATCTTTTGCTGGGTTTATATTCTTTATTGGATCAATCACAAAAAGAAATTTCATATAAATTATCCAATAAGTGAGTCAAGTTTATTGTCTTCCTCCAATGAATATAGATCGTCACATCCCCCAATACTATTATTATCTATAAATATTTGAGGAAGAGATCTTTTGCCATTAGCTCTCTGGCTCATTTTTTCTCTAGCTGATTCATCACCATCAATTTTATATTCTATAAATTCTATATTCTTCTTGTTAAGTAAAGATTTAGCTCGTATACAAAATGGACAATATTGCCATGTATAGATTTCAACTTTTTTCATTTTTTTAAATATTATTTACTTTATACTATTAAATAATAGTCCTTGTTAGATTATAAATAAGAAATTTGTCTATTTTGTTAGATCTTACAGAATTTAGAAAGGACCTTTCCTCATGTAAAGAGCGCCTGAGCAAAGCTCAGGAGTATCTTTGACATACCTAAACTCAAAGCACAAAAGATAGATTTAGAACAACAAGCTGCTGTAAAAGGATTTTGGGAAAATCAAGAAAAAGCAAAAATATTAATGAGAAATCTTGATGATGTTAAAGCACAACTAGATCTATTGGGGAAATGGCAATCTTTAATTTCTGATGCGAATGCTTCCCTAGATCTTTTTGCTTTAGATCCAGATGAAGACTTGATAAAAGAATCTCAGATAGGATTAGATATACTCAAAGAAAACTTAGATAGGTGGGAACTTCAAAGATTACTTAGTGGAGAATACGATAAAGGTAATGCAGTTATTTCAATTAATGCAGGAGCTGGAGGTACAGATGCTCAGGATTGGGTTGAGATTTTATTTAGGATGTATTCCCGATGGTCAGATGCTCACTCTATGAAATTAACTATTAATGAGTTGTCAGAGGGTGAGGAAGCAGGATTTAAAAGTATTACTTTTGAAATTGAAGGGAAATACGCTTATGGATATTTGCAAAATGAAAAAGGTACCCATAGATTGGTAAGGATCTCTCCTTTTAATGCGAATGGAAAGAGACAAACTAGTTTCGCTGGTATTGAGGTTATGCCAAAATTAGATGAAGATATCTCTTTAGAGATTCCAGAAAAAGATATAGAAATAAATACAAGTAGATCAGGGGGAGCTGGAGGACAAAATGTAAATAAGGTAGAAACTGCTGTGAGAATTACTCATTTACCAACAGGGATATCTGTTCGCTGTACACAGGAAAGATCACAGTTGCAAAACAAAGAGAAGGCAATGCTTCTTCTTAAATCAAAGTTACTAATTATTGCTAAAGAACAGAGAGCAGAGGAAATAGCAGATATAAAGGGTGAGATTGTTGAAGCGGCCTGGGGTAATCAGATTAGAAATTATGTTTTTAATCCTTATCAATTAGTCAAAGATCTTAGAACTAATCAAGAAAGCACTGATGTTGAAGGGTTTTTGAATGGGAATATAGATAATTTCATATATGGATTATTGCGTTTAAATGTTTCTTCAGAAAAAATATAACAATTATGAATAAACAAGAAAATATGGAAAAGAAGGTTGCACCTCCCAGTTTCATCAAATTAGCAATGAGAAATATGGTTAGAAAAGGTTCTAAAAGTTTGGTTCATTTTGGTGTAACTTTTTTAATATTATTTGGAATATTAATATTATTGGCAACTCTGGGCAAACCAAATATACCCGTTTAAGAAATATGATTAATCAACACAATTCTATTGAAAACATTGAATTGGTGTTTAAAAACTCTTGTGAAATAAAGCTAAATAAGATTAATGTGACAGGGATTAAACAATATATTTTTGAACATGATTTTTGGGAGAATACTTTTAAGAGGTGGATTAATATTCTTTTGAATGAATTTAAGCAGTTTTTGCCAAATTACTTATTAAATAAAAAATCTGTTTCATTAAGTTTTGAAATTGTTGATGATCTAAAAATATCGGATTTAAATCAAACATGGCTTAATAAATTTGGACCCACTGATGTTCTTTCTTTCCCCATACTTTCTAAAGAGGATTCAGTCTATGATCTTAATTCTGCAGAATTTGGAGATATTTTTATATCTTTGGAAACGGCACTAAAACAATCAATAGAATATAATAATTCTGTTGAACAAGAAGTGATTTGGTTAGCTAGCCATGGATTATTGCATTTATTAGGATGGGATCACCAAGATCAAAATCAATTAGAGAATATGCTAAAAATTCAAGAATATTTGATTTCAAGATTAAATATTGAATAAATAAATTATGGATAATCAAAATAATATACCAAGTGAAAAACGAGAGTCTTATAAAACCTCAAAAAATATTTTTGCTAGTTTGCAATTTGCTATTAACGGATTAATTTATTGTTTCCAAACAACTCGTAATTTCCGAATACAAATTCTATTTGGAGCGTTAATATTAGTTATTTGTTCTATTTTTAAATGTAGTCTTAATGAATATATGATAATAATTTCTACAATTTTTTCTGTTTTAATACTTGAATTATTAAATACTTCAATTGAATCTCTAGTCGATTTGAATGTTAAAAATAAGTTTAATAAACTTGCAAAGATATCCAAAGATTGTTCAGCAGCATCCGTTTTATTAGCATCTTGTAATTCAATTTTTGTTGCTGCATTTATATTTTTTCCTAAAATTAAATTGATCCTTTTTAGTTAGAAAAAAATGTTTTTAGTAATAGATAATTATGATAGTTTTACATATAATCTGGTTCAGTATTTAGGAGAACTATCTTCAGAATTTTCTATTACTAAAAATATTTTAGTAAAAAGGAATGATCAAATTACTTTGGATGAAATTTTAAAGCTTAAACCTAGAGGCATTCTTTTATCTCCTGGTCCTGGCAATCCAGATGAATCTGGTATTTGTATACCAATTTTAAAAGAAATTTCCAAAGATATTCCAACACTAGGTGTTTGCCTTGGTCATCAAGCATTAGCACAAGCTTATGGAGGTAAAGTTATTATTGGCAAAGAATTAATGCATGGTAAGACTTCTAATATATTTCATAAAAGTAATGGATTGTTCAAAGATATACAAAGCCCATTTCTTGCTACTAGATACCATAGCTTGATAGTTGATACTCTTACATTACCTAAATGTTTTGAAGTTACAGCTTATTTGGAGGATAAAACTATTATGGGTATTTGTCATAAAGAATATAGTCATATGCAAGGTATTCAATTTCATCCTGAGAGTGTATTAACAGAATTTGGTCATAAAATAATTGGCAATTTTCTTAAAATGGCCCAAGAGATGTAAAATTTATGAATATATCGGATATCAATCTTGAAACTTAAAAGACTACTATTTTGTATATTATTTTTATTAATACCCTCTCATGTAAATGCAGATGAATTAATATTAAAAAGTTTTGGTCATAGTCAATTTTTAATAAAAGGTAATGATAAATCTATCCTTATTAATCCATTCAAAGCTGTAGGTTGTGCTAGCCAATTTCGAGAGTCTCTAAATATTGAAAAAGATTTAATATTGGCAAGCTCGAGATTAGCTGATGAAGGTTATAACCCAAATAATGATTTAATGTTTTTTGAACCAGGTACTTATGAATATGATAATTTAATTTTTAATGGTATATCAGTACCTCATGATCGTTTAAACGGAAGAAGATATGGTGACGCAACTGTATGGACATGGAATCAAAGTAATTTTAAGATCGTCCATATGGGAGGTGCTGCCGGTGATATAACTTTTGAAGATCAAATAATAATTAATAGACCAGATATTTTATTTATTTCTATTGGAGGAGGAATTAAATCATATTCAGGAAAAGAGGCACTTAATATTGTAGAAATTTTAAATCCAAAAATAATTGTACCTGTGCACTTTTTAAATACTAAACAGAATATTGATGATTGTGATTTTTCTAATGAAGATAAATTTTTAGAAAATATTTCTCAATATGAAATTAAATATATTGGAAAAGAATTAAAATTAAATTCAAAAAAATATATAGATAAAATTGTTTATATTTTTAAAAATTAATTTATTATTGATCTAATTTCTTATATATTTTCCAAAAGATTTTCATTTGTTCCATAACGCCTATACTAACTCTTACTGATTGATCAATATCTTTTTTGTTTTGCATATTTCTAATTAAAATTCCATTGTCTTTCATTTCTTTTTCTAAAACTTGTGGTTCTTTATTAGGCCAAATTAAAAAATAATTTCCTCCATTGAAGTTATATCTTATATCTAGTGACTCAAATTTTTCTTGAATCCAATTCCTTGCTTCCTTCACTTTTAAAACATAATTATCAATATACTCTTTATCATCTAAGGCTGCATTAGCTGCTGCGACTGCGAAACTATTAACATCGTAAGGTCCAGTTACTTTATTAATTTGTTTAATAATTTGCTCATTACCAAAGGCGAAACCTACTCTTAATCCTGCTAAACCTGCAGTTTTAGAAAGTGAGTGTATAATAACTATATTTTTTGTTTTTTTAAAGTCAATTATTGGAAGTAGACTATCTCCATAGAATTTTTCATATAATTCATCGATCACAATTAGAGATTTCTTATTTTTATTCGCGATCTCCATAATCTTTTCAGCACTTATTACTGATCCTGTTGGGTTGTTTGGATTACAGATGAAGATCAACTTTGGTTTATATTTTTGAATGCTTTCGAAAAAATTTTCTAAAGGAAATTTGAAATTATTGCCAATATATGAACAACATTTTATTATCATTCCATGCATTTCCGCACATGGAAAATAGTATCCAAATGTTGGATTAGTAGTTAAAAATACTTTATTTTTTTCGCCAAAAGCTTTACATATTGCATTTATAGCCGCATCAGCACCATTAAAGATACCAATTTCATCAATATCAAAATTTCTATTTTTAAGATATTCAAGACAAACTTTATTTTTTAATAAATCATATTCTGGATAGATAGAAATTTCATTTATTTTTATATTTTTGATTGCGTTAAAAACCTTTTGACTTGGTCCAATAGTATTTTCATTAAAATCTAATCTTAGTAAGTTTCTTCTATTCTCCAATGGAGCAGAATAAGATTTTAGATTTTTTATGTATTCATTTGGTTCAGGAATTGAGTTATTAAATTGATTTGATTTTGACATTACATCTTTTCTAAAGTTTCTATTCCAAGAAGATTAAGACTTAATCTTAAAGTCTTTTCAGTAAGAGAACAAAGAGCTAATCTTGAATTTTTAGTTTGTTTATCTGATTTAAGAATGGGTAATTGATCATAAAATCTATTAAATGTTTGACATAGTTCAAATAAATAATTACATAGTCTATTTGGCATTAAATCATTCTCAATAGATATTATGGTCTCATCATATTTTAATAATTTTTTGAGAAGTTTCCATTCATACAAGTTCTCAAAAGTAATAAAGTCAGTATTAAAATTATCCTCTTTAAGATCATTTTTTCTATTTATTCCGGCAATTCTTACAAGTGTGTATAGAAGATAAGGAGCTGTATTACCATTTAGTGCAAGCATTTTGTCAAAGCTAAATTGATAATTTGTTATTCTATTTTGGCTTAGATCTGCATATTTGACTGCTCCAATCCCTATAACCTCAGATGTTTTGTCGATAAAGTTATTATCTTCATTTCTTTTCTCAGAACTTATTCTTGCCAATAAGTCTTCTTTCGCTCTGTTTATCGACTCTGTTAACAAATCTTTTAAACGAATAGTTTTTCCTTCTCTAGTTTTAAGTTTTTTACCATCATTACCCTGTACTAATCCAAATGGAACATGTATTGCCTCACAATTCTCTGGAATCCATTTAGCTTTATTAGCTACCTGGAAAACACCATAAAAATGATTAGATTGACCTTGATCTGTCACATATATGATTTTTTTTGCTCCGTCCCCTATACCTTTTTCGCTAAATCTATATTTTATTGCAGCTAAATCCGTAGTTGCATAATTATAGCCGCCATCTTTTTTTTGAATAATTAGAGGAAGAGATCCTCCCTCTTTATTTGTTAGCCCATCTAAAAAAACGCATTGAGCTCCATCATCTTCCACTGCGATATTTTTTAATTTAAGTTCTTCAACAATTGATTTAAGAAAAGGATTATAAAAGGATTCTCCTCGCTCCTCTATCTTTATATTTAAGACTTTATATATTAAATCAAATTCTTTTCTGGATTGATTGCATAATAATTTCCATGCGGCTATTGAATCCTTGTTACCACTTTGTAATTTAATAACTTCCTCTCTTGCTTTTCTCTGAAACTCAGGTTGATTATCAAACTTTATTTTAGACTTTTTATAAAAAGATACGAGATCACCGATCTCGATTTCTGAAATATTATTTAAATCTTTTGGAAATTCATCTTTGAGATATGCAATGAGCATTCCAAATTGAGTCCCCCAATCTCCTACATGATTTATTCTCAAAACATCATAGCCTCTCAATTCATAAATTCTAGATATTGAATCTCCGATAATTGTTGATCTTAAGTGACCAACGTGCATTTCCTTTGCGATATTTGGACTAGAAAAGTCAACTATTATTTTTTTATTAATATCTTTATCATTTTCTGAATAGGCAAGCGGTATGCCTACTCTTTGACATTTTAAATTTTCTATTAGTTTTTCTACAAAAATATTTTTTTTAACTGAAATATTAATAAAACCTGGGCCAGCGACTTCTAGACTTTCAACTATATCTATAATCTCCTTATTCTTTTTAACTAACTTAATAATTTCTGATGCAATTATTTTTGGATTCTTTCCATAACACTTAGATAAAATTAAGCTAATATTTGATTGATAGTCACCAAACTCCTCTTTTGAGGATGGTACGATTATGTTTTTTTTAAAATTATCAAATTCTGAGGATTTGTTATTCTCCTCAAGACTTTCCTTTAAAGAAGAAGTGAAATATCTTTTTAATATATTATAAGTTTTGAGCATAGAGTAATATTTGAAATTTAATCTATCAATTTAATTAATATAACGCATACTAAAGTCAATCCATTTACTTTTTGTTGTTGCAGAGCTTGTAGATATTAGGTCAATACCATCTATTAAATAATTTTCAATTTCGTCTGGATTGATTCCAGATACTTCAATTATTAAATTTTTCCTTTCTTCTTTACAATCATTATTTAACCTAACTTCTCTTAATAAATTAATATTTTCTCTTAATATGCTTGGTTTGAGTTCATCTAGTAGGATACTATCAGCACCAGCTAATATAGCTTCTTTAGCCTGATCTATATTTTCTGCTTCTACTATTATGTGTGTTGTAAAAGGGGTATTTAATCTTATCCTTTCTATTGCATTTTTTATATTTTTACTCCAAGCAATGTGATTTTCTTTGATCATTGCTGCATCGTATAGCCCCATTCTATGATTTATACCACCTCCACATTTAAAGGCATACTTTTCTAAGCTTCTTAGGCCTGGTGTAGTTTTTCTTGTATCAGCTAATTTGATTCCCGTATTTCTAAGCTTTTCAACAATTTTATAAGTATGAGTTGAAACACCAGAAAGATGCATAGCAATATTTAGAGATATTCTCTCACTAGCTAATAAACTTTTTGATGGGCCAATCAATTCTAGTAATATGTCATTTTTTTTAAATTTTTGACCATCTTTAATTAATGGATAAAAATTTATTTCTTTATCAATTTGATTAAAAATTATTTTTAAAAGTTCAATTCCACAAAACATACCATCTTCTTTAGCTATCCAACAAGCTTTACCAATATTTTCTGTAATTGATGATTGTGTTAAGTCACCATTTCCAATATCTTCATAAATCCAATCACTTATTTTATTTCTTAATTGTGGTGAATTCCAGTCCAAAATCAAATTATTTATTTCAAATACTATATTAACTTTTAAAGGAGTCTTAATTCATTATTCTTTGGTTTTGGATTCATTTCCCAATACAAAACTTAGAAAAAATATTATCTAATAATTCTTCCGTTAATTCTTCTCCAGTTAATTTAGCAAGATTTTTAATACTATCTCTTAGTTCAATTGCTAAAAAATCAAAAGGTAATTTTTTATCGATTATATTTGAGGTGTCATTTAAGTTCTTTAGAGAATCTTTTAAGTTAGACATTTGTCTTTCGTTAAGTAATACCTCAATATCTTGGAATTCTTTGTTTCCACATTTATCTATTATTTTCTCAATTAACAAACCTTCACCCTGATTCTCTTTAATACTCATGAAAATTGTGTTGTCGGAATATTTTTTATTTCTTATATTTTTTATACTAATAAGATCTTTTTTATTACCTAAGATCGATATCAGTTTATTAGCTGGAATTTTTTCTATTATTTCTTCATCATCTTGATTCAGGCCAGATTTAAGATCATAAATATAAATAATGTAGTCACATTCTTTGATCATCTCTAAACTTTTTTTAATACCAATTTTCTCAATATAATCCTCGGTATTTCGTATCCCTGCAGTATCTATGATTCGAATAGGGATATCTTTAATAATCAAATTAACTTCAATAATATCTCTCGTTGTTCCTGGGATTTCAGTAACAATTGCTTTGTCTTGTTTAGAAAGTAAATTCAATAAGGAACTTTTACCAACATTTGTTTTGCCAATTAAAGCTATTGAAATTCCATTTTCTAAATAACGATTTCTCTCCGTAATTTCAATTAAGTAATTTATTTTTTCTTTAATTATGTTTAAATCTTTTGCAAACTTGTCATAATCAAATTCTTGAAAATCTTCATCAAAATCGACTCTTGCTTCAATTTCAGCTAATTGATCAATAAGAGAATTTTTAATTAGGTTTATTTGATTATTTAATTCTCCTTGTATACCTTTAAAAGCAATCTCCGCAGCTCTAATATTATTTGCATTGATTAATTGATTAATTGATTCAGCTTGAGTTAAATCAATCTTTCCATTTAAAAAAGCTCTTTGACTAAATTCTCCCGGATTAGCCAATCTGATATTAGATCTTTTTAAAAGAATATCTAATATTCTATTAACTACGATGATTCCACCATGACAATGAATTTCGACAATATCTTCACCTGTAAAGCTATTGGGTGATCGCATTACTAGCACTAATATTTCATCAACTAATTTTTCATTTTCAATATCTTTTGCATAACCATGAAATACTCTGTTTGATTCCCAAGCTTTTTTTGATTTTGTTAGAACTATTTTTCTACATGAATTTATTGCATCTGGACCTGAAACTCTTATAACGGCAATTCCTCCTTTACCCAATGTAATTGCTGAAGCTATCGCTGCTATTGTGTCATCTAAAGGTATTATTGTACTCATTTCTCACTTTGTAAAAAATAATTATGTAGGATAAAAAAAATTTTGATTATAGAATTTTCAGAATGAGTTTAATAAAAGAATTTTCTAGTAAAAAAATTCTATCATTAATTTGGCAGCAAGATGGCACCCCATATTTTAAAGCGAAAGGCACTGCTGCAGGAGTTTTTAGTGGATGTTTTCCATTCTTTGGTTTTCAAACATTATTGGGAATTGCCCTTGCGAGAATTATAAAAGGTAACTTAGTTTTAGCTGCAATTGGAACATGGGTAAGTAACCCTTTTACCTATATACCTTTATATTTTTTAAATTATAAAATAGGTTCTTTCCTTTTACATGATGATGAAAATATAATAATTCAACCAAGTCTAATAAAAGAAGAATTTTGGCAAC
>CACOIM010000020.1 GCA_902627325.1 uncultured Prochlorococcus sp. | reverse complement strand
AAAAGAAGAAAAAAGAGGTCAAAAAAGAGACTGTATGCTTGGCTAATGGACTTGAAGTTTCAAAATTTGAAGAATTCAAAAAAGGTAGTCAATTTCTAAAAGAGCCATTAGCAAGTGAATTAAAAAATGATAGTGACCACTTTACAAATGATGCTGTTCAACTTTTAAAATTTCATGGAAGTTATCAACAAGATGATAGAGAAAATAGAAAGCCAGGGATAAAAGATTGGCAAATGATGTTGAGATTAAGGAGTCCAGGAGGAGAAATACCAGGAAAATTATACTGCTGCTTAGATGATTTATCTAATAAACTTGGTAACGGAACTCTTAGAGCTACAACAAGACAAGCATTTCAAATGCATGGTATTAGAAAAGAGAACCTAAAGAAAGTTATAAAAACCATTGTTGATAGTATGGGCTCTACTTTAGCTGCTTGCGGAGATATCAATAGAAATGTAATGGCACCTGCAGCTCCATTTGAGACTCCAGAATATAGAGTTGCAAGAGATTTAGCTATCAAAGTTGCAGATCTTTTAACTCCAGTAGCAGCGCAAGGGACCTTCTTAGAACTTTGGGCAGATGGAGATCTTGCTTACAGAATTAAGCCTGACAAGGAAATTGAATCAAATAGGAAACTCCAATTTAATGAGAATGTATATAGTGGCATTAAGAATGAACCTTTATACGGTGCAACTTATTTACCAAGAAAATTTAAATGTGCCGTGACCGTTCCTGGTGACAACTCTGTTGATCTTTTAACCAATGATATCGGCATTGTTGCTTTTACAAATAAAAATGGACATTTAGAGGGTTGTAATTTTTATATTGGCGGAGGAATGGGAAGAACCCATAATAATGAAGAAACATTTGCTAGGATTGCAGATCCTTTAGGATATGTAGAAGAAAAAGATATTTTTGAATTAATTCAAAGTATTGTTGCTATACAGAGAGACTACGGAGATAGGAAATCAAGAAAAAATGCTCGAATGAAGTATCTTCTACACGAAAAGGGTATAAATTGGTTTAAAGACATTCTCGTTACTAAGTATTATCGAAAGCCAATTAAACCATTAAGGAAAGAACCAATTAATAAATTAATTGACTATTTGGGATGGCAAAAACAAAATAATCAAAAATGGTTTGTAGGTTTACCATTACTATCAGGAAGGCTTGTAGGAGAGAAAAAATTAACGATTAGAAAATTAGTAGAGAAATACAATTTAGATTTAAGACTCACTCCAAATCAAGATGTATTAATTTGCAATATTCTAAACAAAAATAAAAATGAAATAGAGTTAGAGCTACATGATATAGGTTATGAAAATCTTGATGATATTAATGAAATTCAAAGACATGCTTTAGCTTGCCCTGCACTACCTCTTTGTGGGTTAGCAATGACAGAAGCAGAAAGAATCTTACCCAATATTTTAGAAAGAATTGATAATCTACTTAAAAGTTTGAATATTGAAAAAACAATTCTATTTAGGATTACTGGATGTCCTAATGGCTGCTCAAGACCTTATATGGCTGAGCTTGCACTTGTTGGTAGTGGTTTAAATAAGTACCAACTATGGTTAGGTGGTAGTAAAAACCTTCAAAGATTAGCAAAACCTTACTTGCAAAGAATGCCATTAGAAAACATGGAAAGCATACTAACCCCTTTACTTCTTGAATGGAGTAAATATTCTTCAGAATTAGATTTTGGTGATTTTATAGATAAAAATGAAGATTCTTTTATTTTAGATTTATTAGAGAACTAATTACCAACAGCTTTTCCATATATTGCTTTTCTGATTTGATTAGTCCAAGCCCATAATTGATCGCCATAGCTGAAATGCCACCATTCATTGGGATGCTGTACAAATTCAAATTTCAACATTACTTGCTTTAGCAAATTTCTTCTGTCATCCCATATCATTGATTCTTTCGAATTACGATCTTTATAAAATTCCGGGGAAGCACTTATATCCATATAATCTATATCGCAACCCATATCAATTAAGTTCCCAGAACTATCCGCAATTGCTAAATCTATTGCTCCTCCTGTTGTGTGGGGAGGAGGACACTTTTCATCAAAACTTGGATAAGCCCAAAACTTCTCAACTTCTTTAATAATTTCAGGATAAGAATCGATTTTATTAGATTGAAATTCTAACCCTCTTTTCTTGCACTCACTTTCAAAAGCCAAATAAAACATATAGGATTGAACTTCTATTGGACGCCAACTGTCATAAAGGATTAGTGAATAATTATTCTGAATGCTTTTTAAATAATTATTAGCTCTTACTAAACGGGAAACAACTCCTTCACGAAGAGACCAAATTCTTCCTCTACTTTTATAAGGTGCTCCCAAGGCTAAATATGGATGGGGTTCTATAAAGTCAATTTCATTAGGGATTGAAATTAGTTTTTCATTGTTATCAACTATGGGGATTTGATACCAGGGTTTCAATACATAAAATGCAATTATTCAATATATTTACATAAACAAAATTTATTTCAACAATATTATTAATTTAAAAATTCATGAATAAATTTATTGTCAGACTTTTCAAAAAGTGACTTCTTCAAATATTGATTATTTTCTAGGGTAGGGTCAACTTTAAGAATATTAATAGCTTCATTTCTTGCTTTATCAATCAATAATTTATTCTGAGGAAGATTTTCTAGTACAAAATCAGGCAGTCCCGATTGTTTATAGCCAAGAATTTGACCTGGACCTCTAAGCTCTAAATCTTTTTCTGCGACATAAAAACCATCACTAGACTTTTCCAATACACTTAATCTTTTATTAGTCAGCACATTATTTTCATTCGTAATTAAATAGCAAAACGATTGAGAGGAGTCTCTACCAACTCTTCCCCTTAATTGATGAAGTTGAGATAAACCAAATCTCTCAGAATTATAAATCACCATTATTGAAGCATTTGGAACATCAATACCAACTTCAATAACTGTTGTAGAAACTAAAATATTTATTTTATTTTCTGAGAAAAGACTTAAAATTTTGTTTTTATCATTTGGGCTTAATTTCCCATGAAGAAGTCCAACATTAAATTGTTTAAAAACTTCGTCAGAGAGTTGTTGGTAAATATTAATTGCAGAGTTTAAATTTAATTTTTCAGATTCTTCTATAAGCGGGAGTATCACATAGGCTTGCTTTCCCCTCTCAATTTCTTTTTCAACAAACCTAAATAATTCAGATAGATCATTCTCACTTACTATTTTTGTAACAACAGGTAATCGACCTGGTGGTAATTCAGTGATTTGACTAACATCCAAATCACCATATATTGATAGTGCTAATGTCCTGGGAATAGGCGTTGCAGTCATGGAAAGTAAATGTGCGTTTTCACCTTTTTTTAATAATCTATTTCTTTGACTAACACCAAACCTATGCTGTTCATCAATAATTACTAGACCGAGAGCATTAAAGATAACTTTTTCTTCAAATAATGCATGAGTCCCAACCAAAACATTAACTTGACCATTTTCTAAATCTCTCCTAATTTGCTTCCTCTTCTTTTCTGAGGTATTTCCTGTTAATAATTCAACAGAAATAAAAAGGGAACTAGTTAACTTTAGAAGACTTTTATAGTGTTGTTCTGCTAACACTTCCGTTGGTACCATAAATGCGCATTGGTAACCTTTTTCTATCATCATCAATAGTGAGGAGATAGCAATAATAGTTTTGCCACTACCAACATCTCCTTGAAGTAGACGTGACATTGGATTAATACCATTTAGATCTATTTTAATTTCTTCTAAAACATTATTTTGAGAGTCTGTGAGTTTAAAAGGTAATTTTTCCAAAAAACAATTCAAGAGCAACTTTTTAACAGAATTATTTGATTTAACAATCTTTTTATTTCTATTTTTTCTCTTTAAAAGAAAGTTTAATTGCAATAACAATAATTCATCAAAAACTAAACGTTTCTTTGAAAGTTGAAGATATTCTTGGCTAACAGGCAAATGAATATTGACTAAAGATTCATTAAGAGATAACAAAGATAGAGATTTAAGTTGGTTATTATTTAAGATATCAGGGAATTTTTTTGTACAAAAAAGTACCTTTTTGATAATCTTAATGAAGCTAATATTAGAGAGTGAATCTGTTAAGGAATATATTGGTAAAATTTTCCCTTTAAAATTGATATTCTCGTTATTATTTAAAATTTCAATCTGCGGATCAACAAATGATCGTCCATATTCCGAGAACTTCACTTTACCTGAAATAGCAATTTTTATTCCTAGTTTATACTTTTCTTTTTGAGTAGAAAAAAAAGCAAATGATCTAAATCTTTTGCCTAAAAAAAACTTGGTTATTTTAATAGAAGAAGTATTATCATAAACAATTAAATTCATGATAGATAAATTATTATTCTTTTTACTCTTATACATATAAAATCTTTTAATATTTGCTGTACATGTATATAAATTATCAGGCTTTAAATTTATTATTTTTTCCTTATTTGTATAGTCTAAATAAGTCCTAGGGAAATAATTGATTAAATCTTTTATATCAAAGATTCCTAATTTATTTAAGATTTCTTTATTGACTTTCCCAATACCATCGATATCTGAGACATCTGATGTTAGTGAAAGTTTACCATTTTGTATATTTTTATAAGTAGGAAAACTATCTTCTCTATTAGCATCTACAGATTTACTTAACTTTAAAAGAAGTTTTCTGGTATCTATTACTAATCTTTTACGTTGATTAATTTCAAGTTTATCGTATAAATTATATTTTTCAGAAAAGATCTTAAATGAAATAATAAATTCATTATTTAATCTTAAATGATTAATATTACTGAAACTTTCATATAGAAACTCATTAAAGTATTTTTCCTTACCTAAAATATTTTTAAATCCGGACTCTGTCTCTAGTGTCAACGAACGTTGCAATGGTCTAACCCAACTTTTTACATTTTCTGCATAAATAATTTCTTGATTCAATTTAAAAAAATTTAAGTTAGATTTTATTTATAGTAGATTTAATATTTGAATTTAATTTAAGTTTATTACACCAATAATTTTCTTTTTTAATTAATAAATAAATATTATATTTTAATTCCAATAGTTTATTTTTTAACATACTTAAGTTAATATTAATGAATTCTAGTTCAGCACTATTTATATTAATTAAATTAGTTTTTAAACATTTATTATCGTAAAAGTTTGCATCAAAATTAATATATTGATTTAGGGATGGATCGTAGGTCAATACGAAAGGTGATGGATTGCTAAATAACAGGTGATTATCAAAAATATTAATTAGCAAATCATTATTTATAAATCTCTTAAAAATATTTTTTTTAAAAAGTTCATTATTAATTTCAATCGAAAGATCTTGAAGATACAAGTTCAAAGAGGAATCAAGAGTATCTAACCATAAAATTATATCTTTAAATTCAATAGGAATAAAATACTTATTATCTTTACTTTGATACATATTTAAAGATAATTTATCTTCATCAAAATCATTTATTAAAATTGTAGTATTAAAAGATCCCAAATTATCATCATTATAGTAATTATCAAAATGTTTATTATTTAGCACATAATTATCTATATTAAAGTTATTAGAGTCATTTTCATTAATTAAATTTTTATAATAAAACTTACAATAGTTTCTTGTATTGTTTGTATTAATAGGTTCAAAATTATTTATTGTATAAACTTCTTCTTTTAAATTATAATTGCTTTTAAAATCTATATTATTATTAATTTGATTGACAACTTTATATTCTTTTTTTATTGATAATTGTTCAATAGTTAAGAACGGCAATATATCATTTACTATATTTTTTAAATCATTTTTTATAAATAATATAGTTTTTTGATCTTTTACTCTAATTCCATTACCGGGTACATTTATAAGAGCTTTAATTGCTTCTCCTATATAATTTTGCAATTTAGATCGAATAATTTTCAGATATAAATCGTAAAGACTATAAATTTCTTTTTTTATTTTCGATTTTCTACAACCAATATGAAATAGTTGATCATTTACCTTCTTATGATTTTTTTCTAATAAGTATCTATCCAATATATTAAATTGATTTCATTGACTCTACTTCCTCTGCAAATCCAACCTCTTTAACTTCTATACCTTCACCTAATGTATATCTAGTGAAACGCCTTACTTTAATATTCTCACCAATCTTTCCTGCTGTTTGCTTAACAAGTTGTTCAACTGTTAGTGCGCTATCTTTTATGTAGGGTTGATCTAATAAAACTAATTCTTTCAATCTTTTGGCAATTCTTCCTTCAACAATTTTTTCTCTAATTTGTTCAGGTTTGCTAGCCAAATCATCTCTACCCATTTCAATAAGTTTTTCTTTCTCAACTACATCTTGAGGGACATCATCAACAGACACAAACTCAACATTTGGGCAAGCTGCTACTTGCATTGAAATATCTTTTAGAAGTGACTGGAAAATTTCTCCACGAGCAACAAAGTCTGTTTCACAATTTAGTTCTAATAAGACTCCTACTCGTGATCCAGTATGAATATAACTACCTATAGCACCTTCGGCTGCTACCCTGCCAGATTTCTTTTCAGCGCTCGCTATACCTTTTTTTCTAAGCCATTCAATTGCTTTATCTAAGTTACCATCAGTCTCATTAAGAGCTTTTTTGCAATCCATCATGCCTGCTCCTGTTTTATCTCGTAGATCTTTGACTAATTTTGCTGTAATGTTTGACATTTTTTTAGAATTTGTTTTTTAAAAGTTTAGATTTAAGTAAATTTTTTAATTAATTTTTCCTTTGGTCGTTAGAACCTTTTCTACCTTCGTTAATTGCGTCAGCAAGCCTTCCTAAAACTAATTGGACTGAGCGAACTGCGTCATCATTGCAAGGTATAGGAACTTCACATAAGTCTGGATCGCAATTTGTATCTAACATTGAGACAAGAGAAATGTCCAGTTTTCTCGCTTCAAGAACTGCATTTGACTCTCTTCTTTGATCAACTAGTACAACAACATCCGGTAATCTTCTCATATTTTTTAAACCACCTAAATACTTCTGTAATCTCTCTAATTCTCTCCTTAAAACTGCTGCCTCTTTTTTAGGGCGCATAGCAATAGCTCCACTAGATTCCATTCTTTCCAAATCTTTTAATCTTTCAATGCGAGCCTTCATAGTTGTCCAATTTGTTAGCATTCCTCCCAGCCAACGTTGGTTAACATATGCGGCTCCACACCTTGAGGCTTCTTGAGCAACGACTTCAGAAGCTTGCTTCTTAGTCCCAACGAATAGAAATCTTTTTCCACTCTTAGCGGCGCTTCTTGTCCATTTATATGCATTATTCATACATAAAGCAGTTTTAACCAAATCAATTATATGTACACCATTTCTTGCACAATAGATGTATTTAGACATCTTGGGGTTCCATCTTCTTGTTTGATGCCCAAAATGAGCACCTGCTTCCATCATTTCGGAGAGTGTTACAACAGCCATTTTTTTAGGTTTCGGGTTAGCCTCCATCTGGCGGGTATTTAAGAAATCACCCGAAACTGCCAGATGTGTGGTTTTAATATTTTGTTTATATTAGCAAGAAAGATGCCATTTAAGAAATTTTATGTATTAAATGATTTATAAAGTTCTTTTACATAGATTAAATTAAGTGGAATTCTTAATAATTCTAAAGCAAAAGAATTCTTTTTTCTTTTAACCAAATACTTTAAGAGAGGAGTAATTGTTTTTACATTAATTATTCCGCCCAAACATAATATATTCCATAAGACTCTATGTAAAAAAGTTAATTGAATAATAAAACGAACTCTTAGATTTGGATGTTTATTAAAAAAAATCAAAGCCATCTTAGCTCTCTCATATTCTTTTTTTACTAGTGAATTAATTTGTTCACATTGAAAAGGAGGATGCCAATGAAAGCCTTTCGCTTCAGGACATTTTATTAGTTTTGTTCCATACTGTTTTAATCTTTCTCCAAGTTCTAAATCTTCCCAACCATATAAACTAAAAGAGCTATCAAATAAACCTACTTTTAATAGTAAATCTCTTGATATAGCTACATTCCCTGTAGCAAAATATGCGAAGGAAATATCAGTGATTTTATGATTTTCTTTAGCTGGGTTTTCAAAATTTGAAGTGTTTATAACTGATCCATATGTAAAGCAATTTTTATTAAACTTTTCCCAATGATTTAATAATTTATCTACATGATTTATGAGGAAATTATTTACCACTACAAGATCACTATCTATAAAAATAATAATTTCATTTTTGGATTTATGAACACCAAGATTTCTTGCTAAAGCTGGTCCTCCATGAGATTGCTGATAAAGCACAACATGAGGAAGTTTTTCTTTATTTTCTAATATCCAATTTATTGTCCCATCTGTAGACCCATCATCAATAACAATAATCTCATATGAAATAATCCTGTTATTTAGTAATTGATTTTCTAGAGAAAATAAACATTTCTTTAATATTAATTTCCTATTATAAGTCGGAATAACAACGCTTATATTCATAATAGATGAAAATATGAGAATTATAGAAAATTAATTTATAATAGATCTGTATTCAATTTAGTCTGCTGCACCACCATTGTTGATACTGCCAGTAACATTACTAGCACCATCTGAACGTACATCTCCACGCAATTTTCTTTTTTTGAACTTTCTTGCATAAGCACGATTTCGCTCTTGTTTTTCTTTTTTTAAATTTCTTCTCTTAGCCATAAATAAAATTTTTTTTTATTTTAACTCACTAAGGGCTCTTAAAAAATTTTTCCATCTTCCATATTTAATATCCTATCTGCCATATCTGAGATCCTAGGATCATGAGTAACCATTAAAACAGAACAATTCTGATCTTTTGATAATCTTTTTAATAAACTTACAATTTCCCTTCCAGTAACACTATCGAGTGCAGATGTTGGTTCATCAGCTAACAATAATTTTGGATTTGCAGATAAAGCTCTTGCGATAGCGACTCGTTGTTTCTGTCCTCCAGACAAAGCATTAGGTAATTTTTTATGATGATCTTCCAATCCAACCTCTGATAACCACTTTCTTGCAATTTCTCTTCTTTGCAAATAAGTTAAACCTTTAATTAAATCAGCACCCATTTGGACATTTTGTTCAGCTGTTAAACATCTCAATAAATTATGTCCTTGAAATATCATACCTATATTCCTTCTTAATCTTTGCCTTGTTTTTCTTGATGCTCCATTTAATTCTTTTGTTAAAACGTTAAGACTACCCTCTTGGCAAGTTCTTAAAGCTCCTATTAATGTTAATAAAGTTGTTTTCCCACATCCAGAGGGTCCTTTTAAAAGAACTAGCTCTCTCTCTTTAATATTTATATTTACTCTATCTAAGACTTTTTTTCTATTCTCACCAGCGCCATAATAGTGACTAAGATTAACTGTTAAAACTGCATTTTTATTTTTTTCAACCTTTAAAGCTTTATTTTTACTCATAATTAAAATTTAAAAAATCTCAGCTGGATCTGCATCAACCAATTTCCTCATTGCGATTCCTGCTGACCCCATACACATAACAAGTATTAAGAAAAAGATAGTAATAGATTTATTTGCGTCCATTATGATTGGCAATTTTGTAGAGTTCCTTATTACAGCGTAAAGTATTTGACCAGAAACATATGCAGGCAAGTATCCAAACAAAGCCAACAAAAAACCTTCCCTACCAACCACAAAAAATAGAGACTTTAATCTATACCCCATAGCCAATAAAGTCGCATACTCTGGCAGATGATCGGTAACATCACTATAAAGAATCTGATAAACAACAACACATCCAACAATAAATCCCATAAATGCGCCTAGGCTGAATATAAAACCAATTGCAGTACTAGTCTTCCAATAATTTTTTTCAAATTCTATGAATTCATCTTTTGTAAGTACTCTTACATCATTAGGAAGAGATTTATTAAGGATTTGAGATACTCTTCGAGAATCAGAATTTGCTACAAGTTTTACTAAACCTATCTCTATACTACCTTTAGGGTTTGCAGGAAAAAGTTTTAAATATGTCTCTGTACTCGTAATCAAATTTCCATCAGCACCAAAAGATGGTCCTAATTCGACTAGGCCTTCAACCAAAACTCTTTTCCCTGCAACTTCTGTTTGAACTTTCCTTCCAGATTTAAACCATTCTTCAACCGGCCCAAATTCAGGTCTAGACAAACTATCAAAAAGTACTCTGCCAGGATTTTTCAATAAATTAGCCTTTCTTGAAAATTCTTTATCAAGCAAAATAGAATCATCTGGATTAAATCCCAAAGCCAAAATTGATCTTGTTTTCAGATTTTCAGGATTTCTCCATAACAAGTAATTTAAATTTACAGGTGAAACACTACTTACATCATTTTGCGCAAGAGCTTGAATTAATCTCCGCTTTGGAAATCCACTCATACTAATTGAACTTTTTGATCTTGGACTTATGAGCACCAAATCAGCATCCAAAAGGTTATGTATGGTTACACTTGTATCAAATAAGCCATCACGGAATCCTATTTGCATAAACATCAATATGCCAGCGAAACTAATCCCAGCAATTGCTACAAGCAATCTCAGAGGTTGTCTGCTCAAAAGTAGCCATGCTAGAGGTATTTTTCTATATTTAAAAAAGTTCATTTTGGAGTAAATTTTGCTATTACCTTCATCCCTGCAAATCTCTTAACTAGTGAGATTGATTCATCATCTAAACCAACGAGTACTTTAATTATCCTGGCATCAGCATCACCTGTGGGGTCTGTAGATAAAACTTTTCTTTGCTTAACTTGTGGATTAATCCTGATAACCTTACCTTTTAAAGTTTCTTCAAAACCACCATTCTCACTAATTAATTCTACATTTTGATCAAGAAAAACTCGATCAATATCAGACTCATATACTTCAATTAAAGCTTGCATTTTTTGACTTGCTCCTATCTCTAGAATCCCTTCAGAATTTGATCTTTCACCGGCTCTTGTATTAATAGACAAAATAAAGCCATCGATAGGGCTACGAAGTTTAGAATTATATAAATCAATTTCAATAGATTTCTTATCAGCATTATTAGTAATCATTTGTTTTTCTAATTTCAATAATTCATCCTCCTTTTGTAAAAGTAGTACAATTGAGTAAGCATTTTCCTTCGTAGCAGATCTATATCTGTTTATTTGATCTTTTTTTAAAGATATTTCTTTTTGATTGGTTTCAATTAGTTTTTGCTTTTTAAATAAATTTGCTTTTAGTTTTTTATTATTTTCGAAAATAGCAAGAATTGATCCTTTATTAACATAATCTCCCTCTTTTACAAGAATTTCTTGAACTCTTGGAAAGCTTCCAAATTGACTAACAGGTGAGGCAAGTTTTCGAACTTCTCCTTTAGGAATAAGTTGACCTAAGGCAGCAACACCAGTAATAGTTGGAACTACTTCCGAATTTTCTTCTGATGAGATTTGATTTGAATTCTTATTTGAACACGAAAAATTCCCCATTAAGAATGGAATCATAATCAAAGATAAAGTAAAAAGTTTTTTTGTATTTTTTGTATGCATTAAAAATCAAATAAAATTTCTTTTATGTATCTTTCAACCCATGGTTTATCAAAATACTTTAAAAGAACTAAACTTGTTTTTTCATTTTTCATTTGTTGTTTACAATAATTTTTTTGAAAGTAAATTCTTTCATTAACGGAATTTGTATTTAAATCAGGTTCTAAATCTTTATTTAAATCTACCAATATTGTTAGATATTGATCAACAATTTTGTAGAAGTGATTTTGTTCATCTTGATTCATAAGAGATGCAAAAAAGACGTTTTTAGAAAATATATCTCCCCAATTTGGTATCTCTCTTTTCATCGTAAAACCATCTTTTTTAACATCTTCTAAAATTTGATCAATTGAACTTTTTGATTTAGATACTGGAGATAAATCTACAATCGCTGCAGAAACAACATTTTTAGTCTTCACTAAATCAAGACCAAAAATTGGTATATTGAAAAAAGGATCAGGGAAAAATACACAATGTAAAATTTTTAAATTGTTAGAGAATTCAGCAACCTCAACATGAAGCTTCCTAAATCTCTTTGCTTTATGAAATTCATTTTCGATATATAATTCTTTATCAACCTCCTTGCATACTATATTTGTAAATTCCTTATTTGTTTTTATTGGTTCAAGATCATCTAACAACGACCTTTTTTCTCCAATATTTTTGACTAATGACAAAATAAATGGATCGATTGATTTAGTTTTTAGGGATGAATCTGCCAACACAAAATTTACCTTTACAAAACTTTAGAGAAATTTTTATTTAAATGGATTTATCAAATGTTAAATACTGGAAACATCCTAGTAAAACAAACTGTGTATTTGTTGAAGAAAGTGAGTCACCATTGATTTCGATAGATTTTTGGTGTAAAGCCGGCATTTCATTCGAAGAAAAAAATAAAGTAGGTCTTGCCCATTTTTTAGAGCACATGATTTTCAAAGGAAGCAAATTATTAGAGCCTGGTGAATTTGATTTAAGAATTGAAACACTTGGTGGATTTAGTAATGCTTCAACTGGTTATGATGATGTACATTACTATGTTGACATACCACCATGCAATCTTGAAGAAGCATTATCTCTATTAATAAATTTAGTTTTATTTCCAAATCTGAATGAAGAAGATTATAAATTAGAAAAAAAAGTAATTATTGAAGAAATATTGCAAAGTCAAGATCAAGTAGATGAATTAATTTTTAATTTATTTTTAAAAAGTGTTTGGTTAGATCATCCTTATGCTAAATCAATTCTTGGTAATGAAGAAA
>CACOIM010000019.1 GCA_902627325.1 uncultured Prochlorococcus sp. | reverse complement strand
TTATTTAATTGAGTGGAGAATGCCATGCAAAAGGCCATAAAAAAGGTTACTCAAGGATATTTAGTAATATCAAATTGAATACAAGAATTTATAGACTACAAAAATTCAAACAAAAATAAATAGTGTATTAGATAATTAAATATTCCAAAAAAGCATATAAGAATACTAAAACTTTGGCATAAGGTACTGCAGAATGAAAATAATATACTTACTGTTCAAAACTACAAACCTGATCGATTACACCTAGCAAAAGTTTATCACCGTTTGGATATTTCCATTTTGCATTAATATTTTCAAATTCATTAAATTCATCGGCTCCTACAGCGATATCTCTGAATGTCTTTTCATTACAATTTATATCCATTGTATATAGGATATCTTTAGTTATTTCACTTTTAGTATTTGGTATAAATTTACTTAAAACTCTGCGAGTACCATCTTCATTAATTTGTATACTTTGTTGATCCCATACTTGCTCACCATATTTACTTCGAGGGACTTGAACCCAATCATGTGAAAGTGCATTTACTGTTATAGGAACATTATTAATTAAAAATATCAAAAGGTAAGCAAATAAAATCTTAAAAGTTTTCAAAATTAGGTAGACAATCTGCAATTAGCATAGCAACTTAAAACGTTACAAAATAAATATGATAATAAAGAGAATTTAGCTTTGATAATCAATAATTACTATATTTAAAGATTATTAATCAATATAGAACTTTAATAATTCATAAAATAAATTTCTTATAAATAGGTTGTTTATAAATATTTGATAAACTCTTAATAAATATTAAAGTTAAATTTAAGTATGCACTTAACTTTCGTGATGTTTATAAAGAAATACAACCAAGTCTGTTAGAGATGAAGAAATTAAAAAAGTTCCTTTTGATTTCTCTTTGCATATCAGCTGCAATCCTTTTTTACTATTTCATAGTAGTTGAATGGAAAGAAGAGATTAACCAGATTGTTGAAAGTATGGGGCCATGGACGCCCATAGGAATATTTATTCTTAGAAGTATTAGTACTATTTTCCCTGTGATATCAAATCTTCCATATGCAATTCTTGCTGGAACTGTTCTTGATTTTAAAACTGCTTATTTAACTATATTCTTTTCTGATTTCATATCATGCCAAATTGCTTTTTTAATCGCAAGAAGGTTAGGGAGAGATCCTGTAAAACGCCTTGTCGGGAATAAGGCAATGAAAAGGATTGAAAGTTTTAATGAGAATCAACTTGAGGGGAATTTCTTTTTAATGACTGGTGTATTAATGACAGGCCTTTTTGATTTTCTTAGTTATGGATTAGGTCTAGGTGGTACTAAGTGGCGAATATTTACTTTTTCTTTACTCCTGTGTCTTGTAATATTTGATGCTGTAGCTGTTGCAGTAGGCGCAGGATTAGCTGATGCCGTTTATATAGGTTTCGCAATGATAGGGATGTTTGGTCTTGCCATCATTACTGGTTTAATAAAAAAAAGAGTTTCCATCTCAAATCGGTAATTAAAAATTTTTTTTCAAATTTAGTTAGATATAAAATATAATTCGCTTTTAAATTTGAATCAAGATTTATAAAATTATTTTCCCTGACTTCCTCTATGAATTGCTTTTCATTGAAAATTAGTCTTTTTGATAATCTATATTTTTTCAGGATTTTCTTGAAATTATTAATTTGAATTAAAAAGATATGACATTTTGCAAAAAAAAACTTTGATGGTATAAATTTATGCAAGAATATGTAACTGTAAAAGGAATAGAAATTTACGGATGACTCAATTTAGACCGACATCTTATAAGCGTCCTGGAGAGCAAATATCAACAACACCATCTGGAACTAAAATCACTTCAGCTAAAAACTTAATGATAGATTCAATGGTAAGAATGATTCAAAAAGCAACAAATCATTCAGTTGAAGAAAAACTTGAAGAAGAATTTAATAACAATTAAAGAATTTATTGGTAAAAGTATTGGTGAGTGGAAGTCCATCAGGAGTACTCACACTTTAGCTTTCCAAGAATTTGAAAATACTAATAGCACTCTAAAAATAACTTATCAAGATATAGAGAGTGAAGACGTCTTAGAAATTAAAAATAAATTAAAAGTCTCTAAAAATATTTCATTCGCAATTAAAATTTCTTGGAAATCTATTAGCGAATGGTCAACTGAAAATAAATCTCAAGAAAGTAATACAATTTTAATTTTTGTTCCAAAAGATGCATATACAGGAACATTAATCAAGGACAAGGGATATGCAGAGCAAATTCCTTCATTTTCCCATTATTATATGGACGATTATAAAACATTGAATATTCAGTCTGAATATAACGCCACACTAAGTGATGAAAAAATTTGGTTTCTATCTAAAAATGTCCGTTCTAGATATTCAATAATTAGAAACAAAATAAACAATGGGATTTTGCAAACATCCCATGCTACTGAAATAAGAAAAATAATTATCTAAGTAAATTGACTATTTTCTCAAAATAAATTTTAGTATCATTAATTAGATTTGACATTATTAATTTGTTTTCAACAGTTAAATTAACTGTGGTTTTTATGTCAGATATAGTTGCATCTCTAATTAGTTCTACAACTCTTATCGCGTGAGGGATAGGGACACCTAAAGATAGGTAAGTATTTTTAAGATCTTTTAAACAACTTTTCTCTAAAATAGAATCATCGTTAGTAATTAATAGATAAGTAACATATCTCAGAATAATTTCACCATCTCTCAGGCAGACAGACATTTTATTTGTAGTGTTAATAGAATTATTTGAATTTAAAGAATCCTCATTCTCACAAATCATTGCTGTAACAGCATCTGCAGCTATAGCATGTGAATTATTTGTTATTGAAATAATTGCATCTAATCTGGAATTTGCTGTATTTACAAATTCTTGAATGCTTTCAAAATTTTTATCAAGTAAATTTGAAATTTGAAGATGTTTTGCAAGAGGTTTATTATCGCTAAGATTTGGCATCCTTTTGAATCAGAACTAATTTTTTGTCTCTTAAATAAAAGAGACTTTACAACAATAGTACAAACTTCTAATGTTTAAACCTCAAGAAAGCTATAAAGCAACTCTTCTTAATGAAAAAAACAAACACAATATTTTAGACTTTGATATTTATAAAAAATTATATATAGTTAAATTTTCTAAATAATACGCTAATGTAGCTTCATATTGATATTTACTAAATTTTGGATAAGCAAGACATCTTATTATCAAAAAAATTGATTTCTACATATAAAGAAAGGTTAGAAAATGAAATTATCAATAGAAGTAATAAATTAAGAATTCCTCAGAAATTGTCTCAAGAAATCCTTGATAATAATTCTGAGATTAATGAATTAAAAATTATATTAAAGACCTTAGAAAAAACCTCATCTTCAAGAGTAGAAGGTTAATCCTTTACTAATAATTTTTAACTGTGTCTCCACAAAACAATTTCCTTTTTGAATCACTTAATCGAGAACAATTTGAGGCCGTAAATCATATTTATGGTCCATTACTTGTAGTAGCTGGTGCTGGAAGTGGAAAGACTAAAGCTCTTACCCATAGAATCGCAAATTTAATTGAAAATAATCAAGTAAATCCCTACAACATCCTAGCTGTTACTTTTACCAATAAAGCAGCTAAAGAGATGAAACAAAGACTTGAGATTATACTTGCGAAAGAACTTGCAAATATAAGATTTGGTCAGCCATGGTCAACATTAAAAGAATTTGATCAAAATCATCTGCGCACTATTATCCACCAAGAAAGATTGCAAGACTTATGGATAGGAACATTTCATTCATTATTCTCAAGGTTATTAAGATTTGATATTGATAAATATAAAGATCCCGATGGACTTTCATGGAATCGACAATTTTCTATATATGACGAAACAGATTCCCAAACTCTTTTAAAAGAGATAATTACCAAAGAAATGCAATTAGATCCCAAAAAATTTAACCCAAAGAAAATAAAATGGGCCATTAGCAACGCAAAGAATCAATGTTTAACTCCTAGAGAACTTGAAGAAAAATCTGAAAATCAAGTTGATAAACTCATTGCTGATACATATATGAGATATAGAGTTGCACTTGCAAGAAACAATGCTCTTGATTTTGATGATCTATTATTGTTACCAGTATTTTTATTAAGACAAAATCAGAAAGTCAGAGAATATTGGCATAAAAGATTTATGCATATTCTTATTGATGAATATCAAGATACAAATAGAACACAATATGAACTTATTAAATTAATTACAACTGGGGATACTGATTCTGAACAATTCTTTAACTGGAAGAATAGATCAATATTTGTTGTTGGTGACGCAGATCAAAGCATATATAGTTTTAGAGCTGCAGATTTCAGAATATTAATTGGTTTTAAAGAAGACTTTAAAAATGAGCCAAATGATAATAATGATTGCGTTATAAAATTAGAAAATAACTATCGATCAACATCAAATATCCTTAGTGCTGCAAATTCATTAATTGAAAATAATACTGAAAGGATAGAAAAAGTATTAAAAGCAACCAAAAGTCATGGAGAACCATTAAAGCTCATAAGCTGTGATGATGAGATATCCGAAGCAGAAGCTATTACGAGCAAAATAAGAAACTTAAGCAGTAAGAACGATTCACCTAATTGGAGCAAATTCGCAATTTTATATAGAACCAGAGCCCAGTCAAGAGTAATGGAAGAATCTTTAGTGAGATGGAGAATTCCCTATACTATTTATGGAGGATTACGTTTTTATGATCGCAAAGAGATAAAGGATGCCATAGCATACTTAAAAGTTCTAATAAATAATGCAGATAATATTAGTCTTTTACGGATTATCAATGTTCCCAGAAGAGGGATAGGTAAAACCACAATAGAGAAACTTAATGAAATAGCTAATAAATTAGAACTACCTTTGTGGGAAGTTATCAATAATAAAGAGTCCTTAATTTCCACCATAGGAAGATCTTCAAAAGGGATAAATCAGTTCACAGATCTGATGAATGAATTGTCTTGTTATGTAGAGAATTCAGGTCCATCACAACTTTTACAATTAATACTTGAAAAAAGTGGTTATCTTAATGAATTAATAATGAGTGGGACTGATGAGTCAGAAGACAGAAGAAACAATCTTCAAGAATTGGTTAATGCTGCTATTCAATATGAGGAAGAGACTGAGAATGGAGATGCGGAAGGTTTTTTAGCTACTGCTGCTCTAACTACTGACAGTGATGATGACAAAAAAAATAGATCAAATTCTGTAACTTTGATGACATTGCATAATAGTAAGGGCCTGGAATTTCAAAATGTCTTCATATCAGGTCTTGAACAGGGTCTTTTCCCCAGCTTTAGATCTATTGATACCCCATCTTTATTAGAAGAAGAGAGAAGACTTTGCTATGTAGGATTAACTAGAGCTAAAGAAAGACTATTTTTAACTCATGCTAGAGAGAGAAGATTATGGGGAGGGAATAGAGAAGTTACTATACCCTCTATGTTTCTTCAAGAGATACCAGAAGAATTAATTGATGGGGAGATCCCTCAGAGTGGTGGAATTTCATTAAAAAGAGATTTTCATTTAGATCGTTTAACAAGAGTTGATCGAAATAATAATTCTTTTAATAACAGGCCAATTAATTCTGTAAGAAGACTTTATTCCGGGCCAACAAAAGGAGAAAAATGGAAACTTGGAGATCAATTATTACATGCAAAATTTGGCAAGGGGGAAATTATTCATATTTTTGGAAGTGGAGAAAAGATTTCACTAGCAGTTAAATTTGGCGATAAGGGCAGTAAAATTTTAGACCCAAGACTGGCACCAATAAGGGCTATAAATTCTTAATGCAATATGGATAATTTAAATTCATATCTCTATACAGAATTGAATAACACGCCTTTTAATTTATTTACAATACTTACAAATTATTTAAAAATTCATAAAGATGTAAAAGTTGCATTTGTTGGAGGCTATGTAAGAGATTTACTAATAAAAAAATTTCACTCCAATAATATATTAAAAAGTCTTGATTATGATCTTATTATTGAAGGCTCGTCATTATCATTAGCAAGATTTATAAAAAAAAATATTAAAAATGTAAAGGTTTGTTTGATAAAAGAATTTGAACTTTATAACACTGTAGAAATAAATATTGACCATATTAAGATTGATATTGCTTCTGCTAGAGAGGAAAAATATCTTTCCCCTGGACTAAATCCTATAGTATCTGATTCAAGCATTGAAGATGACTTGAAGAGAAGGGATTTTAGTATAAATTCAATCGCTTATGAAATTTCTCGAAACAAGATATATGATCCCTTTAATGGTATTAGTGATATAAAAAGAAAGGAGCTTAATCTTTTACATAAAGATAGCATCAGAGATGATCCAAGTAGATTATTAAGAGGTGCGAAATATGCAACTAGATTTGGTTTCAAGATATCAAAAGATTCCTTATATGAGGCACAAAGAGTCCTGAATAATTGGCCGTGGAAATACACTAAGAATAATTATGGTTTTAAATTTCCACCAGGGATAAGTATAAGAATAAGGATGGAACTTTCTGAAATTTTTAAATATGATAATTTAATAGAAATAATTAAAACCTTAGCAGAATGGAGAGTTTTATCACTTTTAAATGAAAATATAAAACTTGATAATAAATTCATCAGAGGTTTAAGTTGGATAAAAAGGCTTAATGGAAACTCTATTTTGTATCTAATTAAAGATTCAAAATCATTAGAAATTATTTCAGATAGATTTTTAATTAATCAAAAAGAGAAAATATATTTAGAAGAATTTTTAGAAATAAAACATTTTTTAATAGATAATGAAAAGTCTTTTTATAAATTTTCAGCATCAAACTGGACTAAATTTATTGAAGACAAGAATTTAGACCCTGAAACCGTAAAGTTAATTATTTGTGATGGAGGTAAATTCTGGCGTAATTTTTTAAGATGGTTAATTACTTATAGACATATTAAAAGTGATAAAAATGGAGAGATTTTAAAAAAGGAGGGGTGGAAACCTGGGAAAGAGATGGGAAATGAGCTGAAAAGATTAAGATTTATCCAAATAGATAATCTTAGGAAGCATTAATTATTTCTATTTTCCACTATTCCAACTTTATACCAATTATTATCGAAATATTTCTCAAACTTTTCATTACAACTTATTAATAATGGACCACAGGTTTGAGGATCGCACAACAGTTTTTTTATAGCAGTCACTTCTTTAGTATTTATATCATTTTCAAGAATGAAATCCATAATTCCTTCTTGAGATTTGCAACTTAAAAAATCTAATATTTTATGATTATATTCAAACAAAGAACTTTTGATTCCTTTATTTATTAAATCAATAACACCCGGATAAGCTTTAAATGAATTCAGATTTAAAATAACCTTGATATCTTCAAGATTTTCTTTTCTTCTCTTTGCATTAGTTGATTGAATCATTTCATTAAGATGGCCTAAAAATCCATAACCAGTAATATCAGTTGCAGAATTAACTATTTGAATTTCAAACTTTTCTTGAATACTTTGAATATTTGCAACTAATTTTTGCTGACTAGTGACTAAATTCTTAAAAATCTCGTCATAACTTTCATACACATTTATATTTTTCATACATGCTGCAAAAAAAATACCAACACCCAAAGGTCTTGACATTAGAAGAACATCTCCAGGCTTCATACCATACTTATTCCACGGGCTTTGGCCCGCTTTTAATACACCTTGAACTGATAGAGCGAGGTCAACTCCAAGAGTATATGGCTTATGTGAATAATTTCTTGATTCAAACGTATGTCCTCCAACTATTTCTGCTCCTAACTCATCAAAGATAGATCTTATACCATCAAGGCTTTGAGAAAAAATATAATTCTGAAAAGCATTATCTACTTTAGGAATTGATATTAAAACTTGTCCAGTTATCAATTTAGCTCCGCAAGCCCATAAATCAGAACATGCATGCAAAGCAGTAATTTTTGCATTTAACCAAGGATCACTTATTAGAGAAGGAAAACCATCTAAGCTCTCAAGAATAATATTTTTGTCACTCTTATATATTACAGAAGCATCTTCTGGGAAATCAGCCAATGTTTTTAACTTTGAATTTATTAATGATTCATTAAGTACATTTTGAGGAATTTTTGCGGCACAACCCCTGCAATCCATAAGAGAAATATTTGAGTTATTTTCATTAGAGTTCATAAAAGGTTTTTTGAATTGTTGCAAAAAGTTAGTATCTAAGATATTTTTTAAAACCCAAAACAATCTAGATGGACCAATGACTAATTTCCCATAAATAGCAAACGCCATTGGTTGGTTATTATTAGCTAAATTAACTATCTGTAAACCTCGTTTTTGAGGCAACCATTTCCTCAAATCTTTATTAACGAAATCATTATTTATATTTTGACATAGAGTTTTAGAGGACTTAACTGCTATTATCCCCGATGATTTTCGTCTATTGATTCCAACAGAGGCGCAATCACCAACAGCATATATATTAAAAAAATTTTTTGCTTTTAAATATTGATTAGTAATAATCCTACCGTTATTATCTAATTCTAAAATATTATTTTTGATCCAAGGATGTGGACTATTACCAGTGCATAAAAGAACTTTTTTATAATCAAAATTCATATCTTCCTTAATTTGAATATTAAAAATTTTTAATGTTCTTAAAAATCTTCTTGAAATTTTTATTGGATTACAAGCTAATATTAATTTCCTATCTTTCCATCTTTGTCTTAGTGCAAATGCAATTTCAATTGCACCTAGACCACTACCAGTTACAACGAAAGGTAATTCATTTTTAGTGTTAAATGCATCCTCACTTTTTATAAATTGATAAGATTTAAAAAATGGTCTTATTGTGCAAGCAATATTTACTTTCAGTAATTCGCTAAATTCTCTGGAAACTTTTGTTGAACTTCCGCAGTTAAGAATAATTTTTGAGTATGCGATAGGAGGTCTTTTATTCAATATAATTTTTTGATTATTGAATTGAATATCCTCAACCTCGCCCTTAATAAAAGAAATTTTTGCGCTACTTGCTAAAGAAGAGATATCTATAAGACTTTGTTTTAAACGGATTGATCTGGAAATAACAGATGGATACATCGAAGAATAAACCAAAGACGAATCTCTAGATATAATTGTTATGGGAACATCTGGCATTAAATTTGGCTTCATTAGCCAATTCTTCATTAAAAGAGCATTAGTGTGTCCACCTCCAACTAAAACAAGATGATTAAGAGTCATTTAACTTTCAATGAATACAGAACATTTATTACCTATTAAAGAATCAAAATTGGGGATCATTGGTGGGAGCGGTTTTTATTCTATCAATGGGATGGATTGCTCAAAAGAATTTGAGGTAGATACCCCCTATGGTAAACCCTCTGATGCAATAAGAATTTTTAATATTGGCAATTTAGAATTAGCTTTTATTGCGAGACATGGAAGAAATCATACCTTTAATCCAACTCAAGTCCCTTATAAAGCTAATATTTGGGCCATGAGATCAATTGGCGTAAGGTGGATAATAGCTCCATCGGCTGTTGGTTCTCTTCAAGAACAAATTCGTCCACTAGATATTGTTATACCTAATCAATTTATTGATAGGACAAATAATAGACCTGCAACATTTTTCAATGAGGATATAGTTGCTCATGTAATAATGGCAGACCCTTTTTGTGCAAATTTGTCCGGAATATTAAGTGATATTGGTGATAAAAATATTCCCTCAGGGAGGCAATTGCATAGAGGAGGCACTTATTTAGCTATGGAAGGACCTGCGTTTTCTACAAGAGCAGAATCTAATTTATATAGACAATGGGGATGTTCAATAATAGGGATGACTAATCATACAGAGGCGCGTTTGGCGAGAGAAGCAGAAATTGCCTATGCTTCTCTTTCTATGGTTACTGATTATGATTGTTGGAATCAAAAAAAGGAGGAAGTATCCGTTGAAATGGTAATTGAAAATCTCAAAATCAATACAGTAGTAGCCAATAAAATAGTATATGAAACAGCAAAAGTGATTGATACAAATAGACCAATAAGTAAAGCCCATCAATCTCTGAAAGATGGGCTAATGACTTCAAAGGATAAAGCATCAAAAGATGCTCGATCTAAAGTTAGAATATTTACAGATAAATATTGGAATTAGAGGTTAACCTCCTGCACCAACTCCATTATAAGACCCGGCAAAGAATAAGCCTACAACTAAAATTGCTGCTATACCTCCACCTGTAGCAATTAGCCAAAGAGGTAATGAACCTTCTGTCCATCTTCTTTCCCATGCAATTGCTGGTCTACCATCAGGTAGTCTGTCTTTTATTCTGCCGTCAGGGGCTTTAAGGCCTTTGTTACTCATAATTAAAAATTAGTTGAAGAAATAACTGGAAAATAAAATTCCCAAAACTAAAATAAATAGCACACCTAAATAAAGGCTAGTGCGATTAAGTTCAACAGGAACTTTATTAGGATTTTCGTTTATTTGCATAATAGAAAGTTTACGTTTTGGATTTACTAAAAAATAAAGCCAAAGAACTTGAAGAATACATAATTAAATATTTGATTTTAATTAATCAAAACCAAATAAAATTATTCATCTATTGGGTTCGTAGATCTAATTGAGCTTTTGCATCATATCTTTGTGTAACAACAGGAGCTTTTGATTCAGAAGCCTGGAAATAGCTATCTGGTCTAGGAGTCCCAAAGGCATCATAAGCTAAACCTGTATAAACAAATAAGAAGCCAGAAATAAAGATAGCTGGAAGTGTTACAGCATGAACAATCCAGTATCTTACACTGGTTATTATTTCAAAGAATGGGCGTTCACCCGTTGAACCTGCGGCCATAATATAAATTTAATACCATTTGATCTTACAAGGAAAAATCCAATATCTGCGAAGAAATTTACATCTTGGTTACAGACAGTTGCTAATTGAAACTTAAACTTAATATTTTTTTAATAGCAACTAAAAAAAAATTATAAACTAGCCTTTATATCTAAGGATATAACCCCTCTCTCCAAGAATAAAACCTTTGGTTTCATTAAGTCCATCTTTATCTAGGAAAACGATCTTAATATAGTTAGTAGGTAATTGAGAAGCTATTGGATCAAACTGCCAAGTTTGGCCGTCATCTTCGCTAAAAATCAATGTCCCATTTCCTCCGCCTGCCCAAATATAACCTTTCGGATCCCAAGCCATGTCAAGGTAGTTATAGCCATTTAAAATTGGGATTATAGGCTTCGTCCAGCTTTCTACATCATCACTATCTTTATTAAATCTAATTTCGGCTCCTCTAGAGAGCATCCACAAATTTCCATCTGGAGCATATCCAATGCTTTGAACTCTCTTACTGCTAGCTCGTTGATGAGCAACCCAAAGATTACTATTATTCTCCAATGTTGAGAAGAAATTACCCAAACTGCTCACACTCACATATCTTCCATCATCAGTTCTTCGAAGGTCTCTGATTCCTCCTGAACCTGAAGAATCAACAACTATCGCCTCCCATGATTCACCACTATTTGAAGTTGAGTAAATAGCTCCTGCTGTAGTGGCTAATTCAGCAGAATCTTTATCAATTGTAGAAATCAAAAATGGTTGTCCAGGGAGCTTATTACCTAAAGTTAATCTTGTCCAATTCTTTCCAGAATCAATTGTATGCATTACTAAAGAGGGTTGGCCAATCAACCAACCTTCATTACCTTTAAAGTCGATATCAAGTAAACGAAAATTTTCCTCGCTAGATAAATTTAAGGATCTCTCTTCCCAAGTAATTCCTCCATCATTAGTTTCTAATATTAATCTATTTGAACCAATCAAAAAACCATGATTATCATCAATAAAATCAACATCGAGAGCATTTGCTTGATTTTCTAACTGTATTGAATCCCAAGGACTATTTTCTGCAGTTTTAACAGCTGATGACGAACAGCTGCTAAGCAAAAGACAGAGAAGTGTTACAAAAATAAGATTTGTAATTCTGGAAAAAGTTTTTATCATTATTTAATATTAATGCAAAGAGTATAAAGAAAGGAAACAAGCTGCAGCAAAAGCCAAGCCACCAAAAATTAGTATATTTTTTTGGCCAGCAGGTAAGCTATTAAAACCAAAACCATAAACTAAATTTTCTTCAAATCCACTTGGTTTCGACTTTGGTCCAATATCTTCAAAGAAAACTTTACCAGCTCTACAAACTGGGCATCTAAATGTATTAATATCTAGTAGATCAAAAGAAGTGTTCTGAGCGATACTTAATTTCTTATTTCCCTCAGACGGATCATAAATATAACCACAACTTCTACATTCGAATCTATTTTGTTCTAGATTAGGAGAAGTTTCTTGATTTTCTATTCCAAGAGACACTTGAGATAAATTCTCACTTTCGTTATCACCAATCAAATTTTCATTATTTGAGGATGATTTAATTTCTTCACTCACGATTCAGGCTTATTTTTTAGTAACTCTAAAGGATTTTAGTTTATTCAGTGAATTTTTCAAAAAAAATTTCTTAACATGTTTTCACTCCCTGGTTATGAATATTTCTTAGGATTTTTGCTTATAGCAGCAGCAGTACCTGTTTTAGCACTAGTCACAAACATTATTGTTTCTCCTAAAGGAAGAACAGGAGAAAGAAAATTGACTTATGAGTCAGGGATGGAGCCTATCGGTGGTGCATGGATACAATTTAATATCAGATATTACATGTTTGCTCTTGTTTTCGTTATATTTGATGTTGAAACGGTTTTCCTTTATCCTTGGGCAGTAGCCTTCAATAGATTAGGGTTATTAGCATTCATAGAAGCTCTTATT
>CACOIM010000018.1 GCA_902627325.1 uncultured Prochlorococcus sp. | reverse complement strand
AGAGAATATTTCTTATGGATCAAATACTTCAAGCTTAGAAGAAATTAAAAAAGCAGCAAAGATTGCGGAGGCTCATAATTTTATAACAAAACTGCCAAGGGGATATAAAACAATGGTAGGTGAAAGAGGACAAATACTTTCAGGAGGCCAAAGACAAAGAATAGCTTTGGCTAGAGCTATTTTAAAAAATGCTCCAATTTTGATTCTTGATGAAGCAACAGCATCTGTTGATAATGAAACTGAAGTGTTAATTCAAAAATCCCTATCTAAATTAACCCTAGAAAAAACTACAATCGTTATTGCTCATAGATTGAGTACAATTAAAAAAGCAGATAATATTATTGTCATGGATAAAGGGAGAATAATTGAGAATGGGAAACATCAACAATTATTAGAAAGAGGAGGAATTTATGCAGATTTATGGAATGTTCAAGTTGGAATTTAAATTTTTATATTAAAAAGTTAAAAGATTCAATTACGTTTTTAAACATTTTTTCAACTTTATTCCATCTTTCCTCATTTGTACCAACTGCAAAAGTATATAAACTTCCTCTATCTATAACAACAGTCGCAAGTTCATGCCTATCTTGCTCGTTTAGATTAAGCTCATACTCCAAATCATAAAAGACATGTTTTTCATCTTCTCTTTGATTTGCATTTATTAACTTTACAGATCTACCTGATCCTTCAGGTGCTATTACTTTATCTATTAAAGTTTGACCCACCTCAGATGGTGTACCAAGTTGATCTAACTCAACATCTTTATTTACATCAGATATTACTAAGCTTAAAGTCTCATTACTATTAATTAAATCATGATAAATAATCTCTGGACCTCCATCTACTTTAACTCTTGTCCATCCTGTGGGGAAGAAAAATCCATACCTTCCATCAGGACTTTGATAAGCTTCTAGACCAGCACTTAATCCGCTACCGCAAGCACTCAAAAGAAAGCATATAGATAAAACTAAAAAATTTTTAAAGAGATTTTTTTTCATTTTCTGATAGTAATTATAAACTTAACTATCATAAGACATTAAAAGTAAACAAATAGAGCCAATTTTTAATTATATGTCTAGATTATTCTTAGAAAATATTTAATTTTGATAACTTTTACTAAACCTCTGGCAAAATTAATAGCGCACTTTGAGAAATTTCCAGGGATAGGGCCAAGAACGGCACAAAGATTAGCACTTTATATTTTAAAACAACCTGAACAAACTATAAAGGACTTTTCTAAAGCACTTTTAGAAGCTCATAATAATGTCGGACATTGCAAGAAATGTTTTAATCTTACTTCTGAAAAGGAGTGCGAAATATGTAAAAATCCTGATAGGAATCAAAAAGTAATTTGCGTTGTAGCAGAGGCCAGAGATTTATTAGCTTTGGAGAGAGCAAGAGAATTTAAAGGAATTTATCATGTAATTGGAGGATTAATATCCCCAATGGATTCAATTGGACCAGAGCTACTTGAAATAAAAAGTTTAGTTGAAAGAGTTAGTAAAAATGACATTGCGGAAATAATATTGGCACTAACTCCAAGTGTAGAAGGAGATACAACAAGTCTTTATATTGCCAAATTACTAACTCCATTTACTAAGGTCACTAGAATCGCTTACGGGCTGCCAATGGGTAGTGAGTTAGAGTATGTTGATGAAGTGACACTTGCTCGTGCACTTGAAGGAAGAAGAGATATTCTCTAGATATGAGATCCTTTAATTTCACTCAAACAGATAATCTATTAAGACTTCCACCTTGGATAAAGTTTCCTATAAGTAGAGCTTCTGAATTCGAGAGAATTCAAAAACTTATTAAAAAAGCTAATATTCACACTATTTGCGAAGAAGGTAGATGTCCAAATAGAGCAGAATGCTATGCATCAGGAACTGCTACTTTTTTATTAGGAGGCTCAATCTGTTCAAGAGCTTGTGCCTTTTGCCAGGTGAATAAAGGTAAACCGACAGAACTCGACCAATTAGAAAGTACAAAAGTTGCTCAAGCTGTAAGGTATTTAAATTTAAAATATGTTGTCCTTACTTCAGTAGCACGAGATGATTTACATGATCATGGTGCAATTTTATTTACTTCTACAATTGATGAAATTAGAAAAATTAATCCCTTAATTAAAATTGAAGTTTTAACACCAGATTTATGGGGTGGCGGAAAAAACTTACGGGAAAGAGAAGAACTTCAGAGACAGAGATTAAAAATAATTCTTGATAAAAAACCAGTATGCTTTAACCATAATCTTGAGACCATAGAGAGACTTCAGAGAGAAGTGAGAAGAGGAGCAAATTACAAAAGTTCACTTAATTTGCTTAAAATGTCTAAAAATATTTATCCAAATATTGAGACAAAGTCAGGAATTATGCTCGGTTTGGGAGAAAGTTTAGAAGAGATAAAGAATACAATACTGGATTTAAAGAAAGTAAAATGTAATCAAATTACAATTGGTCAATATTTAAGACCATCGTTAAATCATTTACCCGTCAAGAAATATTGGGAGCCAAAAGAATTTGAATATATTGAAAAATTTTCAAAGCAGTTAGGCTTTAATAAAGTTTCATGTGGTCCTTTAATAAGGAGTAGTTATCATGCAGGATAACTTAAATCTTCATTAGGTAATTTTTTTTCTAACTTTTTAAGTATTTTTGAACAATCACCTTTCATTAAAGTACCTGCACCACCCCATATTAATCTTAAAAAAAGATCTGAGGGAGAGGAACCAACTTCTTTAATGAAAGTAAAACCGATTAATCTAAAATACCTGACAAGTTTTTTACTATATCCTTCAGAATCATAAATAGCTAACAATCTTGCAAATTTACATTTAGTCTTTTCTAAAGCCCATGCCATGGTAGTTGCCCAAATTAATGCTGAAACATATTTTGGAGAATTATTTAGGATTCTTAGTGTATCCAGTTGAAGTCCACCTCTAATAGGTAATGTCCAACCTTTAATTTCTCCCCAGATTTTTACAGAATTATTATTTACCTGAGCAACAATAATTCTAAAAATTTTCAATCCTAAAACTTCTCTAACTTGAATTTTTATTGTTAAATTTTGCGAGTTCGCAATTCTCTGTAATTGATTTATATCCATATAAAGAATCTTTCTTAATCGAAAGTTGATTTTTCTATTTTATCTTCAATTTGCTTTTGTCTCTCAGCAAACCTTGCCCTATCAGCATCTGTAAATTTTTCAATACACAAATGGCATTGAACACCTTCTATATAATGAAGTTTTCTCTTATCTTCTTCTGATAATGGCATCCCACATGCATGGCAAATTGAATAGGAACCTTTTTTTAAATTTTTATCCACAGATACTCTCTCATCAAACACATAACATTCACCTTTATATTTATTTCTTCTTGATGGAATATTCTCCAAATATTTAAGGATACCTCCCTTAAGGTGATAAGTATTTTTATAACCTTTCTCTAAGAGTAATGATGTTGCCTTTTCGCATCTTATACCTCCTGTGCAAAACATTGCAATATTAATATTTTCGTTATCTTTAGTAAATTTTTTTAGATTCTTATCAAGCCAATCAGGAAATTCTCTAAAATTTTTTAAATTTGGATTAATAGCATTATCAAAAGTACCAAGTGAAACTTCATAATGATTTCTTGTATCAATTACGATTGTATTCTCATCACTGAGTAAATTATTCCATTGTTCAGAATTAACATAAATGCCTGATTTGATTTGTGGACTAATATCATTAATACCCATAGTTACAATTTCAGACTTAATTTTAATTTTTAATTTTTTAAAAATTTTCTTTTCTGAAAAGCTAATCTTTTCATTCAAATCCTGATCCTTCAGAAAATTTTTTATTTCTCTGTGAAAAATATTAACTATTGTTTCCCTACCACAAATAGTTCCATTTAGACCTTCCTGTGCCAAGATTATTAAACCAGTTAGTCCTTTTTCTTCAAATTTTTCAAATTCGTCTCTTAAATTAAATAGTTTTTTTTCTTCGATTGGACTAAAACAATAAAGCGAGACAATTTTATAATTATCGTTCATTTAGATGGAATTGCTTTTTTATCTAGAACAATATTTTTATTATAAGAAACTCCAACTTCATCTAAAAGTTTTCTATCAGTTTCACAAGCAGGATTTGAGGTAGTTAGCAATTCATCTCCATAAAAAATAGAATTTGCTCCGCATTGGAAACATAAAATTTGAGCTTCTTTTGAGAGATTTTCTCTACCTGCACTTAAACGAACTTTACTTCTAGGCATAAGTATCCTCGCAGTAGCAACCATTCTAATCATTTCTATTGAATCAACCTCTTTAGAGTTTTCTAATTTAGTGCCCTCAATAGCAACTAAAGCATTTATTGGAACACTCTCAGGATGTGGATTCATATTGGAAAGTACTTGCAAAAATGAGGCTCTATCTTTATTGGACTCACCTAATCCTATTATGCCGCCGCAACAAATATTAATCCCTGCACTTCTTACCCTTTTAAGAGTGTCTAACCTATCTTGATAAGTTCTTGTAGTAATTATATTTTGATAATATTCAGGACTTGTATCAAGATTATGATTGTAAGCAGTTAAACCAGCCTCTGCCAACTTTAAAGCTTGCGCCTCATTCAGCATTCCCGCAGTCACACATGCTTCCATTCCTAAATTTCTAACACCTTTTACCATTTCTAGCATTGAATTAAAAGCACTTCCATCTCTTATTTCTCTCCAAGCCCAGCCCATACAAAATCTTTCTGCTCCTTGATTCTTGGCTATTGCTGCTTTCTTTAATACAGATTCTACTTCTTGAATAGGATTACTTTTTAATTGACTCGAACTATAAATTGATTGACTACAGTATGAACAATTTTCGGTACATCCTCCTGTCTTTACGCTAAGTAGTGTGGATAACTGAACTCTATAATTATTAAACTTACGATGAACTATCTGTGCATTCCACATTAAATCTATAAGAGGTAGATTTAAAATCTCGAGAATCTCTTCTCTGCTCCAGTCATACTTCACCTCTAATGTTGAATCTTGATTAAACTTATTCATTTTCATTACCCAAAAGACAAAGAACTTTTTAATGATTGATTTGACACTGATTTGATTCCACCAAATCTCCTATTTCTAGATTGGTAGTCAATAATTGCTTTTAAAAGTTCATTCTCATCAAATTCAGGCCATAAAACATCAGTAATATAAATTTCAGAATAAGCAAGCTGCCATAACAGAAAATTACTTATGCGTTTTTCACCACTAGTTCTTATCAATAAGTCGGGATCTTGAAAATCACTAGTAAGCAAGAGAGATTCGAACATTTCTTCATTAATTTGGTCAGGTTTAATTTCTCCTGAGATTGACTTCCTTGCTAATTCTTTCGCGACTTTTACCAATTCCTGCCTTCCACCATAATTTGTACAGACATTTAAAGTAAATTGTTCATTATGGTGAGTAATATTTTCAGCCTCAATAAATTTATTTCTTAAATTTTCAGAGAAAGGAGACAAGTCGCCAATAAATTTTACTTTTATAAATTCATTATTTAATTCATTAATCTCTTTATTCAAAACTTTTTCGAATAAATTTAATAGAAAATTAACTTCTTCACTTGGCCTTGTCCAATTTTCAGTAGAAAACGCATAAACAGTTAAAACTTTAATACCAAGCTTTTTGGAAAATTTTATTATATTTTTTAAAACGGATACACCTTTATTATGACCATGTGATCTTGATAAACCTTTATTTACTCCCCAACGACCATTACCATCCATTATTACAGCTATATGCTGAGGGATTCGGAGTTTATCTATTTTTAGAGATAAATCTGTAATTTTATTTGTTGGATTTTTTAATTTCATAATCTATATTAAGAGATTGATTTTAATCAGAATTTTTTACAGATTTATCTACACCAATACTGGAAATGATATCAACTGTCTCCTTTTTTGGCATTGAAACATTTCTATTTGTAGATGGTTTTGAAATGGTTTGGCTATTTAATCCTCCAACAAAATCATTTAAAAGCTCTTGCAATCTACTACTTGTAATTGGTCTTTCAAGTTTTCCTTGATTAGCTAGAGATAATGTTCCTGTTTCCTCTGAAACCACAATACAGATGCATCTGTCAAATCGTTCAGTAATACCTAAAGCGGCTAAATGTCTCGTTCCATATCTGCTTATACCTTGACGAGATAAAGGAAGTATTACCCCTGCAGAAATAATTTTATTACCTTTTACTAAAATAGCCCCATCGTGCAAAGGAGTATCAGTAGCAAATAAATTTATCAAAAGATCCGTGGAAAGCTGCGCATCAATTTTTATTCCTGAATATAAAAAATCTTCTGGTCTTAAATCGCTTCCAAGATCAACAACCATAAGAGCTCCTCTTCTATTTTGAGAAAGTTTTCCGGCTGCATCAACAAGCTGATTAACTGCATTTGGGTTAGCTCTAAATTCTTTCGGAGGATTGCCTAAAAGGACAGTTAATCTTCCTGTACCTAATAATTCCATTAATCTTCTTAATTCTCCTTGCCATAAAATTGCAAGTGATAAAGAACAGGCTATTACTAAAGCATCAATTAACTTTGAAGTTAAAGGTAGTGAAGCAAATCTCTGGACAAACCAAGCTAGAGAGACCAAAAATAAATATCCTCGAAGAAGCCATAAAGTTCTTTGCTCTTTGACTCGTGAGAAAAGCAACATTCCGAAACCAGCTGCAAAAAAAACATCGAGTAAAAGTTTTAAATTTAAAAAACCCCAGAAACTCACATTAAATTTAAATACTTATTTTAAACTTACCTAAGAATGTTTAATAAAGCGATCTGGCAGAACATCAAATTTTAGAAGATCTTCAGATGTTTCTCTTTTTTGAATTAATTCGGCGCTTCCATCTGAAACTAATAATGCCGCAGGCCTAGGGATCCTATTATAGTTTGAGCTCATTGAAAGATTATATGCACCAGTTCCAAAAACACATAATAAATCTCCAGTTTGACAGCTTCCAATTTCAATTTCTTTAAATAAAACATCTCCAGACTCGCAATGTTTTCCAGCTACTGTATATTTGTTTTTCTTAGTTTTGTTAAAGGGATCATTTACTAAGCAAGCTGAATAATTTGACTGGTAAGTTATTGGTCTGGGATTATCACTCATTCCTCCATCAACAGAAATATATGTCTTCATTCCAGGAATCTCTTTAAATGAGCCTATTTTATATATAGTTACTCCTGCAGTTGAAACTATTGATCGTCCAGGCTCACACATTAGTAATGGTAATTGAAAGTTATTTTTTTTACATTCTCCTGAAACTGATTCAGATATAGTCTTCACCCAGTCTTCGATAGAAGGAGGATCATCCTCATTGGTATATTTAATCCCTAAACCTCCGCCAACATTTAATTCCTGTATCTGATGGCCATATCTTTGAGCATCAATCGCAAAATTAACTAAAATTTTTCCTAGATCTCTGTGTGGTTCCAATTCAAATATCTGGGAACCTATATGAGCATGTAAGCCAACTAACTCTAAATTTTTGACTCTGTTAATTTCTTCAAACACATAGCTTAAACTTTCCAAGCCAAATCCAAATTTACTGTCAAAAGAACCAGTTCTAATATATTCATGGGTGTGGCATTCTATTCCAGGTGTGAATCTTAACATTATATTAATTCTTCTATTTAAAGATTCAGAAAAATTTATCATCCTCTCCAAATCATAATTATTATCGACAACGACTTTAATATTATTTCTTACAGCAAACTCTAATTCTTTATCAGATTTATTATTACCATGAAAAACAATTTTTTCGTAGGGAACGCCTCCCTTTAATGCCGTTAGTAATTCTCCTTCAGAAACAGCATCTAGTCCAAATCCCTCAGACGATATCAAATTACTCATAAATAAGGAACTATTGGCTTTAGAGGCATAGATAGGAAGAGAATCACCAGGATAAAATTGGTTGAGTGCGTTTTTATAAGCCTTACAAGAATTCCTCAAAGTCATCTCATCAAGGATATATATTGGTGAATCATAATTTTCTACTAATTTCTGAACTGAACATCCTCCTATGAATAATTGCCCATTATTAATTGTTGTTGTTAAAGGTACAATGTTTTTATTAGGGCTTTCAAAATCAATTTCATTATCAAAAAATGAGTTTTTCTCTTTCATTTTTAATCATATTCTCAACAATATTCTAATTTTATCAATTAATAAGACTTTATTTTAATCATTCATTCAAGATAATGATCAATATAAGAAAAATTAATTCTAAGAATTCAAAAAGTTGTTATGAACTGGATTTAAAAACAATTAACCATTGGAATCAAAATCAGTGGGTAAACGAACTTGAAAAGGATTATGTAAATGCAATTGCAATATATTTAAATAACTCAATGGCAGGAGTTTGCGTTTTTCTTAAAATATATGATGAATTAGAAATAAGATATTTATCGGTTCATCCTTCTTACAAAAGAAGAGGTCTAGGTAAGAAATTAATTAATAACATCATTAAAGAATGTAAAAATGAGAGAATTACAAGAATTATTTTAGAAGTTTCATCAAAAAATATGCAAGCTTTAAGCTTCTATGAATACTTTGGCTTTGAAACAATCAGTATTAGAAAAAAATACTATAGAGATGGATCTGATGCTCTTTTGAAAGAAAAAAAATGTTAAATAAATAATTAAATTTTTGTATTGTGCGGATAACCAGAATCCGAGAAACACTAGTTAAACAAGCCAATCCCGCTTGTAATGTACTATTTGATCAAAGCAAAAAATACATAAGGTATTCACAAAAGCTCATTCTGAACACAAAATAGACTCAATACTGGTAGGTTATTAGTAGGAACTCTATTCTAAATGTTTGAAAGATTTACCGAAAAAGCTATCAAAGTAATAATGCTTGCTCAAGAAGAAGCTAGAAGGCTTGGTCATAACTTTGTTGGAACAGAACAAATACTTTTAGGATTAATTGGAGAAGGTACTGGAGTTGCTGCTAAAGTCTTAAAATCTTTAGGGGTTAACCTAAAAGATTCTAGAATTGAAGTTGAAAAAATCATCGGTAGGGGTTCAGGTTTTGTAGCGGTCGAAATTCCATTTACACCAAGAGCGAAAAGAGTCCTTGAATTATCATTAGAAGAAGCTCGTCAGCTAGGTCATAACTACATAGGTACAGAGCATTTACTTCTTGGACTAATAAGAGAGGGTGAGGGAGTTGCAGCTAGAGTCCTTGAAAATTTAGGTATAGATTTAACAAAAGTAAGAACTCAAGTCATCAGAATGCTTGGAGAAACAGCTGAAGTTGGATCTGGTGCTGGCTCAGGCAAAGGCAGCGTAAAGACAGCTACACTTGATGAATTTGGAACAAATTTAACAAAATTAGCAAGTGAATCCAAGCTTGACCCAGTTGTTGGTAGACATGCAGAAATAGATAGAGTTGTTCAAATACTTGGTAGAAGAACTAAAAATAATCCTGTCTTAATAGGTGAACCAGGTGTTGGTAAAACAGCTATTGCCGAAGGCTTAGCTCAAAGGATACAACAAGGTGAAATTCCTGATATTCTTGAAGATAAACGAGTACTTACTTTAGACATAGGTCTCTTAGTCGCAGGGACAAAGTATAGAGGCGAATTTGAAGAAAGATTAAAAAAAATAATGGAAGAAATTAAATCTGCTGGCAATGTAATACTAGTTATTGATGAAGTTCATACACTTATTGGAGCAGGTGCAGCAGAGGGTGCCATTGATGCTGCTAATATTCTTAAGCCTGCCTTAGCTAGGGGTGAACTACAATGTATTGGTGCAACTACTCTCGATGAATACAGAAAGCATATTGAGCGTGATGCGGCATTAGAAAGAAGATTCCAACCAGTTATGGTCGGGGAACCATCTATAGAGGATACTATTGAAATCCTAAAAGGGTTAAGAGAAAGATATGAACAACATCATAGACTAAAGATCACTGATGAAGCTCTTGATGCTGCTGCTCACTTAGGAGATAGATATATTTCCGATCGATTTCTACCAGATAAAGCTATTGATCTAATTGATGAAGCAGGTAGTAGAGTTAGATTGATAAATTCTAAACTTCCGCCAGAGGCAAAACAAATTGATAAAGAATTAAGAGAAATCCAAAAACAAAAAGAAGAATCTGTTAGAGAACAAAATTTTGATCAAGCAGGACAATTAAGAGAGAAAGAGATTGAATTATCTAGTAAGATAAAAGAATTACTAGAAAACAAGAAAGAAGCTCAAAGCGAAACAACTGTCAACAGTGATGAAAATCTTGGACAAAGCTCTTCTAATATTTCTCAAAATCCTGTTGTAAGCGAAGAAGATGTTGCTCACATAGTTGCTTCTTGGACAGGAGTTCCTGTTCAAAAACTAACTGAAACTGAGTCTGTGAAACTTCTCAATATGGAAGATACCCTTCACAAAAGACTAATTGGACAAGATGAAGCCGTTAAAGCTGTTTCGAGAGCAATAAGACGTGCAAGAGTTGGCCTGAAGAATCCAAATAGACCAATAGCAAGTTTTATTTTTTCTGGACCTACTGGCGTTGGTAAAACTGAATTAACAAAGGCACTTGCCTCTTATTTCTTTGGAAGTGAAGAAGCCATGATAAGACTAGATATGTCTGAATTTATGGAACGACACACTGTAAGTAAATTAATCGGATCGCCTCCCGGTTATGTAGGTTTCAACGAGGGCGGACAATTGACAGAAGCCGTGAGAAGGAGACCTTACACTGTAGTTTTATTTGACGAAGTTGAGAAAGCTCACCCAGACGTATTCAATCTACTTTTGCAACTTTTAGAAGAAGGTAGACTTACTGACTCTAAAGGAAGAACAGTAGATTTTAAGAATACTTTATTAATAATGACTTCTAATATCGGATCAAAAGTTATTGAGAAAGGAGGTGGTGGGCTTGGTTTTGAATTCTCAGGAGAATCTATTGAAGATAGTCAATACAACCGTATTAAATCTTTAGTTAATGAAGAATTAAAACAATACTTCAGACCTGAATTCTTAAATAGACTAGATGAAATAATTGTATTCAGACAATTAACAAAAGATGAAGTTAAAGATATTGCGGAAATAATGTTAAAAGAAGTTTTCTCTAGAATCAACGAGAAAGGTATAAAACTTAATGTTACAGATGCCTTCAAAGAAAGACTTGTAGAAGAAGGATATAATCCTTCTTATGGAGCAAGACCTCTTAGAAGGGCCGTTATGAGGTTGCTCGAAGATAGTCTTGCTGAAGAAGTCCTTTCTGGTCGAATCAAAGATGGAGACGTAGCCTTAGTTGACGTTGATGAAAATAAAAAAGTTACTGTAAAGATATCCCCTGAGGAGTTACAACAGGAGTTGGCTGGAGCTAATTTATAAATATAAACGGCTTTATGCAAATAATATCGCCAAATAAAGTTATAAGAGGTAAGCATGCCTGGGAAAAAGCTTTACCAGAGATCCTAAAATACTGCAAATCTCCTCTTCTCTTGGGAAGAAGCTCTAAAACAAGAGCTTTAAGATCATCCATACATAAAGATTTGAGAAATTTAAATTTAAATGTTTATAGTGCTGAATTAGAGTTTGACTGCTGCGAAGAAGATTTAACACGAATTTATAATCTTGCTATTGATCATAATTGCGACTCAATAATTGCTGCTGGAGGCGGGAAAGTTTTAGATGCAGGCAAACTATTAGCAGAATATATTTCAGCTCCTTGTATAACAGTTCCATTAAGTGCCGCTACATGTGCAGGATGGACAGCCCTAGCAAATATTTACACTACTAAGGGAAAATTTGTAAAAGATATAAAGCTAAAATCCTGTCCAAAAATATTAGTTTGCGATCATTCTTTTATAAATTCAGCTCCAAAGCAAACATTATCTAGTGGAATAGCTGACTCATTGGCAAAATGGTATGAATCATCTATTACAAGTTCCTCAAATAAAGATGGAATTATTCAACAGGCTATACAGATTTCACGAGTTCTAAGAGACCAATTATTTATTCAAGGTGAAGATGCCTTCAAAAATGCATCAGAAGATAATTTGGCATGGAGTAATATTGTGGAAGCAAATTGCTTAACGGCCGGCCTAATTGGAGGTATTGGTGGAGAAAAATGCAGAACAGCTGCAGCACATGCTATCCATAATGCAATTACTCAAATAGATTCAGAAAAGAGGCCTCTTCACGGAGAAATTGTAGGAGTAGGGATCTTAATCCAATTAAAATTAGAGGAAAGTAAAAATAATAATAAATTAGCGAATCAATCTATAAACCAATTAGTTAAATTTATGAAGAACTTAAACTTACCAACCACAATTTCAGAACTGGGTATAAATGTTTTTGAAAATGATAATCTTCAAAAAATTGCTTCTTTTACATGTAGAAAAGAATCTGAGATACATTTTCTTCCTTTTGAATTTTCAAAAGAAGATATTATTCAAGTAATCTCAGAATTTGAATCGCAGAAGATAACAATTTAAATTATTTTGAAAATAACAAATCAGAGAGATCTAAATAATCCTAATTTTAATTATTTAATAAAATTAAAAGATTCTATAATAGATCCCTTAGGGAAAAATATAACTGAAGACTTAAAATGGTTACAATTAGAAAAAAAATGGGGCTCATCAAAATTTCCAGTCGTAATTGGAGGAGAAGGACCTCCTTTATTATGTCTTCATGGATTTGATAGTAGTTTTTTAGAGTTCAGAAGAATATATCCCTTATTAAAAAATAAGTTCAAAATAATTATCCCAGACCTATTAGGCTTTGGATTCTCACCTAGATTATCAAATGTAAACTATAATTCTGAAAACATAATTAATAACTTAATTGACCTAATTAATAAACTAAAAATTACTCAAAAAATTACGATTATTGGAGCATCTATGGGCGGCTCAGTTGCGTTTTCTTTAACAAGAAATATTGAGGAGGATATAGATAAAATGATTCTCTTATCCCCAGCAGGTTTATTTACAAAGCCAAAGAAAATACCCAGACCCTTTAATCAAATGGGGGCAGCATTCCTTGGTTTACCCTTAGTTAGGAAGAATCTTTGTCGCCAAGCTTTTGCTTCACCTGATCAAAGCGTTGGTGTTGCCGAAGAACAAATAGCTTCTATACATTTAGGTTGTAAAGGGTGGAGAAACTCCTTAGCATGCTTTGCGAAAAGTGGAGGTTTTGGAGGCACTTATGAAAACTTTAAAAATATTAAAATCAAAACAATTTGTGGAGAAAATGATAGGATTCTAGGAGTTAATGAATTAAATAAATTTAAAAAAATAAATAA
>CACOIM010000017.1 GCA_902627325.1 uncultured Prochlorococcus sp. | reverse complement strand
TTTTAATCTTACAAAAAGTTTCTCAAGGGAGTAAAAGCTATTAATCTTGCATTATGGCAATAATTTCTTCAAATATAAATGAATCAAATTCTCCTCGCTCAAAAAAAGAGCTAAGGATTGTTAAATCTCAAAATATTCCTGAAGATAAATCGGATTCACAAGTTATTTCGAATCGACCTAAATTGTTTACTGAATTTATTGGCCATGAAAAATTAAAAACCTCATTAAAAATATCAATTGATGCTTCTTTATTTAGAGGGGAATGCTTAGATCATATACTTTTTTATGGTCAGCCAGGATTAGGCAAGACAACATTAGCTCTTATAGTAGCTAATGAAATGAATGCTAAATGTAAGGTAATTAATGCTTCTTCTTTAGAGAGACCTCGCGATATCGTAGGCTTACTATTAGGACTTAAAGAAAATGAGATTTTATTTATAGATGAAATTCATAGATTGAGTAATTTAACAGAAGAAATCTTGTATCCAGCATTAGAAGATTTTAAATTGGATCTAACTATTGGAGCGAATAGAGGAACTAGATGTAGGACAATTAATTTACCAAAATTTACATTAATTGGAGCGACAACTAAGCTTGCTTCTATTAGCGGTCCATTAAGGGATCGATTTGGAATCTGTCATAAAATATATCTTTATTCTCCTGAAGATATACAAAAGATAATTTTTAATTTTTCAAAGCTTATTAATATAGTAATCGATGAAGAAGCAAGTCTTAGATTAGCTTTGTGTTCTAGAGGAACGCCTAGAATCGCATTAAGGTTACTTAAAAGATCAAGAGATTATTCTCAAGTTATTGAAAAAAATAATAGTGTATCTGTTGAAATTGTCGAACAAGTCTTAAGTAATCAAAAAATTGATCATAGAGGTTTAGATGAAATCGATAGGAGTTTTTTGAATTACTTATATAAAAATAATTCTGGTCCTGTTGGATTAGAATCAATTTCTGCAGCTTTAAGTGAAGATTCTTCAATGTTAGAATTTATAGTGGAACCATATTTAATTCACTTGGGTCTTATCTCTAGAACATCTCGGGGAAGAATCCTTACTCCTTATGGTGAAAAATATATAAATCAATAACTTGAATTATAATTTACGTGGAACATGAAAAATTTCTTATTTACATCAATTTTTTTAATTTTATTTTTAGTAAGTAACTCTGCTTTTTCTCTAGATGATAGAGAATTATTATTTGAAGATGCATTAAGTGCAAGTTCAATTGGTCAATTTGAAATTTCATTAGAGAGATGGAATCAATATTTAGAAAAATTTCCAAATGACGCTGCGGCACTGAGTAATAGGGGTAATGTCAAACTAGTGGTGGGAGACCCTAAAGGCGCTATAAAAGATCAAAATAATGCTATCGCTCTAGATTCTAATGAATTAGATCCTTATATCAATAGAGGCATTGCTAAAGAATCATTAGGCCTTTGGTTAGAGGCCAAAGATGACTATTCTTTTGTTATCTCAAGAGATAATGATAATTTCTCAGCAATGTATAATCTTGCTAATGTTGAAGGCTCATTAAATAATTGGGGAAATGCTCGAGAATTATATGATAATGCAGCAAAAACAAATCCTGGTTTTGCAATGGCGAGATCAAGCTTGGCTTTAGCAGATTATGAATTGGGTGATTTGAATCAATCTGAGCAAGAATTGAGAAAATTAATAAGGAGATATCCGACATTCGCAGATGCCAGAGCCGCTTTAACTGCATTGACATGGTCTAAAGGTAAGTATGGAGAAGCTGAAAGTAATTGGGTTGCAGTCCTAGAATTAGATCCACGATATGCGGAAGAGGATTGGCTACTAGAAGTAAGAAGATGGCCTCCAGCTCCTGTTAATGATTTGATGAAATTTATTGCTTTAAAGTGATTTTATGAATATGGATAATTTAGATAAAAAACTTGATTTAGTTATTGATGAAATTATAGATATTAGGAGACATATTCATGCTCATCCGGAGCTAAGTGGTCTAGAACATCAGACTGCAATTTTGATAGCTGGTTATTTAAGAAATATTGGTTGGGATGTTAGAGAATCAATTGGTAAGACGGGAATTATTGCTGAATATGGTCCAAGTGATAATGGGTATCTTGGATTGAGGGTTGATATGGATGCTCTTCCAATTCATGAAAATACTAATTTAGATTTTTCATCAACATTAGATGGTGTAATGCATGCTTGTGGTCATGATTTACATATTAGTATTGGTTTAGGAGTCGCCCAGTTAATTAAAGATTTTAAACTCAAATCTGGAATAAGAATAATATTTCAACCAGCAGAAGAGATAGCAAGTGGTGCTAGATGGATGATAGAGGATGGAGCTACAGAAAATTTAAAGCAAATAATAGGAGTTCATGTTTTTCCTGAATTACCAGTTGGAAAAGTTGGTATAAAGGAAGGGAGCTTAACTGCAGCAGCAGGTGAACTTTCGATTGAGATTAATGGCAAATCTGGACATGGAGCCAGGCCTTACGAAGGGATAGATGCTATTTGGGCTGCATCAAGAATTATTTCTGGGATACAAGAAGCAGTCACTAGAGAACTAGATGCCTTAGATCCACTAGTGATTACTTTTGGAAAAATCAATGGAGGCAAAGCTTATAATATACTTGCTGAAAAAGTTATAATTCTTGGAACAGTTAGATGCACAAATGTAGATTTATTTGACAATATAGGTCAATGGTTAAATTCAACAATTTCTTCTTTAGCAAAAACCTGTGGAGCTGAGTGTGTAATAAAATTTAGAAAGATTACGCCTCCAGTAAATAATAATTTAGAAATTAATAGAGTGTTAAGAGAATCCGCAATAAATTTGTTTGGGCATAATAATGTCATTGAACTTCAGAAGCCTTCAATGGGAGCTGAGGATTTTGCCGAATTTCTAGATTATGTGCCTGGTTCTATGTTTAGATTAGGCGTAACCAAAAATGATAATTTTTCTCCTTTACATAGTGCTGAATTTAATCCTGATGAAGTGGCAATAAGGGTAGCAGTTAAGTTAATCACTGATACTATAATTAGATTAGATAACGCAAAAGATAATAATGCAGTTAAAAAATAATTACCGTTACACTTTAATAACTCCATTAATGATATTAATAGCTATTTTAGGGTTTACTTTTAGGGAGAATAATAGAAAGCATTTTTATATACCTATTGGGGTTATTGGAGTGTATTTAGTAGCTGAAAGAGAATATAGAAGGAAAACTGATAGATACCGTATTTTAAATAGAATAAAAAATTTTCAAGAAAATAAATAAAATCTTATTTTTTTATTTTTAAGTATTTTTAGGATGTTTTATTTTATAAAAATAGCTATTAATGGATTAATGCTAGGGGTGCTTGAACATAATTCTTCAAGCTGAGATCATACCCTTTGAACCTGATTCAGTTAAAACTGACGCAGGAAAGTGGATTTTGATCAAACTTTAGTAATAAACTTTTAAATTTTTAGCTATGAGAAATTCTTGGATAAAACCACGTTTGGGTAGGAAAAATATCACACAAATGAATTTCGCACGTGATGGTCAGATTACCGAGGAAATGTCATATGTTGCAAAGAGAGAAAATCTTCCTGCATCGTTAATAATGGAAGAAGTTGCGAGAGGAAGGCTAATTATACCCGCAAATATAAATCATTTAAATTTAGAGCCTATGTGTATTGGGATTGCTTCAAAATGCAAGGTTAATGCCAATATTGGAGCTTCTCCTAATGCAAGTAATATTAATGAAGAAGTCGAAAAACTTAATCTTGCAGTTAAGTATGGTGCTGATACTGTCATGGACTTATCTACGGGGGGAGTTAATTTAGATGAGGTTAGAGAAGCTATTATTGATGCCTCTTCAGTCCCTATTGGAACAGTACCGGTATATCAAGCCCTTGAAAGTGTTCAGGGCTCGATTGCTCGTTTAACAGAAGATGATTTTTTACACATTATTGAAAAGCAATGCCAACAAGGTGTAGATTATCAAACCATTCATGCAGGTCTACTAATAGAGCATTTACCAAAAGTCAAAGGTAGGATTACAGGAATAGTTAGTAGAGGTGGTGGTATCTTGGCTCAGTGGATGCTACATCATTTTAAGCAAAATCCACTTTATACTCGTTTCGATGATATTTGTGAAATATTTAAAAAATATGATTGTACTTTTTCTCTCGGAGATTCTCTTAGACCTGGGTGCTTGCATGATGCATCTGATGAAGCTCAGTTAGCTGAATTGAAAACACTTGGCCAGCTTACTAAAAGAGCTTGGGAGCATAATGTACAAGTTATGGTTGAAGGGCCTGGACATGTACCTATGGATCAAATAGAATTTAATGTTAGGAAGCAAATGGAAGAATGCTCAGAAGCACCTTTCTACGTTTTAGGACCTTTGGTAACTGATATTTCTCCCGGTTATGATCACATCTCTAGTGCAATTGGAGCAGCCATGGCTGGATGGTACGGTACAGCGATGTTATGCTACGTAACGCCTAAAGAGCATCTAGGACTCCCAAATGCTAAAGATGTAAGAGAAGGTCTCATAGCATATAAGATTGCAGCACATGCTGCAGATATTGCTAGACATAGACCAGGAGTCAGAGATAGAGATGATGAGTTGAGTCATGCTCGTTATACTTTTGACTGGAATAAGCAATTTGAATTATCACTTGATCCAGAGAGAGCAAAACAATTTCATGATGAAACACTACCTGAAGAAATATTTAAAAAAGCAGAGTTTTGCTCAATGTGTGGTCCAAAGCACTGTCCTATGAATTCAAAAATCACGGACGAAACACTTGATGAATTAAATAATAAGCTAACGGAGTGTCATAGTAATAGCTCTTCTAAGTAATATACTTATAAAATTTCTTTTGCTTTACTTACAACATTTTCAACAGTAAAACCAAAACTTTCAAGACATTTTCCTCCAGGTGCAGAGGCTCCGAATCTGTCCATAGTGATGCATGCTCCATCTAGACCAACATATTTATGCCATCCAAAGGAATGAGCAGCTTCTACTACAACTCGTTTTTTTACATTACTTGGTAGAACCTTTTCTTTATATGATGAATCTTGTTCTTCGAAAAGCTCAACACAAGGCATTGAAACCACTCTAGTTTTTTTACCTAAAGAAGATAATTCCTTGCTTGCTAAAATGCAAAGGTTAAGTTCACTTCCTGTACCTATAAAAATTATATCTGGAGTCCCTTCGCAATCAGAAACGATATATCCACCTAATGCAACTTTATCTATGGATGTATTTTCTTGATTCGGCATTCCTTGGCGGCTTAAACATAAAGCAGATGGTCTATTCCTATTTTCAATGGCAATTTTGTATGCTCCACTCGTTTCATTACCATCACCAGGCCTGAGAACAAGCATATTAGGCATGGCTCTTAGAGAAGGGATGGTTTCAACAGGCTGATGAGTTGGTCCGTCTTCTCCTACCCCAATGGAGTCATGAGTTAAGACATAAATTACTCCCAATCCACTTAGAGCTGATAATCTCATTGAACCTCTCATATAATCTGCAAAAACTAAAAAGGTTCCTCCGTAAGGAATTAGACCACTATTGTGGTAAGCAATTCCATTCAATATAGCTGCCATCGCATGCTCCCTAACTCCAAAATGTAAGTATCTTTTTTCAGGAGAGTGAGCTTGAAAAGATCCACTTTCACCTTTTATATCAGTGTAGTTAGAGTGAGTAAGGTCAGCAGATCCACCTATTAATTCGGGGAGATTTGGTCCAAGAGAACCCAAACAGATCTGAGAATGTTTTCTAGTAGCCAAACCCTTATCTGATGGAGTATAAGAAGGTAAATCCTTATCCCAGTTATCTGGTAATTCCCCAATTAACATTCTGGATAATTCTTTGCCTTCTGCTGGAAATGATTTTTTATATTCATCAAATTTTTGATTCCAATTATTTTCAGTTGCCTCGCCTTTTGTTATTGCTTGCCTGAAATGTTCATAAACTTCATTTGGTATCTCAAATGGTGGATATTTCCAATTAAGGAAATCTCTTGTTAATTCTGCTTCCTCTTGTCCTATGGCAGCCCCATGAATACCTGCAGTATCAGATTTGTTAGGAGATCCATATCCAATTGTTGTGGAAATTTTAATAATTGAGGGTTTGTCAGTAACTAATTTTGCAGCCTGAATAGCTTTAGTTATTCCTTGAATATCATGATTACCATCCTCTATATGTTGGACATGCCATCCATATGCTTCATATCTTTTTAAAACATCTTCTGTAAAAGAAACATCTGTTCTCCCGTCAATAGTTATCTGATTATCATCATACAAAGCTATTAATTTTCCAAGCTTAAGGTGCCCTGCTAAAGAGCATGCTTCAGAAGCAATTCCCTCTTGGTTACAGCCATCACCCATTATTACGTATGTGTAATGATCAACGATATCAAAATTGGGTTTATTAAATTTTGCAGCGAGGTGTGATTCAGCGATTGCTAAACCTACTGCATTTGATATGCCAGCTCCAAGTGGGCCAGTAGTTACCTCTACACCATCAGTTTCAAAAGTTTCAGGATGGCCAGGTGTCCTTGAGCCCCACTGTCTAAATTCCTTAATATCATCGATAGTTACTGATTTATATCCTGTTAGATGTAATAAAGAATATTGCAACATACATCCATGCCCAGCTGATAATACGAAGCGATCTCTATTAAACCATTTGGGATTATTTGGATTATGGTTCATTATGTTATGCCACAAGGCATATCCCATAGGAGCACAGCCCATTGGGAGACCGGGATGACCACTATTAGATTTATTAACTGCATCTACAGCCAGCATTCTTATACTATTAACACAGAGGGATTCTAATGAAACGGTTGCAGAGACCATTGTTTTAATTGAGGTAAGTTGAATAGAAAGGCTTCGTTTCTGTCAAGTAAGTTTACTAAAAGCTAGACAAACATTGTGACCACCAAAGCCAAAGGAATTTGAAAGAGCAGCTCTTATTTGAGCATCTCTAGCAATATTTGGTACATAATCAAGATCACAATCTGGATCTTGATTAACGTAGTTAATTGTAGGAGGGATAAAATTATGTGTCAAAGAGAGTATACAAGCGACAGCTTCTATTCCTCCAGAGCCTCCTAATAGATGACCAGTCATCGACTTAGTAGAGCTTACAGGAATGAGGTAAGATCTGTCTTTAAAAATTGATTTAATTGCTGATGTTTCATTCTTATCGTTTGCTGAAGTACTAGTGCCATGGGCATTAATATAATCAACTTTATCAACTTCTAAAGAAGCATCTTCTAATGCAAGATTAATCGCTGCAGCTCCTCCAGTACCTCCAGGGGAAGGAGAGGTTATATGATGTGCGTCACAAGTTGTTCCGTAGCCTACTATCTCAGCATATATTTTTGCATCTCTATTTTTTGCATGCTCAAGAGTTTCCAATATTAGGATGCCTGATCCTTCTCCGATTACAAATCCATCTCTTTCAGCATCAAAAGGTCTGCTCGCAGTGTCAGGGCTATCGTTTCTAAATGAAAGTGCTTTAGCACTTGCAAAACCAGCAACACCAAGTGGGGTGATGCTTGCTTCGGCGCCCCCACAAATCATCACATCTGCTTTACCTAATTGCAGGAGCCTAAATGAATCTCCAATAGCATTAGATCCTGCTGCACAAGCTGTTGAGACTGATGAACTTGGACCTTTAGCACCTAATGCTATTGCGGCTAAGCCAGTCGCCATGTTGGGGATCATCATGGGAACTGTAAAAGGACTAACTCTCTTTGGTCCTCTATGGCTTAGAGTTTGCGCTTGAGTTTCCATCGTTAATAATCCACCGACACCAGAGCCAATAATTACTCCTATTCTGGAGGCATTTGTTTCATTAATTTCTAATCCGGAATCTTGAAAGGCTTGCTTAGCTGCAATGACTCCAAATTGAGAAAATCTATCCCACCTTTTTGATTCTTTTGGCTCAATGAAATTTTCAAGTTGAAGATTCTTAACCTCTGCTGCGAATTTACATGGATGCTGTTGCGCGTCGAATAAAGATATGTTTGAAACTCCATTCGCACCTTTTTGAAGACCGAGTAAATACTCTTCTATGTTATTACCAATTGGCGTGACTGCTCCAATTCCAGTAACAACTACTCGATGGAAATTTTCCATCCTAGATTAACCTTTTTTCTCTTCAATAAATTTAACAGCATCTCCAACTGTAGCGATACCTTCTGCTGCTTCATCAGGGATTTCAATATCAAAAGCCTCCTCTAAAGCCATTACTAATTCAACAGTATCCAAGGAATCGGCTCCTAGATCATTTTGAAAGTTTGAACCAGATTTGACTTCACCTGAATCTACACTTAGTTGTTCCGCAACAATTGCTTGGACTTTTTGGAAAATTTCTTCTTGAGTCATAGTTATTAAATAAACAGAATTAGTCTTTAAGATTGTATGACCTTGAGTTAACAAGAGTGAAGTAAATCTTAAATATCTTGTTTGATTGTTAGTAATTTTATAAAAAAACGGTTGCTTGGGCAAATTTTTATGTAACACGCGGTTAAGATTTACGACACTATTCTTGTTAAAGGGCATGTTTTTGTTTATTAGACAATAGTATTATTAAAGGTTTTCAAAGACTAATAGCATAATGTCACACGCAGTAAAAATTTATGATACATGCATTGGTTGTACCCAATGTGTGAGAGCGTGTCCTCTAGATGTTTTAGAAATGGTTCCATGGGATGGTTGTAAAGCAGGTCAGATAGCTTCATCTCCTAGGACTGAGGATTGTGTAGGTTGTAAAAGGTGTGAAACAGCTTGTCCTACTGATTTCTTAAGTATTAGAGTATATTTAGGAGATGAGACTTCTAGAAGTATGGGATTAGCATATTAAATCTATTAGTGCAGTTTTAATACAGTCCACATTTTAATTTTTATCAATATATTTCAATTAAGTTAAAAATAAAAAAATTATGTGTGGAATAATTGCAGTTACTGGTTATAAAAAAGCTTTGCCACTACTCATTCAGGGTTTAGAAAAGCTTGAATATAGAGGTTATGACTCGGCAGGGATAGCAGTAATGGATTCAGAGAATAAAAAAATAATTAGCTATAAATCTGAAGGGAAACTAAAAAATCTTAAGAATAAATTAGATAAAAAGATTATTTCTGGCTCATTAGGTATAGGCCATACACGCTGGGCAACTCACGGAAAACCAGTCGTAAGAAATGCACACCCTCATTTTGATTCGAATGAACAAGTTGCCGTTGTTCAGAATGGAATTATAGAAAATTATTTAGAATTAAAAACAAGATTAGAATCTGAGGGTGTCGTTTTCACTTCAGAAACTGATACTGAGGTGATACCCCATTTAGTACAAAGAGAATTAAACAACCTTAGTAAACTTAATCTAGAGAATAGTGGATCCACCTTACTTATTGCTGTAAGGAATGTAATTACTGATCTTGAAGGTGCTTTTGCACTTGCAGTTATTTGGTCTGGTTCTCCAGATTCACTAGTAGTTGCACGAAATCAGGCACCATTAATTATTGGTTTAGGTGAAGGGGAATTTATTTGTGCTAGCGACACTCCTGCAATTACAAATATTACAAATACTATTCTGCCTATGGAAGATGAAGAGATAGCTTTGTTAACTCCTCTAGGTATTGAAATTTTTAATTCAGAAAATGAAAGACAATATAGGAATCCAATCTCTTTAAAATTATCAGAACAAATTGTTGATAAAAAGCATTTTAAACACTACATGTTAAAAGAAATATATGATCAACCTCAGATTGCAAAAAATTGGATAAAGCAATTTTTGGGAGAGGATATTTCTTCATTTACATCTATAAATTATTCATTTGATATTAAATTTCTACAAAATATAGATCAAATACAGATTCTTGCATGTGGGACAAGTAGGCATGCGGCTCTGATCGGGAGCTACTTACTTGAACAGTACGCAGGTATATCGACAAATGTTTTTTATGCAAGTGAATTTAGATATTTCCCTCCACCTTTGTCACCTAATATCCTTACTATTGGTGTGACCCAATCTGGTGAGACAGCTGATACTCTTGCCGCTTTAAATATGGAAATCAAGAGGAGGCAATCTTCTGGGAAAGAATCCTATCAACCAAATCTTATTGCCATAACAAATAGAAAAGATAGCTCAATCGCAAGACTTATTCCAAATGTGATAGATATATCAGCAGGTATAGAAATTGGAGTTGCAGCGACAAAAACTTTTTTTGGTCAATTATTGTCTTTTTATGGTCTTGCAATCACTTTTGCACAAATAAGAAAAAGTAAAACGCGGGAGGAGATTGATCAGATGATTTCAAATTTAATTAAAGTTCCTTCACTTCTAGAGGATTTAATCATTAGCCATAATAAAATTTCTGAGGAATTAGCTCATAAGTTTTCAAATATTAAAGATGTGATTTTTCTTGGAAGGGGTATCAACTATCCGATCGCCTTAGAAGGAGCTCTCAAATTAAAGGAGATAAGTTACATTCATGCGGCAGGTTATCCGGCTGGAGAAATGAAACATGGACCAATCGCTTTGTTAGAAAAAAAAGTCCCAGTTATTTCAATTGCCACTCATGGCAATGTATTTGAAAAAGTTTTAAGTAACGCACAAGAAGCTAAAGCAAGAGATTCTTATCTTGTGGGAATTGCCCCAAAATGTGATGGTACCGAAATTTTTGATTATTTAATACCGCTACCATTAATAGATGAATGGATATCGCCCCTATTGACACTCGTCCCAATGCAACTGTTGAGCTATCATATAGCAGCTCATAGGGGTCTTGATGTTGATCAACCAAGAAACCTCGCTAAAAGCGTTACTGTGGAGTAAAACTTAGTCTTTTGTGAAAAATCACAAGTTTAGAGATCTAATAGACCTTTTGGAGGATCAATAATTAAAAAGTTGTTTTTTTCATCTATGGTTGTCACAATTTCCTTTACAAAAGGAATTAAGACATTTTTATTATTTTTACTTAATTTTACAACAATTAGATTATTATTTTCTGTAATTAAATCAACTACTTTCCCCACAACTCTTAATTCGTTATTAAAAGATAATTTAACATCTAAATCTAGTAATTGATTAATATGAAATTCATTATCCTTCAGTTTGGGAATATCATTACTTTTAACGAGTAGTTTGTATTGTTTTAGTTTATCAGCTTCATTTCTGTCTTTCACACCATCTAAAGAAATAATAAATGACTCTTTGCCAGGTTTTTGAAAACCCGATGTAAGTTTGCAAAGCATAGGCTCTTCATCATTTTTTTGTATCCATCTTTCACCTGGTTGGGTAAACCTTTCTTCAAAATCACTTAAGGATTTAATATTTAATTTTCCAGCTACTCCATGAGAAGAAGTAATAATACCAATCACTAACCAATCCTCATTTGCTATCATATTATGTCTATAAATTGAATTTAAAATACCATGGAAAAGACTTCCAAACCAATACTACCTGGCTCTATAGTAAAAGTTAAAGATGAGAATTCTATTTATAAAGGATATAAAGGTTTTGTTCAAAGAGTAACTAGAAAGCAAGCTGCAGTACTTTTTGAAGGGGGGAACTGGGATAAGCTTATAACTTTTTCTTTAAAACATTTGGAATTAATTTAAATTAATTAATATTGAATTTCATTATGGCTTCAATTGCTTTTGAGGCGGCAATCTTCTCGGCTTTTTTATGAGATTGGCCATAGGAAGTGGCGTATAGTTTACCTTCGATGAAAAGCTCACAATAAAATCTTTTTTGATCACCATGGGTTTTTGAAGTTTCAATGATTTTATAAATTGGTAGATTTATATATTTACTTTGACACCATTCTTGCAATTTAGATTTTGCGTTAAACTTGTGCGGTGCATCAAGTATTATTTTCGAATCTTTTAGCCAGTATTGATCTAGCCATAAATTGATTTCTTTTAATGAGCTAAAGCATTTATAAAAGGCTCCAATAAGAGCCTCAGTGATTTCTGCGATAATTGTATCTTTTGAGAAAGTATCTCCCAGAGCCTTTGGCCCAACAATTATTACTTGCTCTAAATGGATTTTTTTTCCGAATTTTGCTAACCATTCATCACTAACAATTTGTGCTCTTAGTTCAGATCTTTTACCAACGTTCATCTCTTGGAAATTATTTTCAATAAACTCAGAAGCAGATAGCCTTAAAACAGCATCTCCAAAAAATTCTAATTTTTCATGATTAATTTCCTTCTTCATTGATGAGTGTGTTAAAGCTTCATTAATTATTCTTAGTTTCTCTAAATTATTTTTATCTAAAATTTGATCAAATTTATCTGAATTAATTTTTAAAGATTTTAAAAAATTAACTATATCAGCAACTCTCTTCTTATCCATAAAGTCAAACTTCTATTAATTATAAAATTTTAAAGTAAAAGCAGGTCATAAGCCGGGTTCTGTTCACCTTTGGATAAAGGTGGGTAATCATCTATCTAGGACTGGAATTGCTTCTCAGCCTCGAGCGGCGCTTAAAAGAAGAATTGATAATGGTCATAAATTCTTCTTAGCCTTGCACCCAGCCGGGGTTTACCTAGCTAATACCTCTCGATATTACTGGTGCGCTCTTACCGCACCTTTGCACCCTTACCATGCTCTTATGCATTAGGCGGTATGTTTCTGTGGCACTATCCTCGCGGTTTCCCGCACTGGGAATTACCCAGCAAGCCTGACCATGTGGGAGCCCGGACTTTCCTCAAAAGAGTTTTATTTTGTTTCCAAAATAAAACTCTTTTGCGATTACCTCTCCTGCTTTTATTAAGCATAATGCCTATTATTAAAAAAAACATCTAATGGGGCTGTAGCTCAGTAGGATAGAGCAACGGTTTCCTAAACCGTAGGTCGTGGGTTCAAATCCCTCCAGTCCCGTAAAAGTTACTAAACTATATTTAGTATGTGTGCAAACTTGTCACTCTCTAGCTAGCGTATAAATAGTAATTAAGCTTTTATGGCTAAGCTACACGATATGCGTTTAAAACTCTTGGTTCAACAAGAACATGAACGTATCGCAAAATCTCAACCTAATGATTTAGATCTGTCTATTGTTCAAGCAAGATGTCTTTGTTGGCTAGCTTTGTTAGCAGAAGCGCATGAAGATCAAGCAAACGATGCTGAAAAGCGTGGAGACGCAGAACAAGCAATGGGTTGGTTTGCAGATTCGATGCGTTTAAGAGATGTTATCAATTTAGTTACTAGTATCGAAATCCCATTACCAGAAAGCCCTGATTCTCTAGATGAAAATGAAGATTTATTGGATGGTCCAACTATAAGTGCATAATTAATGCGATTATATAAATAGTTTTAAATATTTCTTGTGACAGAAGAACCATGCCAATGCTCTGATTGTCAAAGATTCTACAGAGAGCATGATCGATTAATAAGAGAATTTCCTACTCTTAAACAGCAACAGGAACTTAATTGGGCATCGATTCAATCCTTTAGAACTCTTTGCGGCAAAGTAACAGACGAATTACAAAAAAGATTAGCTGACAATGATGATAATGAAGATACTTCTCTTGAAACTTGCAATGTCTTTACAAATGAAGAACTTGAAGACGCTATAAATGAACTTGAAAACATTAATGCATATTTGTACTCTATAGAAGCCTTAATGGAACGCATCTTTGATATAAAAGTTTCTGAGAAAATTGAGACTAAATTTAGAGAGATAGCCGGTGAAATAGCTCCTGACCCACTTAATATCGATAGATTAATTTTAAATAGATTATTTCATCAAACACCGGATTCTCCTGAAAAAAAGAATTAATTTGTAAATTCTTCAATATCGCATGTAATGTCAACTGGCATTGGAACAACTTTCCAGATTGATTTGCAGTACTCTTTGATAGCTCTATCAGAAGAAAAGTAACCTGACCTAGCAGTATTTAACAATGCCATTTTGTTCCACGTCTTTTTATCATTCCATGCTTTACTAACGATATCTTGTGTATTTAAATAATCATCAAAATCTGCCATAACAAAAAATGGGTCTAAGCCTTTTAGGCTATTTAGTAAAGGCTTAAATAATTCTTTATCTCCATTACTAAAATGTCCAATTTCTATGAGTCTAAGAACTTCTTTTAATTCATCAGAATTTTTAATGAAACTTTGTGGACTATACCCTTTGTTTTTTAATTTCATTATTTCGCTTTCAGTTTTTCCGAATAAGAAAAAGTTTTCAGGTTTTACTAATTCTCTTAATTCAACATTTGCTCCATCAAGAGTACCTATTGTTAGTGCACCATTCATGGCAAATTTCATATTGCCGGTACCAGATGCTTCTTTACCAGCAGTAGAAATTTGTTCTGACAAATCAGTAGCAGGATAAACTATTTCGCCAAGTTTTACATTATAGTCTGGTAAAAAGACTACTCTTAATAAACCATCCATATCAGGATCAGAGTTAACTACATCTGCAATACCATTAATAAATCTGATCATTAATTTGGCCATAAAATAACCAGGAGCAGCTTTGCCTCCAAAGATTATTGTTCTAGGAGCTTTAGTTTCGCTAGTCCCATTTTTGATTCTTATGTATTGAGCTATTATTTGTAGTGCATTTAGATGTTGCCTTTTGTATTGATGTATTCTTTTAACTTGAACATCAAATAGACTTGCAGGATCTACAAGTATTCCTGTTTTCGTATGGATGTAATTAGATAATTTACGTTTCCCAAGTAATTTTGTCTCTTGGAATTTTTCAAGAAAATTCAAATCATTTTGTTTCTTTTCTAAATTTTCCATCTGCTTCATATCCGTAATCCAACTGGAACCGATTTCTTTGTCCAAAAGATCAGCCAAGCCTGGATTAGCTAATGCTACCCATCTTCTGGGTGTAACTCCATTGGTAACATTTGTAAACTTCTCAGGCCATAATTCTGCGAACTCAGGCAGTAATTGTCTTTTTATTAAATCTGAGTGAAGAGCAGCAACTCCATTTATATGATGAGCCCCAATAGTCGCTAAATGAGCCATTCTGACAGATTTAGAGCCATCTTCGTCGATAATAGATAATTTCCTAAGAATTTTGTCATCACCTGGATAGCGAAGTCTTAATTGCTGTAAAAATCGCCAGTTTATTTCATAAATAATTTCCAGGTGGCGGGGTAAAAGATCATTAAATAGATGTAAGTCCCATTTTTCGAGTGCTTCAGGAAGCAATGTATGGTTAGTATATGCAACTGATTGCGTAGTTATATTCCATGCTTTATCCCAACCTATATGATATTGATCAATAATAATCTCATTAGTTCAGCTACTGCTATTGCTGGATGAGTATCATTTAATTGTACTGTCCAGTGTTTTGGAAAATCGGTTATGGCGATTGCCCTTTTTTCAAGACTTCTCAGCATATCTTGTAATGAGCAGCTTACAAAGAAATGTTGTTGCTTTAACCTCAATCTTCTCCCTTCATCAGTACCATCGTTTGGATATAGTACCTTTGAGAGAGTTTCAGAAGCCACTTTTTCTTCGACTGCACCGTAATAATCACCAATATTGAAAGCATAAAAGTCGAAACTTTCAGTTGCATCAGCTCTCCATAACCTTAGCCTGTCACAAGTATTTACTCGATAACCTAAAACTGGCACATCATGAGGAACTCCAATAGCGTGCTCATAAGGAATCCATCTAGATCTATAATTTCCCTTGTCATCTCTATAACTTTCTGTTCTTCCTCC
>CACOIM010000016.1 GCA_902627325.1 uncultured Prochlorococcus sp. | reverse complement strand
TAATTTATTCTCATCAAAACTTTTTAAATTTCTCTTATCAATCTCAATATTTCTTTTAGTTATTGCAATTTTATCTCTATTTTCCTTTAATTTCAGACCTTCATTTTTATTAAGCTCAGATAATCTTTCTAATTCTCTTAAATTTGTATTAATACTTCCAATCTCAGAATTAACTTGAATCAATTCCTCTTCACCTTTTTCTTTGAGATCTGCAACTACTACTTTTAATGCATTAATCAAAACTTCTATTTCTTTTTCTAGTAACTTCAAGTTCTTTTTTAAAATATTTTGTTTATTTTCATAATCTATTTTCTTTTGACCAATAACCTCTAACCTCTTCAATTGATCATCATATAAAAAAACTTTTTTAATTTCATTTAAATTACTTAATTTTTCTTTAAGGGTCTTATATTTTTTTGCTTTTTGACATTCTTTTTCAAGCTTTAATTTATTAGATTCCAATTCATTCTTGAGGATTTCACATCTTTCCTGTCTTTCATAAACATCATTAAGTTTTAAATGTGTTTGTTCTATTCTGCTATCAAATAATGCAACCCCAGCAAGTTCATCAATTAAATTTCTTCGTTCTTTATTACTCATTGATACGATCCTAGTAACATCACCTTGCATAACGACATTACTACCCTCAGGATCGACTCTGATATCCCTTAAAAGTTTCTGAATTTGCTGCAATGTACAACATTTACCATCTGATGAGTAAGTGGAGGCATAAGAGCCTCCAGGCATTAATCTCAATTTTCTGGATACAGTCCATTCCTGTTGTCCCTTAGAAAATGATAATTCATCCTCATTAATATCTAAATCTTTTGTATCCTCCCTTGGAGACCAATCACTAATATCAAATTTAACCGAGACTGATGTCTCAGAAGACTTACCCTCTTTTACTTTTGCTGTATTTATCAAATCAGGCAATCTTTCCGCCCTCATACCTCTGCTACTGGCTAATCCTAAACAAAACAAAATGCCATCAAGAATATTACTTTTCCCTGAACCATTAGGACCAGTAACTACAGTAAAACCCTCTTCTAATGGAACATTAACATTTCCACCAAAAGACTTAAAATTTTCAAACTCGACTTGATTGATGTGTACCAATCGTAAGTCTCAATAGCTAAGTAAGAATAACGAATTTATGAGAAATCTCAATAGAAATATTAAGATTAATATATTTATTCACTGATTTAAAGAAATTAGCTGACATAAATTAGCATTTTTTATAAATAATCCGTTTAAATAATTACCTTTAAGTATTATCGAAAAGTTATTACTATTGATATCAGCTCCAAGTGCTTTAAAAGTTCCATTATCAACCCTTTGCACGTAACCTCTACCATCTGTTAAGAGCTTATTTTCTATTGTTAACCAAATTAAACGGTGATTTGAATGTTTTAAGATTTTAACTGATGGCCCATCAAGCTCTGGCAAAATTAGCAATTTCCAAGTCTTACAATCTTCTCCATTCTCAAGTAAAAAATCATAGTGAAAATCTAATATTTCATTAATTGTTTTTTCATGCTTAAGCAAAGTCCATCTATTCATTATGTAACTTTTCTATAAACAAATTTTTAATATTTTCCCTCAAAATTTTATAACATTAATTATCTCTGATAACTTAATTACCTGCATCAGGAACGAATCTTAAGGCAATTAATATAAGACTCCCAGCCCCAGCTATTGCAGCAGCTATCAAACCAAAATCAGTTGGTATTGTTCTTGAAGCAAAAAAAAGAGTCGAAAAAGTGATATCCATGATAAAGAATTAGATTTAAAAACAAAGTAAGCTTAACAAAACCTTATTACACAAAGAAAAAAGATACTTGAAATGTAAATAAAATTTTATATGTTTTTAGTTTTTGTTTCATGGAAACATAAATAAAAGGGTTTCAAATTTAGTTAATAGGGACTAATGTAAAGATAAATTAAATTGGATTAATGGAAACTTTTCATCCTCCAAGAGATATCAATGAAACTAAAGAAAATAATGCGGATAATGAGATAGAAAATCCTTCAGATCAATGGTTGCATGAAAAGCTTGATAACTTAATACCTTTAATACAAGAGAGATGGCCTTCTCTCGCCAAGCAAACTATTGAAGCTTCTAAAGGAAAAATTGAAGATTTAGTAAGTATAATATCAACTCATACAGGAAAATCCTCTGCAGGTATAAAAGAACAATTATTTGACATAATAGATTCTATTCAAGCCAACAATTGGGAAATAGGAGAGCATATTGAACCTATTGAAAGTCAATTAGAAGAATTACTTGATGAATTAAATAAAACATTAAGGCCAAAAATTGAAAGTCCGATTAGGGAAAAACCTATATTATCAATAGCCATAGCAGCAGGCATTGGCGTTTTAATTGGAAGCATTATCTCAAATGGGAAAAAGTGATGGATAAATCAAAGAATAAAAATTTTTCTGGCACTGCCTCAAGACTATCAGCTATTGCAAGTTCCGTAATGGACTTACATGTAAGAATTGCTCTTCAAGAAGTTGACAGAGAGAAGAGACGATTAATAAGTGGAGGAATATTTATTACTATTGGAGCAATTTTGTTATTTATTGTTTTAATAACCTTTCATTTAATTTGTTATCTTTTTCTTGATAAGTTCAATTCATGGGAGCCTCAATACAATTTATTACTAATTATTGCTATTGATTTATTTCTAGCAGGAATAAATCTAAAACTTGGCGGCAAACTTGTTAAAGGTCCTTACCTTCCTCAGACTTTAGAAGGATTAGGTAAAACTACTAAAGCTGTTTTAGGAAAAAAATAAAATTTATTAATTAATTAAATATTTAATCCATCTACAATCTATTCCTCCGTTATTTATAGGTATTTTTAAGCTTGCTTTCATCTTTAAAAATTTTGTAAGTTTTGAGTTGCCGCTTAACAACCATAAAGTCCAACCGGAAAAATTCTGCTTTAAGAATTCTCCTAATTGAGCATATAAATCAATTAATTCTTGTTCATGACCAATTCGCCTACCATAAGGAGGATTACACAATATAACTCCTGGCTCCTCATTAATCACTAAATTAATAAAATCAGTATTATGCATTTCAATAAAATTCTCTAGACCCGCTAAAGAGATATTCTTTTTAGCTTGTTCAAATACATCAATATTAATTTCGCATCCGATTACCTTAGATATCTCGAATTTACTCAGATTATTATTCTTCAATTTTAATTTTTCTGAGATAAAAATATCATTATTAAAATCAATCCAATTTTCAAAAAGATAATTCTTTTTAGTAATGTTTGGGATTTTTAAATTCTGAGAAATAGCTTCAATTAATAAGGTCCCTGATCCACACATAATATCTACTAACGGTGTTTTACCTTCCCATTCAGTTATTTGGATAAGTCCAGCAGCTAAATTCTCTTTAAGGGGAGCATCCGCCATGAGAGGACGATATCCTCGCTTATGTAAGCTATCAACAGTACTTTGTAAGCTTAGAATTGCTTCTTCATTATTAAGGTGCAAATGAATTATTAAATAAGGATTTTTCAGAGAAATATCAGATCTAGAACCTAAACATTTTTTTTGCAAATCAATAATTGCATTTTTAACTTGCAAAGCGGTGAAATGAGTATGTCTTAGAAAAAAATTTTTTCCAGTAACCTGAACACAAAAACTCTTATCAGCTGGAAGCCATTTTATCCAATCAAAAGAAGATTGAACCCCTTTATATAAGCTATTTTTATCTGAGCAAGGAAAACGTGCAACCTCTCTGTAAAAACGAAAAGCAATCCGCGAATAGAAATGAAGTCTATAAAATACTGCTAAATCACACTTAAAAGAAACACTTCTTTTAAAAATTTCTATTTCTTTTCCACCAAAATCAGAAATTTCTTTTGCTAAAAATTTTTCTAATCCTTCAGGAGATGATGCAACAACATTCATAACATTTGTAAAAATATGCAAATATCTATCCAATATTTATTTTGCCTGTCAGAATATAAATGTCCAACTGGACTAGGTGATCTCAACCGGTATTTCGGACAGCGGTTCGATTCCGCTCAGCTCCACTTGTTTTGGGGTTGCAATGGTTTCGACGGGGTATAAGGAAGATGACTGAAGCCTGCTCGGCATGAGCAAAAACATAAACGCTAACAAAATCGTTAGTTTCTCCCGTCAAACTGCACCAGTTGCGGCTTGATTATAAGGAGATGGGGTTATATCAGCCTTATAAACCAAATGATGCATAGAGCCTGGAAGGGCTCTTTTATTTCTAAAACAAAAATTAAGCGAGGGTAAACAATATTGTTAATTCATGTAATCATTGCTTCAAAAAGGTGTATTAAAGAGTATTTATGTAAAGATCTAGGTATAAATACTGAGAGTATTAATTAGAAATTCTTTTAATCTATTAAAAAATTTTATTATCAAATGAGTTCTAGCAAAAATATAAATGATTTATTGGTTAATTTAAATCCTAAAGTTATTAGATTTACTGGAGAAAAATTTCCATCTGAGCTATGGAATACATCCTCTGTTAGAAGCGAAAAAAATATTTCAGCAAAATAATCAAATATTTATAAACTTGAAAATGGATTATCTGGCAATTTTTTAACGCAACTTTTCGAGGCTGTTTCTAGCATCTCAAATTCTCTCTGAGTTAAATCCCACTTAAAGACATTACAAATATCTAAGACTTGTTTTTTTTTGCGTAAGCCAACAATTGGTATAACCCCTTGATAAAAACACCAATTTAAAGCAACTTGCGCTAACGAAGCTGATCTTGCATTAGAAATTTCCTTCATAACATTTCTCAACTCCAATGTTGGTTTACTATAAGTTTGAAAAATAAAATTTCTCAATAAAGATCTTTTGCCCGTATCAGTTATTGAAGGATCTTGACAAAGAATACCAAAAGCCAAGGGGCTATAAGCAAGAAAATCAATTTTATTTTGGTCGCAAATTTTTTTTATATGTTTTTGTTTCTCATTATTTGGCGAAAGTAAAGAGAACTGCACTTGAACACTACTAACTCTTTTATTTTTATCTTTTAAAAAATGTATTATTTTTAACAATCTTTTAGGCCCAATATTAGATAAACCTATCTGAAATTGAAATCCTTCATCAATTAGATCACATAAATTATGTAATAGCTGAAAATCCTGCCAAGGATTATATTTTTCAGTCGACCAATGGAGCTGAACAATATCTAATTGATTATTAAGTCTATTCAAACTTTTCTTAAAAGGTTTACTAAACCCTTGTCTTCCTATCCTCCAAGGATAAGGCGCTAATTTTGTAGCGATTTGAATATTGTTTTTTTTAGCCTTAATTACTCTTTGCAAAAACTGACCTATTAATTTTTCACTCCTTCCAGATAAACTTCCAGTCCCGTAAGAATCAGCAGTATCAATAAATGAAAATCCCTGATTTAACGCCTCAGAAAAAGTCTCAAATAATTCTTCATCAGAACTAACTTTATAGTTCCAAAAAAATTTATTGCCCCATGACCAAGTACCTAAGCCAATTTTTTTTTTCAATACAATCCTTTCTACTCCATTAATTAACTTAACAAAAAAATTATTTTAATTTTCATTATTTATAATTTTTATATGTTTTTCACTTGACAATAAGCAAATATTGCCCAAAGTAGGAAAAATATTAAAATCATTGTTTATTACTGTTTGCGGCCAAAAAGGGGGTGTTGCAAAAACATGCACCAGTATTCACTTAGCAAGTGTTTGGAATAGTCAGGGCAAAAATGTTTGTATTGTTGATGCAGACAAAAACAGATCAGCCTTAGCTTATGCCTCAAGAGGAAATTTACCTTTTCCTGTTTTCCCCGTAAGTGCGGCAGCTAAAGCATCTAGAGGTTCAGATATTGTTATTACAGATGGCCAAGCAAGTAGCGATGAAGAAGAATTAAAACACTTGGCTTATGGATCTGACTTAGTCATAATACCAACTACTCCTAAAGCAAGATCCGTAGAATTAACAGTTGAATTAGCAAATTTATTAAATACTCTAAAAGTAAATCACGCAGTATTAATTGTAAAAGTTGATGCAAGGAAGCAAAAGGCCGCCTTTCAAGCTAGAGAAGCTCTTGAAAAATTTGGGCTGGAAGTTTTTGATGGATTTATACCGCTATTATCAGCATTCGATAAAGCAGAGGCATCAGGTAATGCAGTTTATGAAGCAGTAGATGATTTAGGCAGATCAGACCCCCGCAGAATGACGGGTTGGTCTGCTTATTGTTCTATAGCATCTCAAGTATCATGCCTGATTTCGAAGCCCTTATCCGACACCAACAGCTCAAGCAACCAAATGCCACTCAGCGCCTAAAAATTGTTGATAAAGTACCAAAAGAGAATAGTGCAGACTCTTCAGTGAGCGGTTTGCAATTATCGACTTATTTTTTAACTGGTTTTTTTGGAGCACTTCTCGGAGCGGGAACAATATTATTCCTTGATATAAATCAAATCATTCCTCTAGATTTTTTGAAACTATAAAAATAATAAAATGAGAGGCACTAACCAAACAACCGTTGATTATCTTCAAAATACAAATTTCATAGTGATTAATCTTTCAAATAATATTTTTGTAAGTTGTTAATTTTAAAAATTATTTTCATTGGAATCTAGTGTCCGATTAAAATTATATAGTTTTATCATTCCTTTAAATCGTTTGTGCTGCAATCGACCCGAAGCTATGTAGTATATTCGCTATTTATCTCAACATATCTTTTTGATAAATCACAACCCCAAGACCTTCCCGTTCCTAACCCACTATTTAAATTTATTATTATTTCTACTGTATCTGAAACAAGATATTTTCCTTTCATTTTTGAACTGATATAGAGAGATATTTCTTCTTTATCACGTTGTATTAAATTACCACTATTCAAAATCTGATATTTGCCAATAAATAAATCAACATCACTCAAGTTAAAATCAACGCCTGAGCTTCCTGCTGCCGATATTATTCTACCCCAATTAGGATCACATCCATGAATTGCTGCTTTAACAAGAGACGAACTACTTATTTTTCTAGCGATTTTCAATGCATCTAAATCATTCTTTGCACCATCCACTTTTACTTCTATTAAACAATTTGCACCTTCTCCGTCTCTGGCAATAGCCTTAGCGAGTCTTTGACAAACAATATTTATTCCTTCTTTAATAATAGGAAAATACTGAGGATCTATTTTATTACCTCCATTTAAAGCTATCAAAGAGTCATTAGTACTCATATCTCCATCGACAGATATTGCATTAAAAGAAATTCGAGCAGCTTCTTTTATCATTAAGTCCCAAATATTTTTTTCAATTCCCACATCACAAACAAGGAAAGAGAGCATAGTAGCCATATTTGGATAAATCATTCCAGATCCCTTTGCAATTCCTAATATCTTGATTCGCCTTCCCTCAATCTCTGTCTCAATAAGTGATCTTTTAATTGTAAGATCAGTGGTTAAAATTGCTTCTGCGGTATCCCTAGAATTACTATTAGATAACTTATCAACCAAGACAGGTAAATTACTTATTAAATTCGATATAGGAATGGGAACACCAATAATGCCAGTTGAACAAATTAATACTTGGTCATCATTTAGACCCAATAATTGTGCTAGCTCGCTTGTAGCATTTAAAGAATCTCTTAAGCCAAAGTCTCCTGTACAAGCATTAGCATGGCCGGAATTTATTAAAATTGCTCTTATTAAATTACCTGTTTTGGATATTCTTTGTTCACATAAATCTACGCAAGCAGCTCTAACAGTTGACTGAGTAAATAATCCAGTACATATACTATTTTCTGGAGCTAATATTAGTCCTAGATCCTTTTTTTGAGAATCTTTCAACCCAGCTGAAATTCCAGAGAAATAAAAACCTTCAGGTATTATGTTGGGATCGTCTTTATCAAACCAATTCAACTTAAAAAACTCAAAGTATTAATTTTCAATTTAATATTAACTCCAGTTTATTTGTTTTCCACTGATCTATTAATAAAATGTCTATCACAGATAATTTATCCACTACTCAAAAAAGAATAGGTTTAACAGGCAATATAGCTTCTGGGAAATCAACAATTGCAAAATATATTGCGGATAGTAAAAATATAAAGATATTAAATGCTGATAATTACTCAAAAAAAATTCTAAGGAATAGGCGTGAGACATATGAAAAAGTAATAACTTATTTTGGGAATGAAATACTTGATCAATCCTCAAGAAGTGAAAGAATAAATTTCAAATCTTTAAAAAAAATAATATTTAGTAATGAGAACAAAAGAAAGTGGATCGAAAGTATATTACACCCCTTAATTAAAAAAAAAATGGTTGAAGACTGTATAAAATATAAAAATGAAAAGGTATTGATTTTAGAGATACCACTCTTGTTTGAAGCAAAATTTGAATCAATATGTACAGAAATTTGGCTAATTAAATGTTCAAAAGAAAATCAAATTCAGAGATTAATAAATAGAGATAAAATTAGTCGTGATGAAGCTGAAAAAATTATTAATATCCAAACAAATAATATTAAAAAAGAAGAGAAATCTCAAAGAATCTTTGAAAATAATGATCAGAATAGCGAAAAACTTTTTAAAAAAATAAATGAAATCATTTAGTCTGCTAATTTCTCAACAATAAGTTTATTAACAAGTTTTGGATCAGCCTTCCCTTTCGTTTTCTTCATAAGTTGTCCAACAAAAAATCCTAATAATTTTGTTTTGCCATTTTTAAATGCTTGCACTTCTTTGGGGTTGTTATTAATAACCTCCTCAATTAAAGGCAAAATACTGGATGAATCACTTATCATCCCGAGATTCCTATCATCTACTAACTTTTTAGGTGATAGATTATTCTCAATAATTTCAGGTAAAATTTCTTTAGCTATTTTTCCGCTAATAATATTAGAAGTTATTAATTGAATCATTTCTGCAAGATTTCCCGGGGTTAATTTTATATTGTTGAAATTTAATTTATTGGCTTTTAAATATCCTGCAATATCGCCTGTTATCCAATTTGCTGCTAATTTTGCATCTGCACCATTTTTGACAGTGGTTTCAAAAAAAATTGCCATAAAAATCTCATCTGACAAAACTCTCGCATCATAAGCTGAGAGCCCAAATTCTTTAACGTATTTTTTTCTCTTTTGAGCAGGTAATTCCGGTAGTTCTTTAAACCAAAAATTTCTTTGCTCTTTTGAAATCTCTATTGGTCCTAAATCTGGATCAGGAAAATATCTATAATCACTACTACCCTCTTTCAATCTCATACTCTTCGTAATTTGCTTTGATTCATCCCATAATCTAGTTTCTTGATATATTTTACCGCCATCTTCGTAGACACCAATCTGCCTTTCAATTTCATATTCACAAGCCTTTTGAATTGCTGAGAATGAATTCATATTTTTAATTTCTACTTTTGTACCAAAAGGTGCTTCAGGTCCTCTTCTCACTGATATATTGACGTCGCACCTTAGTGAACCTTCTTGCATATTGCCATCTGAAACCCCAAGATATCTTACAGTTCTCCTTATCTCAGAGGCATATTCAGAAGCTTCTCTCCCGGTTCTAATGTCAGGCTTACTTACTATCTCAACTAAAGCTATACCTGCTCGATTATAGTCTACAAGAGAATATTTTGAACCTGCCAAGCGATCACTTCCAGCATGAACAAGCTTTCCTGCATCTTCCTCCATATGAAGTCTTTCGATACCTATTTTTTTTATGTAAGTTTCTTTTCCCTTTTCTGCTACTTCCACTTCTAACCAACCATTTTCAGCTAATGGCTCATCAAATTGTGAGATTTGATAATTCTTAGGTAAATCAGGATAGAAATATTGTTTTCTATCAAATTTACAATGTTCTGCGACATTTAAATTTAAAGCTAATGACGTTTTAACTGCGTATTCTAAAACCTTCTTATTCAAGACTGGAAGAGTTCCCGGCAATCCGCAAACAACCGGATCAATATGGGTATTAGGATCATCTCCAAATGCTGTTGAAGCAGATGTAAAAATTTTACTTTCAGTACTAAGCTGTACATGAGTCTCTAGACCAATAACTGCTTCCCAAGATTTAGAATTGTTCATTAACAAAATGTTTCCTTATTAAATACTATGAGATATAAGTTAAAAGAGTATCAACATTTGATAATTTGGAAAATAATTGTATGAATTCAGATATAGAAAATTCAATCTTGATACTTGGAGGCGGTTTAATAGGATTATCTATAGCTTACGAATTTGCAAGAAATAACTATAAAGTACAGATAATAAGTAAAAAGAGATCTGAAGCAGCAGGGTTTGTTGCTGCAGGAATGCTAGCTCCCCATGCAGAAGGTCTTGAAGATGATTTGCTCGATTTTGGTAAAGCCAGTCAAAGATTAATACCAGAATGGATTAAAAGTATTGAAAATGATAGCGATATTAATTGCGGCTTAAAACAATGCGGAATTTTACTACCTTTTAAAAGTATAAAAAATTTAAAAAAATTCCCAACATATGAATACGGACAATACTTAAATCAAAATGATTTAGATAGAGAAATCAATGGATTAGATAGAAATTGGAAGCATGGATTATTATTTGAGCAAGATGGGCAAATCGATAATCGAAGAAGACTTATGCGAGCTTTAGAAATTGCATGCACAGTTAATAATGTTAAGTTTCAAGAAGGTTCAGAAATTAAAGAAATAATTTCAGAAAAAGATCAATTTATTGGAGTTAATATTCTCAATGCTACTGGTGAAACTCAGTCAATCTTTTGTAAGAAAGCTATTGTCTGTTGTGGGGCATGGAGTAAAAAGGTAGTCAAAGAATTACCCATTGATCCAGTTAAAGGTCAAATGCTATCGATACAAGGCCCCATAAACAAACTAAATAAAATTTTATTTGGTCCAAAAACATATTTAGTACCAAGAGAGGACGGGCTAATTGTCGTAGGAGCCACTGTAGAAAAAAATGCTAATTTCAATAAAGGTAATACTCCGCAAGGAATTAAAGAACTTCAAATAGGAATCAAGTCTCTATTCCCTGAAGCAATACTTTGGCCTCAAATGGAACATTGGTGGGGATTTAGGCCTTCCACTCCAGATTTAAAGCCCATTATTGGGGAATCTAAAATTAAAAACCTTTTTATTGCTACTGGCCACTATAGAAATGGCGTGCTTTTCTCAGCCATTACAAGTAAAATTATGTATAAATTCATCCAAAATGAACGACTAATAGAATCAGAACAAAAATTCATAAATAATTTCAGCCTAAAAAGATTCTTAGCAACTTAGCTAAATTTCAATCCTCCAAATACTATCAGATGGATTCCAATTACAAATCTCCTCATTATTAAACCAGAGATTTATTTCAAAAGAGGCAGTATCAGGGCCATCAGAACCATGAATTATATTTCTTCCAATGTTGACAGCTAAATCTCCTCTAATAGTTCCAGGCTCAGCCTCTAATGGTTTTGTTGAACCAATCATTTTTCTTGCACTAGAAATTACACCTTCACCTTCCCAAACCATAGCAATAACTGGCCCACTAGAAATGAAATCAACGAGATCATTAAAAAATGGTCTTTCTTTATGAACACCATAATGTTTTTGTGCTAATTCTTTAGAAGGTATCAATTGTTTCAAAGCAACTAATTTGAAACCTTTTCTCTCAAACCTACCAATAATCTCAGAGATAAAGCCTCTTTGTACCCCATCTGGTTTTATGGCAATAAAAGTTTTCTCTTTATTCATTTGTAAAAAAATTCTTTATGTATATTCGTTCTTCAAGTAGCGTTTTGGCAAGTATTGATTAAAATATTATTTATCTTCTACAAAAAGTTTAAAAACTAACTTAATAAATTCATCTATAAATTGAAAAATCCTCAATCTAAAAAAACAACTAAAAATTGGACAATAAAAGACAGCAATGATTATTACAATATAGATAAATGGGGGCATAAATATTTTTACATTAATGAGCAAGGAAATATTTCGGCAACCTCTGCAGAAAATTCAAACAAAAAGATCGATCTTTATCAACTTATTCAAGAAATAAAAAGTAGGCAAGTAAATCCGCCACTAATTATTAGATTTAATGATATTTTAAAAGATCGAATCAAAGAGATAAATAATTCTTTTGAAAAAGCTATTACGACATATTCATATAAAAATGTTTATCAAGGGGTATTTCCTATTAAATGTAATCAACAAAAAAATTTGGTTGAAAAAATTATTGAATATGGTTCTGAATGGAACTTTGGATTAGAAGTTGGAAGTAAATCAGAACTTATCATTGGCTTATCAAATCTTAAGAATGAGAACTCACTACTTATATGTAACGGATATAAAGACAATAACTATATAGAAATGGCAATCCTTGCAAGGAAGCTAGAAAAACAACCAATCATTGTTATTGAGCAAAGAGAAGAAGTAAAAAGAATTATCAAAGCTGCAAAAAAATTAGGATCGACACCTTTAATTGGTATTAGATCAAAGCTTTCCAGTAAGAGTATAGGCAGATGGAGTAAATCGGTAGGAGAGAAATCTAAATTTGGACTATCTGCTCCAGAAATTATGCTAACAATTCAAGAACTAAAGAAAGCAGATTTATTAAAAGAACTAAAACTATTGCATTTTCATATAGGGAGTCAGATCAGTGATATAAAAATTATTAAAGATGCTTTACAAGAAGCCAGTCAAATATTTGTTGAGCTTTCAAAACTAGGTGCTCCAATGGAGTATTTAGATGTTGGTGGTGGTTTAGGAATAGATTATGACGGCAGTAAAACCTCTTCAGATAACTCTACCAACTACTCTTTACAGAATTATGCAAATGATGTTGTTGCTACTATTAAAGACTCATGCGAGCAAAATGATGTTAAACATCCTGTAATAATTACTGAAAGCGGAAGATCGATTACAAGCCACTGCTCTGTATTGATTTTCAACATTCTAAGCAAGAGTAATGAAAGCTATAAGATTGATCTTTCTGAATTAAAAGAATCATCCCTTATCATCAAAAATCTCATTGAAACTCTTCATCAATTAAAGTTAATTAGTGAACAGAACCTTGACATATCAAAAATAATTGAATTATGGAATGACGCGAAAAAATTCAAAGAAGATTCTTTTAATGCATTTAGATTAGGCTTTGCTAGTCTTGAGGAAAGAGCCTTAGCAGAAAAAATACATTGGGCATGTGCGAAAGAAATAGCAAATATTATTGAAATTGAAGGTATAGAACATGCAGATTTAAAAGATATAAATAAAATTCTTGCTTCTACTTATTATGCAAATTTTTCAATTTTTCAATCCATTCCAGATACATGGGCAATCAATCAGATTTTTCCAATTATTCCAATTCATAGGCATAAAGAAAAGCCATTGATCAATGCAACTTTCGCAGATTTAACATGTGATTCTGATGGTAAATTAAATAGTTTTATAAATAATGGAAATATCAAAACTCTTCTTAAACTACATGAACTAATTGATAATCAAGAATATTATGTTGGTATATTCTTAGCAGGAGCATATCAAGAAGCCTTAGGTAATCTACATAACTTGTTCGGCAATACAAATATCATTCATATTGATATTAATCAGAATAATAGTTACAAAATCAGTAACATGATTAAAGAAGACAGCAAAACTGATGTCTTAAAAGTATTCGATTATAAATCTGACGATTTAGTAGAAATGATTAGATTAAAAATTGAATCTGCCATTAGTAATGGCAACTTAACAATTGAAGATTCTCAAAAACTATTAGCTCAGATAGAAACCAGCTTGAGAAATAGCACTTACTTAGCTATCTAATTATTTAAATTTTCCTGCAAAAATTCTTTGGCATATTTCAAAGCCTCATTAATCTTGTCAACATTTTTTGCTCCTGCTTGAGCAATACTTGGTTTACCTCCTCCACCTCCTGAACAAATCTTTGCAATATTATTAACCATTTTACCTGCATGAAAACCTCTTCTTACCAAATCACTCCCCAAAGAAACTATAAATAAGAGTTTTTCATTTTTGATATCAGGAATTCCACCAATAATAACAGCACTATTCGGTCCAAGTTTTGAAATTAAGCTTAGGCCTGCAGACTGCAACATATTTCCATCTAATCCATCTAATTGATGGATTATTGTTGAACAAGAAGAAATTATTTCAACAGAGGGTATCAAAGCCATATATTTGAAAGAAGCTAATTCAGAGTTTATTTTTTTAATCTCTTTATTTTTATTAGTTAACTCAACCTGAAGTGCACTTACTCTTTCAAATAATTGATTTGAATTCGATTTTAATAAGTCATTCAATTTATTTATTACTATAAGATTTTCACTTAAATAAGATAATATTGATTGCCCAGATAAAGCCTCAATTCTTCTAATACCTGATGATATACCAATTTCGCTTATTATCTTAAAGCATCCTAATTCTGATGTTCTTTTGACATGAGTACCTCCGCAAAGCTCCATAGAAACACCTGGAACATCAACTACTCTTACAGTTTCGCCATATTTTTCTCCAAACATTGCTAATGCTCCTGCTTTTAAAGCATCATCTTTCTTCATCGTTTTTACATAAATAGAATGATTTTCTAAAATCCATTTATTTACAAGCTTTTCAATATCCAAAATTTGATTTTCTGAGACAGGATTAGGTGAGTTAAAATCAAATCTTAATTTATTAAAAGCGACCATCGATCCTCTTTGACTAACACTTTCATCTACTACAAGTTTTAGTGCTGACTGTAACAAATGTGTAGCAGTATGATTTGATTCAGCCTTTACTCTTTTAGATTTATCAACTCTAGTTTCTACAGATTGATTTATTTTTATACTTCCTCTCTGAATAGTTCCATAATGTAAAAAAACATCTTTTTTCTTTATTACTCTCTCTACTAATATTTCAGCATTATCTGAAATTATGACACCAACATCACCAATTTGTCCTCCAGACTCAGCATAAAAAGAGGTTTGATTTAAAACAAGTTGTACAGTTTCACCTTGAGAAGCATGTTCTACAGAATTTGAATTGATAAATATTCCTTGTATATATCCCTCAGTATTTAATAATTCGTACCCTACAAAATTTGTTTTTTCAAATAGTTCAATATCTCTCTCGATAGATCCCTTTAAGGTTAAATCAATTGTTTGAGATGCAGCCTTAGCCCTTTCTCTTTGAGAATTCATTTCGCTCTCAAAACCTTTTAGATCAACCTCTATATTTTTTTCATCTAAAATCTCTTTTGTAAGTTCCAAAGGAAATCCGTAAGTATCGTAAAGCTCAAAAGCTTGAGTTCCAGAAATTAATTTCACTCCAGAATCAATAATTTCATTTAATAACTTTTCGCCACGCTCTAAAGTATTAAGAAATCTTTGTTCTTCAATGTCGATCTCACTAAAAATTCTTTGTGAATTATTCTGCAATTCAGGATATGTATTCTTCATAATTTGAATACCAACTAATGCTAATTGAGAAATAAATTTATCTTTTATACCTAGTAATTTTCCATGTCTTATCATTCTTCTTAGTAATCTGCGCAATATATATCCTCTACCTAAATTACTTGCAATAACACCATCAGAAATTAAATGGATAACAGCTCGTGTATGATCACCAAGAATTTTTAAAGATGCTTTTTGATTAGAATTCGCAGAGAAATAATTAACTTTTGACAACTGGGATGATTTTTCAATAATAGGGAATATTAAATCTGTTTCATAATTATTTTTCTTTTGTTGAAGTATTTGCGCCATACGTTCTAAGCCCATCCCCGTATCAATATTTTTATATTTGAGATCAGTCAATGTGCCAGCAGGGTCACGATTATATTGCATGAAGACTAAGTTATAAAATTCTATAAATCGATCATCATCATCTAAATCAATATTATTCATACCTCTTTCAGGATAAAAATCATAATAAAGCTCTGAACATGGACCACATGGCCCAGTTGGACCAGAAGACCAAAAATTATCCTTTTCCCCTAATTGGATAATTTTTTCTGGTTTTATACCAATATTTTCCTCCCATATCTTTTTTGATTCTGCATCTTTATCGAAAACACTTATTACAATGTTCTTCTCATCCAAATGATAAATATTAGTTACTAATTCCCATGCCCATTCAATCGCTTCTCTTTTGAAATAATCTCCAAATGAAAAATTTC
>CACOIM010000015.1 GCA_902627325.1 uncultured Prochlorococcus sp. | reverse complement strand
CAAAATAAAGATAGTGAAAAAAATAAAAAAATTGATAGTAAAAATAAATCTTTTAAAATAGATTCAACATTTTTAAAAAATGATTAGCCCATTGTATTTATTAGATCAAACATTGGTAGATAAAGAGAAATAACTATTGTTCCAACAATCGCTGCAACAATAAAAATAACTGCTGGCTCCATAGCTTTTGTTAAAACTGTAACTGCCTCTTCAACTTCTCTTTTATAAAAATTTGCAAGATTCTCTAACATAAATGATAAAGCACCTGTTTCCTCACCTATTTTAATCATAGATATTAATAATCTAGGTATAACTTTAGATGATTCTAATGATGTACTTAATTCTTCCCCTTGAGTTACCAAGGATATTGATCTTCTTAAGGAAATCCTAATAATTTCATTATTGGAAGCATTTATGCACCTTTCAATTGCTTCAACTAACGTAATTCCTGAATTTATTAATGTACTTAATGTATCTGACATTGAAGCTAATTCTGATTTTAAAATTAAATCCCCAAAAAGAGGTATTTTTAAAATCAAATTATCTATAAATTTTTTACCCTGTTTAGTTGCATAATTAATCTTAAAAATATAAAAACCAATAAATAATGAAATTGGTGCAATTATTAAAAACTCTAGTGAAGTAACTATTCTTGACAATATCAACATAAATCCTGTTAAAGCAGGAAGTTCTGCATTCATAGACCTAAACATCTCATCAAATGTGGGGACTATAAAAATTAAAAGGGCGAGACTTATAGTAACAGATAAAACTAAAATTGCTAATGGATAAATTAATGCTCCAGTAATTTGACCTTTGATTTTGCTTTGCGACTCTATTAATAATGCTAATCTCTCTAAAACTTCAGACAATATACCACCAGCTTCACCAGCCTCAATAAGACCTATCATAATAGGACTGAATATCCTAGAATATACTCTTAAACTAGAGGATAATTCTTCACCACTCCCAAGCCTTTTTGATACATCAAAAATATTTGCTCCAAACTCTTTGTTAGTCATATTCTCCGCTAGTAACTCTAATGCTTGAGAGAGTGGAACTCCACTTTTTAACATTACTGACATTTGTCTAAAAAAGATTAGTAAATCAGATTGTGAAACTTTTAATTTTGAATTAGGTTTAAAGTCTAAGTGTGATATTTCTCCAAAAGCAATCCCAAAAACAATAAGGGGAGCTTTTCTCTCATTCTTGCTTGTAACTATCTTAGAGGTACCGTAGTCAACCACTTTTATACTTTTATTGCTTTTGGATTTGAAGCCTTACCTATAGCCTCTTCTTTTGGGATGAGACCCTCTGAATATAAATTATTAAGACATTGTTCTAAGGTATTCATTCCATATTGACTACCCATTTGTAACTGAGAGTAAATTTCACTAACTTTTTTTTCTCTTATGAGATTACCTATCGCAGGAGTATTAATCATTAGCTCATATGCTAGTGAGCGTTTGCCTTTCGTATTTTTGCACAATGTTTGTGACATAATTCCAGCTAAAGATGTTGAGACTTGCAATCTCGCTTGATCTTGTTGATCGGAAGGGAATACATCAACTATTCTTTCCACTGTTTTTGCGGCAGATGAGGTATGGAGAGTTCCCAAGACTAAGTGACCAGTTTCTGCTGCAGTAATTGCAAGTTGTATAGTCTCTAAGTCTCTCATCTCCCCAATATAAATAACATCTGGATCCTCTCTAAGGGCTGCTCTCAAAGCTGTAGAGAAAGAATTAGTATCTCTTTTAACTTCCCTTTGATGAATGATAGAGTTCTGGGTATGTTTGAAGATAAATTCTATTGGATCTTCAATAGTTAAAATATGCCTCTGCTGTGTTTCTAACATGCAATTTATGAAGGCTGCCAGAGTTGTAGATTTTCCAGATCCAGTAGGGCCAGTGCATAAAACTAAACCTCTATGTAGTTTGGATAATTTTATAAAAGCGTCTGGCAAACCTAAATCTTGCCATTTTGGAAGATCATTTGGAAGAAGTCTAAGAGTAAGACATCTTTTCTCATTTGCTATGTAAGCATTTATTCTTAATCTAGATAATCCCTCTAAACCTATCGAGCTATCCAGATCTCCAGTTTGATTAAATTCATTAAGTTTTTCTTCGCCAAGTATTTCTAGTAATAATTGATCCATATCTTCCGAGTCAATTTTTTGAGGACTTACTTTAATGTCAGAATTAATTCTGATCGCGATAGGTGAATCCTCTTCAAGATGGATATCGGATGATCCCGCATCCATTGCAAAACCAACTATCTCTCTGGCTATTGACATATAAAAAAATTTAATCTGATTTGCATACTCTTATCACTTCTGAAAGTGTAGTTAAATGTTCTTTCACTAACTCTACACCGTAATGAGTGAGTGTAAGCATTGAATTTTCTTCTACTGCTAATTGTTCAAGTTCTCTATCCGTTAAACCATTGGAAATTGCATTTTGCACTTTCCTGTCAACAATAAGAAGTTCATAAGCACCGACTCTTCCCCTATAGCCAGTCCCTTGACATTGCTGACAAAGTGTATTTTCTTTTTTCCTTTCTTGCTTTTCTTGAGCTGATAGAGAATTAGCATACATTATGGGGGTGTGTTTTTTTATATTGAAATCAATTGATTCTCTTTCAGAAATTGGTCTTTTAACCGCACATCCTGTGCAGACTTTTCTTAATAATCTTTGTGCTAATACTCCTCTTACACTTGCATTTAATTTATATTTTGGAACATCCATATCTAGTAATCTAGTTAATGAACTGGTGGATGAATTTGCATGGAGAGTAGTAAATACTAAATGACCAGTTTCGGCCGCATCCATAGATGATTCTGCAGTTTCAGGATCTCTTGTCTCACCAATAAGGATTACATCAGGGTCTTGTCTTAAGAAAGTTCTTAAAATCATCGCAAATGTTTGTCCTTTTGCTCTATTAACCTGGACTTGGTTAATATCACCACCCATATCATATTCGATCGGATCTTCAGCAGTAACTATATTCGTATCTCCTTTATCTTTCTCTCTTAAAGCCGCTGCAAGGGTAGTTGACTTACCAGAACCTGTAGGCCCTGATACAATTACGATTCCATTTGTAGCATTCATTATTTTTCTGAAGCTTTCCCTAACACTTTCTATATGAATTAAAGTGTCTAGTTTTAAAGCTGAAGCATCGCTGTTTAAAATTCTAAGTACCATTTTCTCTCCATGCTTTCCTGGGATTGTTGAACAACGAAATTCAAGACTATTGCCCTGATATCTTCTTAAAATTTTTCCATCTTGGCTCGCTCTCCTTTCTGCAGTATCCATATTTGCCATATTTTTCAAACAAGCAACTAACCTCATGCCAGGTTTTCTTGCCATAGACATAAATTTTTGCAAGACACCATCCTTCCTAACTCTTATTTTATAAACATCCTCTCTAGGCTCTATATGAATATCAGAGTAGTCATTTTTCCGAGAATGTATTAGCATTTTCCCAGCTGCTCGTTGTATCTTACTTTCTAGCATTTCTGTTTCTAGGTCTAAACTATTTTCCTCTAATTTTTCTTCCTCAACTTCATCATCAAATTCAAATGAAATTCCCTCGTCTGAATATTCCGAAGTTTCTTTAATTGCCTCTAAAACTGCATCCTCATCAAATTGTGATATTTCTACAGATTCTCCACTTATAAATCTTTCCTCAGAAGCTAAATCTAAAATTTCTTGTATCTCTTCTTGAGACTTTTCAACAAATTCACATTTAAAGCCTGATGCACTTAATCTCTCTTTAATAGGGTTAGCAATTGTTCCCAAATAAGAATAATTAGCTATAGCTATTTTTATAATTCCTTGACTCAAGGGCAGGTTAGTTTCTTCATATAATGGAACAACTAAATTATCTCTACACCACTGAAGTGAAAAGAACTTATCAACTAATTTTCTTACGCTATTAGGAGTGTATTTTATATTAGACATTTATTAACATTGACAAAATTTTCGAGATTGATATTTTGGTTTTAAGCACATTCTCGCCACACCCGGATTTAGTTTACAAGTAGGAGGTTTTGGTTTTGGTGATGGTGATGGTGATGGTGATGGTGATGGTGATGGTGATGGAGGTGGTGTAAAACAATTAGTATCTTGATATTCACTTTTTGAGTTGGAAATTTCTCCATTACATAACCAGATCGGCTCAGCACATGGAGGTGGACTAATTAAATTCAAAGATTCACCTACTATATATTTCCCATCATTGGCCTTGTTTTTAATTAAGTTCACTCGATCCGTTAAACAACTTTGTCTATTTGACTCTGTACGTTCTGCCTTCAATCTTAAATCTTCTGCATTCCATTCTTCTTGACTTTTATACTTCTTTCCGGTGTGAAACCAAAACTGTTCACCACTGCAAAAGTCTTTTGTCTGGGGATCTGGACTTTGTTCATCTAATGGAAGAGAATTACTCTTCCCTGCTTCATTATTAGCCCAATTCACACATTTCTCTCCCAACCTTTTTTTTTCTCTTTCATCTATTTGGCTTTGCAAATCTTCACAAGGAGTTACGTTGCCCTCAAATGCACAAAATTCTTTTCCGCAACCTTTTGTATCATCGTCCCATGTAACATATTGACCCTCGCCAGTCTCACGAATCCACTTATTAGCCTCACTTTCGCATGAGAGCCTTTCCTGCCTTAAGGCTTCATCAGCGGCCATTTTTGCTAGTCGTTCTGGACTTAGACTGCAACCTTCACCCGCCCATCTTTGACACGATAATATAAATCTTTCATTATCGCCAAGAGGTGGTGTGGCTGTTTTAAAAAATACTCCATTACTATATAAAGTAAAACCAAAAGGATAAAAGTTCTTCTCATTTTCTTTTAAAGGTCTAATACCAATTCCGTCACATTTAGTTTTATTTTCAACAATTTTGTATCCCAAAGTTTTTAATTTAACTTCATCTAAATCTTCAAATCTTTCTTCGTTATATTTTTGGGGGTTTTCCCTAACCTTATTTATGCAGGATATAGCGTACCCATTCATTATCGCCTTTGCTTCCTCAATCTTATTTAATCTCATAGAAGTTAAAACATTTGGAATTGCTATTGCACTTAACGAGGCTAAACCAGCAATTACGACAGCAAGCTCTACTAAAGTAAAGCCATTATTATTACTATTATTTTTATTATTTATATTGGATATTTTCATACTATATCCAAATTTAGTTACGATTAATATTATATTATTTAATTTAAATTTATACAAGTAAATTATTTTTAGATTATATTTTTTACATTTCAAAAATATAATCTTTATTATCGAAATTAATTGTTATTTTCTTATCCTTTGGACTAATATTTATGAGTTTTGCTCCATCTGGTAATAAGTTTGTATTCACTCCTCCAATAGATTCTTCTTTAATTGGTCCATTTTTATTTAGATAATTTACAAAGGCATATTTACCATTCCCAGTACTAATAAAGCCTGTTAATTGAAAAGCTGAGTTAAATATATTTATTTCAGTACCTTCTTTTGAGAATGGATCCAGTTTCCCTATTTTTACTAAATTTAAAACTTCAGATTTCTCCTCGTAGCTAGATAACTTATTTTTATGAATTTCTCCTGCTATGTTATTTTTTTGCTGTTTTTTTGGTTCTAAATTCTTAATAATATTCTTTTTGGGAATCTTACTATCAGTTAAATTTGATTTATTATTGTTAACATTTTTATAACTAGATAAAAGAATCCCAATAAAAATGATGGATGGAAAAATTAATCGAGAAATCCTAAACATAGAAACTTATCAAGATTTAAAAACTTATGGATAAGTAATAATAAAAAAATTATTTTTTAAATTACCATTTACCCTGAGCATCATCATTACCATCTGATTCGCAGCCAGCCATATCTTCATCAGAACATGTTCTTGTAACAACTCCTGTGGCAGGATTCATTGATATCGTGAAGTCTGCATTTTGACTAGTTTTTGATTCAGCTAGAGCATTAAAGCAATTATCTAAAGGTAATGTATCTTCCTCATCATCAGATGTTGGATCATCAACTTGAGTTTTCTTTATTTCAAATCCTCTAAAGGCATCTGGATCTGCAAACGATTGGGCGTCAGCAAAAAATGTATCTTTATTATCAGCATCTAAAACAACACATTCTTTAACACCATTAACAAGTCCATTTTTAACGGCAGATGCTCTTGCGTTAGCTTGAACACCTACAAAAGCTGGTATCGCAACAGCAGATAAAATTGCTAGAACAGCAATAACAACAACTAATTCAACTAATGAAAAACCTTCGTCTCCTGGACGAGTATTTAAAGTCTTCTGGACCTTAACACTCTTTAAATAATTCTCTAAAATATTCATGATAGAAAAAGTTAAAATTAATAGTAAATTAATTTAAAAATTATATACTTGTTGTTGAAAAAAAACAACTTTAATTAATGATAAATACATTTAGTAACTTCCAATCATTCATAATTGGTACTTGTATAGGTAGCTTTTTAAATGTAATTATTTATCGCTTCCCTAATAACTTATCAATTATTCATCCAAGAAGTTTCTGTCCAAATTGTAAAAAAAATTTAACTTGGAAGGAAAATATACCATTAATAAGTTGGTTAATACAAAAAGGAAAGTGTTGTAATTGCAGTAAATTAATATCGGTTAGATATCCTTTAATTGAATTATTTACAGGTACTCTCTTTACAATTTTTTTAAGAAGTTCTCCCTTTATATATAGTCAAAATTCTAATTTTTACATAAATACAATATTTAGTTGGCTATTATTATCAACTCTTATTTGTATATCAATAATTGATATTTATAGATATTGGGTTCCACAAGGTTTAATAAATTTTGGATTTATTTCAGGAATTTGTGGATTAGTTTTATTAAGCATTTTAGATAACAAATTTGTTGATTTTTATTTTATTGCCAAAGGATTAATTACTGCTGCAATATCATTTTTATTGTTTGAATTTTTAAGATATTTTGCTAAAAATTTATTCAAAAAAGATGCCTTAGGAAAAGGAGACTCAAAATTAGTTGCAATGCTTGCTCTATGGCTTGGTCCTGTAGGAACAATATTTGCTGTAGGAATATCTTATGTATTTGCTGCGATATATTGTTTACTAGGTTTATCTATGAATTTCTTAAAGTTTCGTCAAGTAATCCCATTCGCTCCATTTTTATCCCTAGGAGGTTTAATTGTATGGTTTTTTGGGAATGAATTTATGTTTGAGAAAATCTTGCAAATTTAATATCAATATAATTATTGAATTACAAAAATTTATTGGATATTAATGTCTTTATTAAATATAAAATATTTGTTAGTTTGGCTTAAATAACTTTTATATCACTTTAGATTTAACTTTATGAATAAATTGATTGAAAAAAATTTAAGTACGATTCTTTTGGCAATTACTTGTTATTTCCTTTTTACCATTTCAAATAGTTTAAAAGAATCATCCAGATATAATTCTGATTTGAGGGCTTGCGCAAAAATGAAAACATTCATAAATGATAAAGAAGCATCTGAATTGTTTAAACAAAAAGCAGCAGCTGCGACAAAAGTTCCAGTAAAGTTTATTGGTGAATATTGCAAGAAAATTACTCAACAAAACCTTTTTTAAATTTGAGAAAGAAGAAATTTTACAAAATTTATTTTCAAATAATTCCTATTCTTCTCATAGGATATTCATTAGGGGTTATTTCAATTTGGCCTGGAATAATATCTTCTGATAGCAGAAAATGTTTTTTTAATATCCTAAAAGATGGTAGTGATGGTTCTGTTAAAGTAAGTACTCTACTCTCAATAAATCCTAATTATCTTATAAAAATAAAAAATACAAAAAATAAATATTTGAAGGTTTTATTTATAGGAGACTCTTGTTTCAGGAGTTTAAAATGAAATAAATACTACTTTTACTAAAAATGATATATAAAATCTTCTAACAATTTTATTTTTATGCATTAAAAGCACCAAATATTATATCGAAATTAAATTGTTTTATTAATCAGAGTAACCTTTATAAGAACTTTCATTTCTGATTAAATTTATTTTCTAATTAGCATTTTGTGATTTGCTTTTTATCTATATTTTCTTTTATGAGAACCTATGCTTTTTCTTGATTGACAATCGATCTACAATAAAGGTCAATAAGTTCCTTTTTTTGTGAAAAAAAATCTTTTTGCTTTATTACTACTCCTGTTCCCTCTCAATATACTTAGTGAGACAAATGAAAAGATTGACAAGAAATGTTTATCAACAGTTGAAGACCCAAGCTGTCTAAACTTGAATAAATTGCAAGTAGATAATCAACCTTTAACCAAAGAGGATAAAGTTAATATTATTCCTTTAAAAGCTGAATCTAATTCATTAAGTCAATATGGAATTATTGATTATGCATCTGCTGTAAAGTGGTGTAGAAAAAAAATCTCTGAAAACTATAATTATGAAAAAGAAATTGAGATAATCGATATACATCCAGCTGATTTTTGTCGCACATATTTTAATCCCTTAATTCAATCAAAAAGTAGCAAAATATGTGTGGAATGCGACCTTGATCCAAATAGAATTATTGCAAATTTATTTGAAGCAATAAAACAGCCAAAGAATTTTTACGGCTCTTATATTGACGCTAAAGAAAAGATTAATTTAGAAGGAAATAATACCCTATCTAATGTTATGCCTAATAATATTAAAAAGAAGTCAGATCAAGTTAAAGAAAATAGTAAAATTATATTAGATAAATCTGAGGATAATAATAAAAGTATCTCAAATCAACTTGATAGAAATAGTAAAGGAACTTCTAAGGGATATTATTTCACTGGAAGTATTGGTGCTAATCAAATTGCTGATATAGATTATGTTAACTCTACAAGTAAAATTACTTTTGATGATGGATTAGGTTTTGATCTTGGAGTTGGTTATGATTTTGGTAAAACTAGAATTGAAGGCACTTGGATGAGAGGTCAATCAAGTGGAGGAACAAATGCTGGTATTGTTTTTACCGATGATGCAACAATAGATTCGCTCACTTTATCAGGTTATTACGATTTCAGGTCAACAAAGCAATGGATTCCATTTGTGGGGATATCAATAGCTTCAACAAGATTAGAAATTTCAAATATTGACGATAGTGGTATTAGTTATGGTTTGGCAGTTGGAGTAAGCTATAAAAATTCAGATAAATCAGAAATTTTTGTTAAAAGTCATGCTTTAGTTACTCCAGAGCTTGATTACGGGAGTTACAAAATTAAAAATGGTACCTATGGGCTTGGTACTATTGGCATAAGATATAGATTTTAATAATATCTAAACTAATTTTGATTTTAATATTAATAAGGATTTAACTAAAATAATTCTATTGAATATTTCTTACTTTTTTGTTATGAATCTGCTTGTTCTAATTCTATTATGTGGCCATAAGTGATTTCTATTTTTGATTTAGAAGTTCCCATTTTTTTGCAAGTAAATGTATGAGAAGATTGCTAAATCAGTTTCTATAATAAGCATATTGGTGATGGAAAGAATATATACTGAGTAACTTATTTTCAACCTCAAACTTTTTATATAATCAACTATCCTCAAAAACTTTTTTAATTCATTTATTCATAATCATCCTTCCTTAATTGTTTTAAAAACTGATTAATCATCTTATTAATCTACTCTAAATATTAGTTTTTTTCTCTTATTAATCTAATATCTTTGTAATTAAAGTTAATCCCATCAGGTGAGATTCCTCTTCTATATTGCATTCTTTCATCCTCAATATAACTATATGATGTACCACCTCTTTGCAAGAAATTAATTATTTCTTCTTGCAATTTTTTATTTATACGAAGATTATCAAATTTTAAAAGATCATAAATTTGACAATATGAAAAAAGACCTTGACGTACGACGTCTTTTTTTAGGAATGGCGAATCTAGGAAAATTATATTTAAAAGTGCAAAAACATGGCTTTGATTATAATTCTCAAGAGAACTTATTATCCTCTTTATTGATATTCTTGCATTAATGATATCTTTTTTCTTCTTTTTTTTGATATTTAATAAGTCTTCAAGGTAAAATAATTCTCTTGGTAAGTTACCTAATACGTTATAAGCATCATTATTTAAATCTAAAGACATTTTCTCAGCTAAATTATGACTTGTAAAAATTACACAAGGCCTAAAGTAATTTAATACTTTGCTACTTAGTTTTTTTTCTCCATTCTCAATTGCATGGAATCTATGACTTAATGGTTTGTATCCTTTCCAAAATTTTTCAAACTTTTGATTCTGAAAAACAATCTTTGAGAAACATAAAAAATAAGATTGATAGTGTAATCTCCTTTCATAATTACAATTAAGACTTATAAAATCGATTTCATTTATTTTCTCAAGTTTGTTTGTTAGTTTGCTTGTGAATTTATCAGCATTTTCTCCTCCTAGGCAAAAATTACTGTCATTACAAAATAAAAGCCAATTTAGATCTTTATCTAATTTATAGTATTTGATTAGCGCGAATCCATCTTTCCAAGCACCAAAATCTTGTCCAATATTTTCTCTGCAAATAACATAACAGCCTGTCTTTGTAAGTTCATTTATTACCTTTTGACTCAAGATCCCATTATGCATATATATGATTTCAAAAGAGCTTCTTTGTAAAACATGCAAGTAATTTAAATTGCTTTCAGGTATTAAATTTCTATTATGAAAAGCTACAAAAATTGCTAATCTTTTTTTACTGTTTTTACTTAATCTTTTTCTAATAAAAGAAATATTATCTCTTATTTTTGTACGGCTTTTATAATTACTTCCTTTTAATTTTGAAAAAATAAAAGATGAATAGGCAACGATTTTGTACTCTAATACGAAATAATAATGCTTAATTTTATGAAAATACTGCACTATAGAGAATTAAAAATAGTTATTAATTATCTTATATGATCAGCACATCTAAATTCTAATTAAATCTTAAAGTTGTAAAGAATAATTTTAAAAAAAATTATTTATGTAATTTTTACTTTGAATCTTTAGTAGAAAAAGAATATCAAATAAGTATGATTTGTATTTTAAATTTTTTCCTAAAAATTAATGAATTAAAAAATGAATTAGTAAAACTTATTTTAAATAAATTATTTATTAGCTCCTTCCTTGAAATTATTTTTAGATATAATTTTTCTAAAGATATATCTAATTGGATTTACCTTTTATTAACATTCAATAATATCTTCAAAAGGAATAGCTTTAAATGATTGAATGGATTTTGGTAAATTTGATAGGAATTTTCATTTTAAAACTTATATAGATATTCCTAGTTTATTAGTTATGAATTTTATATCCCAATAATTCCTATAACTTCTTGAGTAAAAAGGTGGTTTTTAAACTCTAATTTTTTCTTACTAAATCTATCGACTTAAAGAATAATTTTTTTCTTTAAGTTAACCTAATATTATTTTGGAAATACTTTAAGAAATTAAATTTTTTTATCTATCTCACAAAATAGAAGTTCTAGATAGCATTAACAATAATATTTAGATATTTCTGAGATAATTCACTTATGAATCGCGGAGAAATAATTGTGGGGAAAGTTTGTAATCATAAATTCCTATATTGATAAAATTGAGAGATTTTGACAGATAGCTATCATATAATCTGTGTAGATTTTTTATTTAAAATTTAAAGATGCCATTAAATAAAAAGATTCCGATTATGAAGTTGATAAATAAATTTTTAAATTTATTAAAATATGATTCAATGAAATTACCCTTAGATTTTAATAAGAGTGATTATCTTGAACTACATCCTGATGTACGCTCTGCAGGAATAGATCCTAAAAAACATTATTTAAAATTTGGCATCAAAGAAAATCGTCAGTATAAAATAAATCCTTTTTATGAAGAATCCACAAAAAATGATATTTCTAATCTTCTAGCAAAATATAATAATTCAAGGCCATATCAGAAAAATTCTTTTGATCTTTTTCAAGGATCTTGGTCAACACGATTTAAAGATGAAAAAGGGAATTTTCTTACAAATTGTACATTTGATGGTACTAATGATAGTCGCTTAGAATGGCTTTTTGAAAAGATTAACTTAGATAATTTAAAAGTTCTTGAGCTTGGACCTTTAGAGGGTGCACATACTCTAATGATGGAGAGTAAAGGTGCAAATGTTACTGCTATCGAGGCTAATATTGGAGCTTTTATGCGCTGTCTTGTAGTTAAAAATCAATTTAATTTGAAATCTAATTTTCTTCTTGGTGATTTTAATAAAATGAGTCTTGCTTCTGATGAGTATGATTTAGTATTGGCTTTTGGTGTTTTGTATCATATGGTTAATCCCGTAGAATTATTGAAAAAAATATCAGTTACCTCTAGAAAATTATTTTTGTGGACTCACTATTTTGAAGAGAATTTAGAATTATGGAACTCAAAGCTTAAGAAGCAATTAGAACAAAAGAAATGGGATTATAGAAATCCTGAAATTTATCAATTTGATAATTGTCCTATTCGAATTATAAAGCAAAAATATGGACATGAACTTGGATGGAGCGGTTTTTGTGGCGGCTTAGATAATTATTCTTATTGGATTGTAAAAGAAGATTTATTAGAATTATTAAAAAGACTTGGATATAAAAAAATACAAATTTCTTTTGATTCAGTCACTCATCAAAATGGTCCTGCCTTTTGCGTTTTTGCCGAAAAGTAGTTAATAGCTAATTAACTAAAATATTAGTAAATTTTATTTTTAATAAATTATAAGATTTTTGAAATTTGTTATTAATAAAAATTTTCTCATAAATATTTGTTTAGAATAAAATAGATTGATTTGAAATCTGTGATATCAAAATTGGAAAATGTTCTTATGCATAATCTTTACCCTTACATTAAAAGTAAATTTTCCCTATTAAAAAAAAGATTCAGTAGAAAATATTATTTTAATAGCTCCAATAATTCAGAAGAAATTTTTTTTATAGGGAAAAAGATTTTGGATTTATTCAATGAAGATTTTTATTTAGAATTAAACCCAGATGTAAAAAATGCAGGTGAAGATCCAAAAGAACATTTTTTAAAGTTTGGAATTGATGAGGGCAGGCCTTGGCAAGTATCCCAGAAGGACAATAGCTCCAATGATTCAGAAGAAATTTCATTGATAGGGAAAAAGATTTTGGAGTTATTTAATGAAGATCTTTATTTAGAATTAAACCCAGATGTAAAAAAAGCAGGTGAAGATCCAAAAGAACATTTATTAAAGTTTGGAATTTATGAGGGCAGACCTTGGCAACTAATCCATGATGAAAATACCTCCAATTATTCAGAATAAATTTCATTTATAGTGAAAAAGATTTTGGAGTTATTTAATGAAGATCTTTATTTATACTTAAACCCAGATGTAAAAAAAGCAGGTGAAGATCCAAAAGAACATTTCTTAAAATTTGGAATCAGTGAGGGCAGACCTTGGCAACTTAGCCAAGATGTTAATACCTCCAATTATCCAGAAAAAATTTTATTAATAGATAAAAAGACTTCGGAGTTATTTAATGAAGATCTTTATTTAAAGTTAAACCCAGATGTAAAAAAAGCAGGTGAAGATCCAAAAGAACATTTCTTAAAATTTGGAATCAGTGAGGGCAGACCTTGGCAAGTTACACCTAAATCAAAAAAATTATTGATAGGAGAAATTATTGAATTTAAATTTCCACATAGAGATGATTTCCTTTCACTTCTTAAAAATTTTAATTCAATGCTTGAGATTGGTTGTTTTGATAAACCCTCTCTTGAGCGATTCAGAAAAAAAAAAGATGTAATTATATCTTATGCAGATTGGCTTTCTAAAGAGGAGTTACAAGAAAGAGCATCTAAAATTGAAGGAAGAAATAAAGATAAAGTCCCTGAAATAAAATATGTTTTAGCAAAGGGTTATGAGCAAATAAATTTTAATTATCAAGCAGTAGTTTCCCATCACTGTATTGAACATCAGCCAAATTTAGTTGCTCATTTGAATGAAATTTATAGGATTATAAAAAACAAAGGAACTTATTTTGCTTCCATACCCAATAAAAATCTATGTTTTGATCATTTTTTACCCGAGTCAAATATATTAGACATTGTTCTCGCCTTTTTAGAAAGGCGAACTAAGCCTTCTATTAAATCAGTAATCGAGCATAGAGCTTTTACCTCTCGTAATTGGTTAAATGATGAGAATCCTTTTGAAAGTCTAGATCCTAATCGAATGGATCTTTATAAACAAAATTTTGACGAATTTAATAATTCTGATTATGTTGATGTTCATTGTTGGCAATTTACTCCAGAAAGTTTTCATTTAATTATGAATCAACTACATATACTTGGATTAATAAATCCAATTAGCACCTTAGAAATCTATCCAAATAAAGAAGAATTTTATATCGCACTAAAATTTAAATAGTAATTGATAACTTCTCTTAATTATTAAAGATTAATTTTGAAATAATATTTAGGGAGTTTACCCCTCAAATTTAAATCAGCTATCAATAAGCGCTGCAAATAATAAGTGTTTTATCTGAATATCTAAAATACTCTTCCTTCATTAAATCCATATTCCACATAATGCTTTGTAGCTAATTCCTGATCATTTCCAAAAACATTTCTTAGATCTGCATAATTATTTAGATAAGATTGTGCATTGAATGAATTTGTTGATTTACCTTGTGAATATCCAAAAGAAATATAATGTTTAACTGCTTCTACAGCAAGAATCCCAATACTACTAATTAAATCGTTATTACTAGCGAGATATCCCCATTCATCAAAATCATCTAATATACGACCTTCTGCTTCTCCATAATTTGCAAAGTGTGCTTTGGCAGCTTCTGCATCAGTACCAAAAGCAGCAATCAGGTCATTATGTGAAGCAATATATTGTAAAGCTTGAAAATCAGTAAGATTCGATGAGCTTCCTGAATTAGAACTAGATCCAGAAATAGAAGAAGAAATTGTTCTTCCTTCACTATATCCATATTGAATATAGTGTTTAAGAGCCAAGGTCTCATCATTTCCAAAAGCGGCGGAAAGATCGCCATAATTTGCTAAATAAATAGAAGCGCTGAATGTAGTTAAACTTCTACCTTCTGCTTCTCCATAATTTGCAAAGTGTGCTTTGGCAGCTTCTACATCAGTACCAAAAGCAGCAATCAGGTCATTATTTGAAGCAATATATTGTAAAGCTTGAAAATCAGTAAGATTCGATGAACTTCCTGAATTAGAATCAGATCCAGAACTTGAACTAGAATCTGTTGAAGAATCAGTTCTTCCTTCACTATATCCATTCTGAATATAGTGCTGAAGAGCTAAGGTCTCATTATTACCAAAAGCATCAGAAAGATCACTATATTTTGCTAAATAACCAGAAGCATTGAATGTAGTTAAACTTCTATTCTCTGATATTCCGTAATTTTCGTAATGCGAAATTGCTAAGAAAACATTAATACCAAATGCTGAAATTAGATCAGGATTACTGGCAATATAATTAAGTGCAAGTTTTTCGCTTAATACAGAAGTTGAGGTATCAAGAATATCAAAAGATGTAATACCCACTAAATTATTTCTCTCAGAATCAGAATAAACTTCTATTGTTGCAGTCTCAGTTCCTTCTGTTATCTGATCATTAGCTAAATGGAAACCTACAGCTAATTTTCCATCATTATCAATTTCATATTCACTTTCCGATGTGCCAGGAAAATCATTTTGATCACTATCTCCTGTGAATTTAAAGTAAAGATTTGTCCCTGGTGCTAGTCCTGTGGAAGTTATTCCTAGATTAAACTGATCTCCTTCTGATTTTGTTGATATGGGATCAAAAGTTAATGTATAAGAAACTGACCAAGGATCGCCAGCAAAAGTTGAGGTATCAAGAATATCAAAAGATGTAATACCCACTAAATTATTTCTCTCAGAATCAGAATAAACTTCTATTGTTGCAGTCTCAGTTCCTTCTGTTATCTGATCATTAGCTAAATGGAAACCTACAGCTAATTTTCCATCATTATCAATTTCATATCCACTTTCCGATGTGCCAGGAAAATCATTTTGATCACTATCTCCTGTGAATTTAAAGTAAAGATTTGTCCCTGGTGCTAGTCCTGTGGAAGTTATTCCTAGATTAAACTGATCTCCTTCTGATTTTGTTGATATGGGATCAAAAGTTAATGTATAAAAATCTGAAATTATGCTTGCTGGTAGACCCGTAATACCGCTAGAAGCTCTGACTATCGCTTTGTCAGAATCTGATCCTTTAAGAGTTGTAATACTAGAGGCATCAATTGTCCCAGCAGTTAAAGCATCAAGAGTTATAAGAGCAGATGCATCAATTGAAATATCACTAAGAGTTACCGCTTCATTTCCTAAACCAGTAATAGTTCCATCTTGATTAGCGGTATAAGCTGTTATTAAATCTGTAGCGGTACCAGTGATAGTTACGGCCGAGGCTGCATTAACCACTCCAGAAGTGTTTGCATCAAGAGAATTAAGAGATGAAGCCCAAGTATTTGTATCAGTAATTGTTATGAATTGATTCCCAAGGCCACTAAAAGATCCTTCTAAACCTGAAAATAAGTAGATCGTATTGATATCATTTGCTGTACCAATAATTGTATTGACTGCGGAGACATTAATGTCTGATACAAATTCAGCATCAAGGGACAGTAGCTCACTAGCAGAGATTGTTTGAGCTATCAGATCTAATGAATTTGGAGATATTCCATTAACCTGAACACTGATATCCGTTGGGCCACTATAGGTATCAACACGTGGAATAGTTAAAACATCATTATCTGTATATCCATTGCCAGCATTCGCCAAGGTCACAGTTGCAGCACCATTGGCATCAATTACAACGTTGAATGTTGCACCACTACCGCTTCCACCTGTTGCTGCGATTCCATTAAAAATAGAGCTATCATTTCTTTCAGCAGTGCTGCCAGCATTTACTAAATTATCAACAGCTAAAATACTACTCCCTGAAGTTATCACTTTTGTAAGACCAGTAATACCAGAAGACGCCCTAACTGTCGCTTTGTCAGAATCTAATCCTGTAAGAGTTGTAATGCTGGCTGCGTCAATTGTCCCACTGGTTAAAGCGTCAAGGCTTATTAGATCTGATGCAGAAACTGATGTATCGCTTAGAGTTATCGCTTCATTTCCTAAACCAGTTATACTTCCAGCTGCGTTCGCTTCAAAAAGAGCTATTAACTGGGCGACTGTGCCATTTATTGTGTTTATACTACCGGCATCAAT
>CACOIM010000014.1 GCA_902627325.1 uncultured Prochlorococcus sp. | reverse complement strand
AATTAACACTGACTTGAGTTTTTCCGTCAGGTAAGAGATAGTTAAGAGTATTTTCATGTCTAATCTTTGATAGTTGTCTAGCTAATCTATGCGCTAAGCATATCGGTAAAGGCATTAGTTCAGGTGTCTCATCGCAAGCATAACCAAACATTATCCCTTGATCCCCTGCTCCAATATTATTTTTGTCATCCTCGCTATTATCGTCAGCTTCATCTACCCCTTGAGCTATGTCGGGAGACTGCTCGTCCAACGCTACCAAAACAGCACAGCTATTTGCATCAAAGCCTCCAGACTTAGATCCTCTATACCCAATTTGATCAATAACATTTCTTGCGATTTTGATATAATCAACTTTTGCTTTAGTTGTAATCTCGCCAGTTAATAAACAAAGACCAGTATTAACTACTGTCTCACATGCGACTCTGCTATAAGGATCTTGAGAAAGGAGAGCATCAAGAACAGCATCACTTATTTGATCACATATTTTATCGGGATGGCCTTCTGTAACTGATTCTGAAGTGAAGATAAAGTTGCTCATTTTATTTATTTGCTCATAGGGCTTAGGCTAACAAGACAGGAAGAAATTATTATTTTTTTAAACTTTAATTTAATGATTAAGTGTATTTAAATTCAAAATGAATTTAAATTTTTTTAAATAATAATATGATTTAGAAATTATCATTCATTTTCTTGGAGTGTTGCAGCTAATTGGTCTTCATTTTCGTCTGTTTGTTCAAATAGCATTTGCTTATATTTTGCAGCCATTTCTTCAGCTTTATTAAATACTTTTTGGGGATCTGTCAGCATATCGCCTGGTTCAGGTTCTAAAGCTTTTGTCGATAGTGATATTCTTCCTCTCTCAGAATCTAAGTCAATTATCATGACTTTCATCTGATCATTAACATTCAAGATATTATGAGGAGTCTCAATATGTTCGTGGCTAATTTCAGAAATATGAAGAAGTCCGCTTACCCCACCAATATCTATGAATGCTCCGTAAGGTTTAATTCCCTTAACTGACCCTACAACTACTTCGCCTACTTCTAATCGGTTCATTTTCTTCTCAACCAACGCTCTTCTATGGCTAAGTACTAATCGGTTCCTCTCTTCATCAACTTCTAAAAATTTTAGTGGTAAATATTCCCCTTCAAGGTCTTCTTTGATTTTTCGAGCGCTAATATGCGAGCCAGGTATAAAACCTCTTAAACCCTCAACTCTAACTAATGCACCACCTCTATTTGTAGCAAAAACTTCTGAATAAATTGTTGCATCTTCCTTCTGTAACTGTCTAACTCTTTCCCAAGCTCTCTGGTATTCAATTCTTCTAATTGATAGTGCAAGCTGCCCATCTTCGTTCTCTTCAGTCATTATGAAGAACTCCCTAGACTCAGAGGGCTGCAACACATCACTTAACCCCTCTACTCTATTAATAGATACTTCTTGCATTGGCATAAATGCTGCAGTTTTTGCTCCAATATCTATCATGGCGCCTTTAGGCTCTAGGGCGAAAACTGTTCCTTTTACAAGGTCACCTGGTTTGAAATTATAGTCATATTTTCCTAGTAAAGAGGCAAATTCCTCTTGTGTAAAACCTGCATTTTCCAAATCATTATTTCTTCTACTCGAAGAGTTGTCTGCAGAGGGTATATCTTTATCTTTATAAGTTAATTCAGGACTCTCAGTTTTACCTGGGTTTGTCTCATCCTCTCTTAAATCTAATGTGTTAACTTCACCAGTTATTTCTGTTGATGTTTCGGGAGAATTTTCGTTCATTTGTTGTTAGCAGTCTACCTAAGGTAGTGAGAAAGGGGTGTATTCAGCCTGCAATATAAATACACTTATTTTAATCCTATTATTCTACACTTTAAGATGCTTAATTTTAGAGAATTGATGCTAATTCATTCTTGGAAGTATTTTTCAAAGATTGAAGAGTCGCAATAAAATCTTTAACTCCATTAAATTTTCTATAAACTGAAGCAAATCTTATGTAGGCAACCTCATTTTCATTTCTAAGATTATCAAGGATTAATTCTCCAATCTCTGAAGATTTAATATCTTTATTTGAGTCTTGAATAATTCTTGATTCTATTGAATCAACAAAATTTAATATTGATTCACTTGAAAAGGTTGTTTTTTCACATGCCCGTGAAATTCCTTTAATTAATTTATCTTTATTAAAAAGCTCTCTACTCCCATCTTTCTTTATGACTGCTATTGGCATTGATTCAATTCTTTCATAAGTAGTGAATCTTGAACTACAGTTTAAACATTCTCTTCTTCTCCTGACACTTTTGCCAGTGTCAGCAGACCTAGATTCTAAAACTCTGCTATCTGTATTTTGACAATTTGGACACTGCATCTAGTCAAATTATGAAGAGTTAACCCTAATATTAATAAATTTTGTATGTAATGAAAAGCTTCAATTAAAAAACCTCACTTATAAGATAAGTGAGGTTTTTTTTTTACCTATCTTTTTGATCCCACTTAGGGGGGTCTCTAAAGGCAACAGCAAAGAATAATGTAACTACTGCTAGAGTTAAAATTAGTACGTAAGCAAATGCTTCCATAAGAAAATAAATAAATAATGTTAATTAAACCTTTCCAGGTATTCTTCTTGTGGTCTCATCACCAAGCTTCTTGAAAAGACCAAATTCTACTTGATCTCCAAAATCTGCAGAAATTCCCGCAAATCTCTCTCTGTAAAGAGTTCTTGAAGCATGCCACCAGTGACCAAATAAGAAGAGCAAACCAAAGCACAAATGTGCATAAGTGAACCATGCTCTTGGGGAGCTACGGAATACACCATCTGATTTGTAGGTCTCTCTATCAAATTTAAAAGCCTCACCTAATTGAGCTTTTCGAGCTAATCTTTTTACTACAGCAGGGTCTGTAAATGTTTGACCATTTAAATCACCACCGTAAATAGTTGCTGTAATACCAGTTTGTTCAAACGAATACTTAGCTTCAGCTCTTCTAAATGGGATGTCTGCTCTCACGTTTCCTTCTTTGTCTTCAAGGATAACTGGGAAGTTTTCAAAGAAATTAGGTATTCTTCTAACTTCTAATTCATTCCCCTCTTTATCTTGGAAGGAGATATGACCTTGCCAACCTGTAGGTAAACCATCACCATTTACTAAAGCGCCAACTCTGAAAAGTCCTCCTTTAGCAGGACTGTTTCCTACATAGTCATAAAAAGCAAGTTTTTCAGGGATTGAATCATAGGCTTCTTCTTTGGTAGCTCCATTATCAATAGCTGTTTGAACTCTTCTGTTGATTTCTGTTTTGAAATAACTTGAATCCCATTGGTACCTTGTTGGTCCAAAGAGTTCGATTGGAGTAGTCGCTGAGCCATACCACATGGTTCCTGCAACTACAAATGAAACAAATAGCACAGCTGCAAGAGCACTTGCTAAAACACCCTCGAGACTTCCAAGCTTTAAAGCTTTGTAAAGCCTTTCTCCTGGTCTATTGGTAATGTGAAAAATTCCCCCAATAATTCCCATTAGGCCAGCAGCGATATGGTTAGCGACTATACCTCCAGGGTTAAAGGGGTTAAATCCTTCTGCTCCCCATGATGGAGCCACTGGTTCGACATGGCCAGTGAGACCGTAAGGATCTGAGACCCATATGCCTACATTGGCACAGTGAAAAGCACCAAAACCAAAACATGTTAAACCAGCTAGAAGTAGGTGAATACCAAAAATTCTTGGTAAATCAAGAGCTGGTTCTCCAGTTCTAGAGTCTTCCCAAAGATCTAAGTCCCAGTAAGTCCAATGCCAAATTGAAGCGAGCATTAAAAGTCCGCTAAAAACAATGTGAGCTGCGGCAACGCCTTCAAAACTCCAAAAACCTGGATCAACTCCAGTAGCTCCAGTGATATCCCATCCGTTCCAACTACTAGTAATTCCTAGTCTTGCCATAAATGGCATAACGTACATTCCCTGCCTCCACATTGGATTAAAAACAGGGTCTGAGGGGTCAAAAATGGCCAATTCATAAAGGGCCATTGAGCCGGCCCAGCCGGCTAATAATGCAGTATGCATGAGATGCACAGCAAGTAGTCGACCTGGGTCGTTAATAACTACTGTGTGAACTCGATACCAGGGCAATCCCATCGGTCAATTCTTTATAGAGATGCTGCTTTAACAGCTAAACATCATGATAGTAAGGGTTTTTTTACTAGTTCAGTGGATTTTGTAATTAATTAAATTATTTTGTAAGATTCTTGTAAAAGCAATGCCTAAAAAGCTTTTGCCCAAATAATTGAAGAAAAAGTGTTAATATTTTGGTCACAATTCTCAAAGTTTTGTGAGAAATATTGCAAAAAAATAAATATTTAAAAAGATAAATGCAGAAAATTTATTAAAAATATCTTTAAATTTTGGTAATTGCTTAATTCAAAAAATTTGATATTTAGATAAGCAATTGTTTAAGACTGTTAATGAGTAGAAGTTCTTTATTGATTTTTCCACTTAAATTACATTTTACTGTTTATAGTTTATTTATCAATTTGATCTTATCTTAATGGAAACAACAAATTTTGGATTCGTTGCCAGTTTACTTTTTGTTGGGGTACCAACGATTTTTTTAATTGGATTATTCATATCGACTAGTGATGGAGAAAAATCTAGTTTTTACTCAGATTCAAGTAAAGGCAGACTTGGACCAAAGCCAAAAAATTAAAAATTAATTTTAGTAATGTTTGAAATATCCACAAAAGAACTTTTTTTGTGGATTAAAGACATCAAAAAAAATAAACAAGGTATTGATGATTTTTATCTGTTACTAGATTTATTAGGAGGGATTTCTAAATCTGAATTGCTTTTATTAAAAATTAACGCTCAAGAGAAAGTTAATTTAAATATTGATTTAATTTCTCTTAAGAAAAAATGGCTAGAGTATATTAAACTTTCAAAACCAATACAATATATAAGTGGTAGTACATATTGGCGAAATTTTAAATTTGAATTAACCAATGATGTTCTTATCCCAAGAGTAGAAACTGAGCAAATAGTTGAAATTGCATCAAATATTTTTGACTATGAAGATAAAAAAATAATTTTTGCTGATTTAGGTACAGGCTCAGGAACAATATCAATTTCTTTAGTTGTTGAGAATAGTAATTGGAAAGGATTAGCAACAGACATAGATATAAATGCTATTCAAGTAGCTCAAAAAAATCATAAAAAAATCTGTTCAGAGTCAAATATTAATTTCTATTGTGGAAACTGGTGGGAACCTTTAAAAAAATATTCTGGAAGGATAAATTTAGCAATCTCTAATCCACCGTACATTCCAAGAAGTGTTTATGAAAAATTACCTTCTTCAGTTAAGGATTTTGAACCAAAGATAGCTTTGTATGGAGGAGAAGATGGTTTATATCATATTCAACAAATCATTTCAGATGCTCCAAAATTTCTTGTAAAAGGTGGTTGGCTTATTCTAGAAAATCATTTCGATCAATCCAAAAAAATTAAAAATTTATTGCGAGATTATGGATTTAATTCCCTAAAAACTATTAACGATACATTTGGTATTGGAAGATTTACAATTGGGAGATATAAATAGATTAAATTAAATTTTCATTCAATATGAAAATAATTAGCCAAATCGAAGCTCTTGAAAAATTAAAGATAGGTAAACCTGTAATATTTCAAACTGATACTCTTCCCGCAATTGGTTGCTTGCCAAAGTTCTCTGAAATGATTTACAAAATAAAGAAACGAGAAAAGAATAAAGCATTGATTTTAATGGGATCACAAATTGACCAAGTATTAGATTATGTCGACAATGATGCAAGAGTTGATTTTCAAAAAGTAGCAGAAAAATTTTGGCCTGGTCCACTCACTCTAATAATCCCTATTTGTAAACATAAAAGTCTAAATTTTTTGTCTAGTGAGAATACATTAGGTATAAGGATTCCTGATTCTTTAACTGCTAGATCTTTATTATTAGAGACTGGTCCTTTGGCTACTTCAAGTGCTAATGTCTCAGGACTTAAAACATCTTTTAATGCAGAATCAGTTTCTAATGATTTGCCAGAAGTTGATCTTTTAGGACCCATCCCTTGGGAAGAATGCAGTGGATTGGGAAGTACAATAATATCTTGGGTAAAAGTTGGAAAATGGAAATTAGTTAGAGAAGGACAAATACCTATCTCAAAAATTTCATAGATGTATTCACTAATTTTTTTTATTTTATTGTTGCAATCATTTTCTTATTGGATAATAAAACCCTTCTCTGAATTTTTAATAAGTATTTTTGAACTTCGTCTATTACCAATTATCTTATTGGTAATTTTTTCTTTTTTGTTTAGTGGAAAAAACGAATAATCAAAATATGCCGGCTAACAGATTTGAACTGATGACCTTCGCTTTACAAAAGCGCTGCTCTACCGCTGAGCTAAGCCGGCGCAAATTCTATCTTACATAAAGATTGGTATTTTTTAAAAATTTATTTTTATTTATTTGTTTTTTCAATGTTTTTAAATTTTATTTCTCCTGAAATTGTTCTTTTGATAGGTAAATTAGCCACAAGTGCGGTCATTCTATCCTCAGTTTCTAAACTTACAGCAACTTCATCAAAATCAATTTCAACATATTTTGCAACTACATTTAGAATTTCATTTCTCATCTTATCAAGGAGATCTGTTGATAATGAACTCATATCAACTCTGTCATGGGCTAGGACGAGTTGAAGTCTTTCTCTCGCGGTGTTAGCGCTAGCAGTTTCTCTACCTAATAATTTGTTAATAAGGTCACGAAGAGTCATTTTTTAGAAAATCTTGGTTTGCATTAGTTTTAAAAACTTATCTTTTAAGCTTTTGCTCTCTTTGTTTGGATCTATGACTGGAACATCTTCGCCCCTAATTCTTTGAGAAATATTTGAATAACATTTTGATGCTGGAGATTTTTTACCACTTAAAGTTAATGGCTCTCCTCTATTTGTGCTTATAATAACTTGTTCATCTTCTAATACTATTCCTAAGAGTGGTAAAGAAAGAATAGAAGTGACGTCTTCAACGGAAAGCATTTCTTGATTAGCCATCATAGTGGGCCTCACTCTATTTATTACCAGTTGTATGGGGTCAATATCACAAGTGTTTAATATCCCAACAACTCTATCTGCATCTCTTACTGCTGATAACTCTGGATTGGTAACTACGATCGCCTCTTTAGATGCTGCAAGAGCATTTTTAAAACCATCTTCCACACCTGCAGGGCAATCGATTAGAACATAATCAAATTTTTCACTTAGTAAATTACTTATTTTTTTCATATCATCAGGTTTCATCCAGTCAAGCATTCTTGGATCTCCTGCTGGTAACAAAGCTAAATTTGGTTCTTGTTTATGTCTAACTAAAGCTTGATCTAATCGACAATTATTGTCTAATACATCTTGTGCAGTGTAAATAATTCGATTCTCCAAGCCTAGGAGTAAATCTAGATTTCTTAAACCAAAATCAGCATCAAGTACTGCAGTTGAAGCGCCACTATTAGCAAGTGCAATGCCAAGATTTGCTGTCAAGGTTGTTTTCCCTACTCCACCTTTCCCTGAACAAATTAAAATAGTGCGATTAGTTTTCGCCAAGGTAAATTATTTCTTTGATTAAAATATTAAGTTAAATTTTTGATATTAAAAACAAAAAAAGTTAAGGAAATATAAAAATTGTCATTGGTAATTAATTTATTTTTCAAAATCTTGCTTTATTTCAAGAATTTATTAAGGGCTTTATAACTATTTTACCTCCTTCGATTAGAGCAATTTCTGGATAATTATTTTTAGGTTTTTCTTTAGGACCTATTGCAATAGTTTTATTAATCCTTAATTGGAGAGCATTTAGAAATAATGCAGAAATTGTTGAATCATCATCACCGTTTTTCCCCGCAAAGGCGACCCCACATAATTTTCCCCATACGGAAATGTTTTTTTTGGCTGATATTTGTGCTCCAGGATTTACATCTCCTATGATGAAAAGATTTCCATTTGAAGATATTTGATCACCTGATCTAACCATCCCAAAATGGGTAAGATCTTTTTCATCGAAACACTCTTCAATTCTTGGATCAAAATCGTGAAAATTATTTTGAGAAAAAATACCATTCATTTTTATAGATTTTGCTGCGATGACTGATTCTCTGGAAGATGAATAAATATTGTTCAATTTTATATCTGATTTTAGTAGTTGCTCTTTTAAATCTAATAATTCCTTAGCAGATATTTTTTCTTCATTACAATATAAATTTGCACTAAGCTTTTTATTGATCATTTCAATTTGATCAATAGATTTGAATATTCCCGCCATCGATTTTGAGTAAAAACAATTAATGAATTTATTGTTTTCTTTGATGTCTAAATGCATTTATATTTTTTCTTTCAAATTACTAATTTTTTTTGTAATGTCTTTCTGAATACAAGATGGATAAATCAGAAGAGAATTTTCTTGATTTTGGATAAGGATTTTAATTAATGCAGATTCCCGATCTAAGTCTTTTAAAGTATTATCGTCCCAAACTTTTAAAGAATTATTTGATTCAAAACCATTGAATTGTTTTTCTTTAATACCACACAATAAAGTTGGGTCTAAATCAAACTTAGCAGACATTTGTCTTGCGAAGGCTAACAACTCTAGCTTATCTATATTGCTCAGGAAATTGATATTTGCTGCTTTGAGTAAATTTCTATTCATAAACATTTCGCAAAGGGTTGAGATTGGCTTGGGAGCCTCATCTTTCCATCTATTCAAATGATAATAAAGTCTAATATCATCATTAGATAAGAAATTCTTAACATCAAGCGATTGAGGGGTAAAAATCCATTTATTGAGACATTCATCAATCCAAATTTTATTTTTAAATTCATTTCTAATTTTTTGAATAATTTTCTCTAAAATCCAAGTGCAAATTTCATTAATTCTATGGTTATAAATTGTTCTATACATAATATTTCTCAATATAAGAAAATGCTCAATTGCGATAATTCCTTTTGGTCTTATTGCAATGTTTCCATCTGGCGAAAATGTCAGCGCGGAAATAATTCTTTCTAAATCAACTAAACCATATTTTGTTCCAGTATTATAACTATCTCTTAAAAGATAATCTAATCTATCACAGTCAATTTCACTGCTAATTAAAGTTTTTAGGGGGTGGGATATACTGTTCTTAGAGCTAAATAGTTCACCAATTTTTTTAGGAAGGTTAACATCATATTTCTTTAAAATTGAATTGATAGGCTCATAATTGTTAATTAAAAGTTGTGACCAGTCTTCATGATTATGAGTAAATACTTGCTCACTTGTGTGACTTAGAGGTCCATGTCCGACATCATGTAAAAGTGCAGCTCCAAATAGTGTGAATTTATGATTTTCAAATTTTGGGTCGATTTCTACAAGTCTTTTATAAATTTTTCTTGCAACACAAAATACTCCTATGGAATGGGTGAATCTGCTTGACTCAGCCCCATGAAATACTAATGATGCCGTTCCAAGTTGTTTGATTCTACGTAGTCTTTGAAATGCATCAGTTTCTATTAATTCCATAATCATTACTTCCTCATCTTTGGAACTGTTGATTACTATTTCTTTATGAATTGGATCATGAAAAATTCTTTTTTTGTACATCTAGCAAAATTTATAAAATTTAATTAATTAATTCATCTTTTTTTGTATATTCTTCAATATCATTAGATATTTCAGTTAGATCTCTAGCAGGATTTTCATCTGCTTTGTCTAGTAATGAGTTTAAATAAATTACAGAATCCTTTACCCACTTATCGTCTGAGCTCCCGAAATCTTTTGCTTCTGAGAAATCTAATATTTTATCTGGAATAATACCTCTTCCTTGAATATTATTACCATTAGGTGTTAAGTAGCTCGCCACTGTTATTGCTATCCCGCTATCTTCGCTTAAACTTTTTAATGATTGAATTAAACCCTTACCATATGTCTGTTTGCCTATCAGAGCTGACCTTTTGTTATCTTGTAATGCCCCTGCAAGGATTTCACTTGCACTAGCAGTTCCTTTATTTACGATTGTGACCATTGGGCCACTGAAAAAAGTATTTTTTTCAGAAATTATGGAATCTTTTATTCCGTCTCTATTTTTAGTTTCTACTATAAGTTTTTCATTTAAAAATGAATTTGCTACTGCTATCCCTGAGCTAACAAGACCTCCAGAATTATTTCTAAGATCAAGAATTATACCTTCAACTTCCTTTTCTTTGAGTTCTTGAAGAGCTTCCTCAATTTTTTTTGGAACACTCTCACTAAATTGAGTAATCCTCAAGTAACCCAGTGTATGTGATTCATCCCTTAATCTTTTTGTTCTTACCGGTCTGAGATCAACTGATCTCCTCTCGAGATCTATTTCTTTTATTTCTCCATCCTCAGTTGAAATTTGTACTAAAACCTTGGATCCCTTTTCGCCTCTAAGCTTAGAGGCTGTATTAGCAAGACCAAGTTCTAAAGCCGATTGACCATCAACTGTTTCTATAAAAAAACCAGAAGCGATTCCAGCATCTTCAGCAGGCGAACCAGCTAATGTTGATATTACTTTGATTTTTTTGTTGATGTCATCTACCCCTAGTTGTAAGCCTACACCGTTAATCTCGCTGCCTAAATTACTTGATTTAAGTAATTCATAGTCCTTTGGCCTTAAAACTCTTGTGTAAGGATCTTCAAGTGGCTTTAGCATCTCTTCAATAGCTGAATATGCATCATCAGTTGTCTCTATGGATTTTTGTAAAGTTTTCTGTCTTATTTTTTTCCACTGGATTTCATCAAAAACTTCTGGATCATAATATCCCTCATTTACTAATGTCCAAGCATCAAGAACTATCTGCTTACTGTCACTTAGCGCATAAACACTAGGTATACAAAAAAATGAAGTTGTAAAAAAAATGATCATAGAAACTATGAAGCATTTTTTGAATAATAAAAATTTGTTAAAAGTTGATGGCATTGGGTTAAGTGTTAACACCAAATTAGTGATTTTTAAGTAAGCTCCAAGTATCAAAGCTTTTTTTTGGATGGCGAATTCTTCATCCGTTTATGATTGGTTTCAAGAGAGACTTGAAATTCAAGACATAACTGACGACGTAACTTCAAAGTACGTTCCCCCTCATGTAAACATTTTTTATTGTTTAGGAGGCATAACATTAGTCTGCTTCTTGATTCAATTTGCAACAGGTTTTGCAATGACTTTTTATTATAAGCCTACTGTAACGCAAGCTTATAATTCTGTGAGTTATTTGATGACAGACGTAAGTTTTGGCTGGCTTATTAGATCTGTCCATCGTTGGAGTGCTTCAATGATGGTTTTAATGCTAATCCTTCATGTATTCAGAGTTTATCTGACGGGCGGATTTAAAAGGCCAAGAGAGTTAACCTGGGTTACTGGAGTTGTTATGGCTGTAATAACTGTTGCTTTTGGAGTAACTGGTTATTCTTTACCTTGGGATCAAGTTGGGTATTGGGCTGTAAAAATTGTTTCTGGAGTTCCTGCAGCAATCCCAATTATTGGAGATTTTATGGTAGAGCTTCTTAGGGGAGGAGAAAGTGTTGGTCAATCAACTCTCACAAGATTTTATAGTCTACACACATTTGTTTTGCCTTGGTCTTTAGCTGTTTTTATGCTTATGCACTTTCTTATGATTCGTAAACAAGGTATTTCCGGACCCCTATAAAAGATATAATATTTTAAATAATACAATCTAAGAGTCATATGTCTACTTTAAAAAAACCTGATTTATCTGATCCTAAATTAAGGGCCAAACTTGCAAAAGGTATGGGTCATAATTATTACGGAGAGCCAGCTTGGCCAAATGATCTTCTTTATATTTTCCCAGTTGTTATACTTGGAACAATAGCTTGTGTAGTTGGTCTAGCGGTATTAGATCCAGCTATGCTCGGAGATAAAGCAAATCCTTTTGCAACTCCTCTAGAGATTTTACCTGAGTGGTATTTATATCCAGTTTTTCAAATATTAAGAGTCGTACCTAATAAATTACTTGGAATTGCTCTTCAAACTCTTATTCCCATAGGGTTAATGATCTTACCATTTATTGAAAATGTCAATAAATTTTCCAACCCATTTAGAAGGCCTGTAGCAATGTCAGTTTTCCTTTTTGGTACATTTTTAACCATATATCTTGGTATTGGAGCTTGTTTACCTATAGATAAATCTCTTACTTTAGGCTTATTTTAATTTTTAAATATTAAGTATATTAATATCTTCTTTACTTTCTCTTAAGAAGTGATGCATAAGAAGAAATCCAACAATTGTCCATGTTTGATACGTTCTAGATTGTTGCCCTACCCAAGTTCCTGTTGGTCCATCAAAATATTCTGCCCACTCTTGTTTTGGAAGTTGATTTAACTGGCACCAATAACATTCCTCAATCAAAGAACTCATTTCTTCCATTAAAATTACATCTTCTGTTGGGAATCTTTTCTGATGTAAGAGTACAGATGCTGCAAAAAACCATAATAAACTAGGCCAATGCCCGCCATTATGATAACTCCATGGCCAGTTTTTTGGGTCTGAGCCTGTTTTGTTTTGCCACTCCTCTACATCCATATGTGGATGACAAATCCTCATCGGCATTTGAGCCATCAAATGTTGTCTATTATGTAGTACTAATCTAAATAAGGCTCTTTGTTCAGGTGCAGGTAAGACACCAAACATGCATGCCAAAGAATTTCCTAAGCTATAAAATCTAAAATCTGGTCTGCCTGTTCTAATGTTACCTATTAAATATCCACCTCTATTTTCTAACCAATCTTGTAACCATGATGGAACAACTTGAGGTTGTACATTAAATTCATTAAAGTGTTGATCATCTCCATATTGTTCAGTAGGTCTCCTCCTCAAAATTTGCATTGTTTTGCTGGTAACCCAGTAATGTTTAAGCAGAAATCGTTTTAGATCCTCTACCCATTGTCTTGTGAGAATTAAACGTTGATCTAATAATCTACTTACATGATCCTCTCGACTTAATTCCATTAAATTAATACAACATTTAAGACAACCATGAAGTAAAACTTCAACTTCTAATGGTGCTCCCCAAACATCCATTGGTCTGTCAATCATGAATGCACAATCTGGCACAAATAAGACTGGGGTGCCTTCTAATGTTGGGTGTAATACTAAATCGAGGAGTAATTGAATTCCTCTTTGAACACTTTGGCTTTTACCAAATGAATGGTCTCCACTTTTATTTACGTAAAACCAGCATAATATTGGCCACCATAAGCTTGCATCTGCAGAAGTAATTCGTCCAATTGATCTTTGACCGTAATCACCAATTAGTTTTCCTTCTTCTTCAATAAAACTTGTAGGAAAGACTCCTCTTGTTTGGTAACTAGTACTTTGAAGTTCTAAGCAAACACTTAAAAATTTTTTTACTATTTCATATCTTTTTTGAGTTATGAGATAGATCATCACTGGGACGTTATCTCTTAAAAAGATTTCTCCATAGTTTAACTTTAAATTTTTTGTTGGATGTTCTAGTGCTGCAACACTCCCAACTATTTCTCCAGAAATTTCAACAAGTGTTTTCTCAAAGTGTTCTTTTGCTTTTGTTACAATTTTGTCTTCATCAGAACTTGGCCTAACTCTTAAATTTTTTTGACTAAATCTTTCTGCCATTTTACTGGAATTCCTACTATTTACAGCCTAGTTCGTTAATCAAAAATGAGCAGTTCAAAAAAAAATATAAAAAATATTTATAAAATGGTTGCACAAACATATATTAATGGTCTAATATTTTCTTCTGGGCAGAAATTCATTTTTTGCACAACTCATAATTTTATCTAGAAGCTAATTCTTATAAAAAACTGAGTAGTTTGAAAATTTTGATTCACTCTAAATTTTCAACCAGGCGAGGGTTTTCCCTCAAATATGTTTGATTAATTTATTAATTAAACAACGCACCTAGAAAATTTAAACTTAGGAACTGATGCTTTTATTGCGTCGATATTGGCTTTATTTAATACAAGCCTAATTGAGATGTACATGCAATAAAGGTGTGAGGTCCCGTCAAAAATATAAAAAATGTCTTGAAATGCTGACTTACATAAGTCACTTTTCTTGACCAACGGATCTGAGATCTGGAAAGTCATTTATGCAACCGCATGGATGCACTCTTGAATCCTTTAAATAAAAGGATGCTAAAACTAAATCTAGTATTTACTTACGTATTTAGGTATAGCCAAGCAAATTGAGTAGATAATTCTGCAATAGGATTTGTGACACAACGGAGAGTTTGATCCTGGCTCAGGATGAACGCTGGCGGCGTGCTTAACACATGCAAGTCGAACGAACCTTCGGGTTAGTGGCGGACGGGTGAGTAACGCGTGGGAATCTGCCCTCAGGAGGGGGATAACGGTTGGAAACGACCGCTAATACCCCATATGCCGAAAGGTGAAATGAATTTCGCCTGAGGATGAGCCCGCGTCTGATTAGCTTGTTGGTAAGGTAAAGGCTTACCAAGGCTTCGATCAGTAGCTGGTCTGAGAGGATGATCAGCCACACTGGGACTGAGACACGGCCCAGACTCCTACGGGAGGCAGCAGTGGGGAATTTTCCGCAATGGGCGAAAGCCTGACGGAGCAACGCCGCGTGAGGGACGAAGGCCTCTGGGCTGTAAACCTCTTTTCTCAAGGAAGAAGATATGACGGTACTTGAGGAATAAGCCACGGCTAATTCCGTGCCAGCAGCCGCGGTAATACGGGAGTGGCAAGCGTTATCCGGAATTATTGGGCGTAAAGCGTCCGCAGGCGGCCTTTCAAGTCTGCTGTTAAAGCGTGGAGCTTAACTCCATTATGGCAGTGGAAACTGATAGGCTTGAGTATGGTAGGGGCAGAGGGAATTCCCGGTGTAGCGGTGAAATGCGTAGATATCGGGAAGAACACCAGTGGCGAAGGCGCTCTGCTGGGCCATTACTGACGCTCATGGACGAAAGCCAGGGGAGCGAAAGGGATTAGATACCCCTGTAGTCCTGGCCGTAAACGATGAACACTAGGTGTCGGGGGAATCGACCCCCTCGGTGTCGTAGCTAACGCGTTAAGTGTTCCGCCTGGGGAGTACGCACGCAAGTGTGAAACTCAAAGGAATTGACGGGGGCCCGCACAAGCGGTGGAGTATGTGGTTTAATTCGATGCAACGCGAAGAACCTTACCAGGGTTTGACATCCTGCGAACCTCTTAGAAATTTGAGGGTGCCTTCGGGAATGCAGTGACAGGTGGTGCATGGCTGTCGTCAGCTCGTGTCGTGAGATGTTGGGTTAAGTCCCGCAACGAGCGCAACCCACGTTTTTAGTTGCCAGCATTTAGTTGGGCACTCTAGAAAGACCGCCGGTGATAAACCGGAGGAAGGTGTGGATGACGTCAAGTCATCATGCCCCTTACACCCTGGGCTACACACGTACTACAATGCTACGGACAAAGGGCAGCAAACTCGCGAGAGCTAGCAAATCCCATAAACCGTGGCTCAGTTCAGATCGTAGGCTGCAACTCGCCTACGTGAAGTAGGAATCGCTAGTAATCGCAGGTCAGCATACTGCGGTGAATACGTTCCCGGGCCTTGTACACACCGCCCGTCACACCATGGAAGTTGGCCATGCCCGAAGTCGTTACTCCAACCCTTGTGGAGGAGGACGCCGAAGGTGGGGCTAATGACTGGGGTGAAGTCGTAACAAGGTAGCCGTACCGGAAGGTGCGGCTGGATCACCTCCTAACAGGGAGACAACAAAATGTTTTGATATAAATTTTGTCACCTTAGGTCGATCGGTATCTCAGATTTTCATAATTGAAAATTTCAGTTTCTAAGTTTTTTCTAGGTCACCCATATTTTCCTGGGCCATTAGCTCAGGTGGTTAGAGCGCACCCCTGATAAGGGTGAGGTCCCTGGTTCAAGTCCAGGATGGCCCATATCTCTAAATTGGGGGTATAGCTCAGTTGGTAGAGCGCCTGCTTTGCAAGCAGGATGTCAGCGGTTCGAGTCCGCTTACCTCCACTGATTACCACCTTTACAATGAGAAGGAATTTTTGGGATCGACTTTCTGGCAATGAATCTAGCTTCCTATTATTTAATAACTATTTTATTTAATAAGACGCTGGACTCAATGAATTTTTAATTCTTTGTTTTCAGAGAACCTTGACAACTGCATAGATTTTTTTTCAAGACAATAAGCATCTTTAATGATGCAGATTTATTATTTGTGCTTAATGCATTAATAACAATTCTATTGAGCTGATGCTTCAATTTTTGAAGTTATTGGTCAAGCTACAAAGGGCTCACGGAGGATACCTAGGCACATAGAGGCGATGAAGGACGTGGTTACCTGCGATAAGTCTCGGGGAGTTGGAAGCACACTTTGATCCGGGAATTTCCGAATGGGGCAACCCCTTGAACGACCAACTGAATATATAGGTTGGTGCGAGCTAACCCAGCGAACTGAAACATCTTAGTAGCTGGAGGAAGAGAAAGTAAATAACGACTCCCTCAGTAGCGGCGAGCGAACGGGGAAAAGCCCAAACCGATAGTCTTGACTATCGGGGTTGTGGGACAGCAACGTGGATCAATAAGTCTAGAAGAAGCGTTTGAATGGCGCGCCACAGAGGGTGAAAGCCCCGTAATCGAAAGATGAGTTGACCTAGCTGTATCCCGAGTAGCACGGAGCACGTGGAATTCCGTGTGAATCTGCGAGGACCACCTCGTAAGGCTAAGTACTACTATGTGACCGATAGTGAAACAGTACCGTGAGGGAAAGGTGAAAAGAACCCCGGAAGGGGAGTGAAATAGAACATGAAACCGTGAGCCTACAAGCAATGGGAGCCCGACTAATCGGGTGACCGTGTGCCTGTTGAAGAATGAGCCGGCGACTTATAGGCACTGGCGGGTTAAACCGAAAATGGTGGAGCCACAGCGAAAGCGAGTCTGAATAGGGCGTTTGTCAGTGTTTATAGACCCGAACCCTGGTGATCTAACCATGGCCAGGATGAAGCTTGGGTGATACCAAGTGGAGGTCCCAACCGAATGAAGTTGAAAATTCATCGGATGAGCTGTGGTTAGCGGTGAAATGCCAATCGAACCAGGAGCTAGCTGGTTCTCCCCGAAATACGTTTAGGCGTAGCGTCTAGTGCTCCAGCAGGGGGGTAAAGCCACCATTTCGGTGCGGGCTGCGAAAGCGGTACCAAATCGATATGAACTCTGAATACCCTGTGTGTAACTAGGCAGTCAGACTGTGGGGGATAAGCTCCATAGTCAAGAGGGAAACAGCCCAGACCGCCAGCTAAGGTCCCAAAATTAACGCTAAGTGATAAAGGAGGTGGGATTGCCCAGACAACCAGGAGGTTTGCCTAGAAGCAGCCATCCTCAAAGGAGTGCGTAATAGCTCACTGGTCGAGCGATCCTGCGCCGAAAATGAATGGGGCTAAGCGTTATACCGAAGCTGCGGATAATTTATTTATGGTAGGGGAGCGTTCTATGTTGGGTGAAGCGTTAGCGTAAGCGGGCGTGGACGACATAGAAGTGAGAATGTCGGCTTGAGTAGCGAAAACATGGGTGAGAATCCCATGCCCCGAAACCCTAAGGGTTCCTCCGGCAGGCTCGTCCGCGGAGGGTTAGTCTGGACCTAAGGTCAGGCCGAAAGGCGTAGTCGATGGATAACAGGTCAATATTCCTGTACCAGATGTGTTTTGGGAAGGGGGACGGAGAAGGCTAGCCAATCCAGATGTTGGTTACTGGTTCAAGCGTTCAAGGCTATGAGAGGTGGTGAAAACATCTTGAGCTGAGGCGTGAGTACGAGCTGCTACGGCAGCGAAGTTGGTGATGTCATGCTTCCAAGAAAAGCCCTATACCCGTTAAGACACAAATGCCAGTACCCGAAACCGACACAGGTGGGGTGGTAGAGAATACCGAGGGGCGCGAGATAACTCTCTCTAAGGAACTCGGCAAAATGGCCCCGTAACTTCGGGAGAAGGGGTGCCAGCGAGAGCTGGTCGCAGTGAAGAGGCGCAAGCGACTGTTTACCAAAAACACAGGTCTCCGCTAAGTCGCAAGACGATGTATGGGGGCTGACACCTGCCCAGTGCCGGAAGGTTAAGGAAGCTGGTTAGCTTTTAGCAAAGCTAGCGACTGAAGCCCCGGTGAACGGCGGCCGTAACTATAACGGTCCTAAGGTAGCGAAATTCCTTGTCGGGTAAGTTCCGACCCGCACGAAAGGTGTAACGATTTGCGCGCTGTCTCGGAGAGAGGCTCGGCGAAATAGAATTGTCTGTGAAGATGCGGACTACATACACCCGGACAGAAAGACCCTATGAAGCTTTACTGTAGCTTGATATTGTGCTCGGGCTCTGAATGCGCAGAATAGGTGGGAGACATTGATATAGTGCTTGTGGGCATTATTGAGTCAACGGTGAGATACCACTCTTTCAGAGCTAGGGTTCTAACGCTTACCCGTTATCCGGGAAGCGGACAGTATCTGGTGGGCAGTTTGACTGGGGCGGTCGCCTCCTAAAAGGTAACGGAGGCGCACAAAGGTTCCCTCAGGCTGGTTGGAAATCAGTCGTTGAGTGCAAAAGCAGAAGGGAGCTTGACTGTGAGACCTACAAGTCGAACAGGGACGAAAGTCGGTTTTAGTGATCCGACGGTTCTGCGTGGAAGGGCCGTCGCTCAACGGATAAAAGTTACTCTAGGGATAACAGGCTGATCTCCCCCAAGAGTTCACATCGACGGGGAGGTTTGGCACCTCGATGTCGGCTCATCGCAACCTGGGGCTGAAGTCGGTCCCAAGGGTTGGGCTGTTCGCCCATTAAAGCGGTACGCGAGCTGGGTTCAGAACGTCGTGAGACAGTTCGGTCCATATCCGGTGTATGCGCAGGAATATTGAGAGGATTTCTCCCTAGTACGAGAGGACCGGGAGGAACGCACCTCTGGTGTGCCAGTTATCGTGCCAACGGTAAACGCTGGGTAGCCATGTGCGGAGCGGATAACCGCTGAAAGCATCTAAGTGGGAAGCCCACCTCAAGATGAGTATTCCCATGGCATAAGCCAGTAAGGTCACGGGAAGAACACCCGTTGATAGGCTCTACGTGGAAGCTTGGTAACAAGTGCAGCGGAGGAGTACTAATAGACCGAGGGCTTGACCAAATAAACTCTTTTTATTGAATTGAATATATAAAATTTCTATGCAGTTCTCAAGGTTCACACTATCCTGGTGTTCATGGCGATGTGGAACCACTCCGATCCATCTCGAACTCGGTTGTGAAACGCATAAGCGGCGAAAATATTTAGGGGGTAGCCCCTTGAGAAAATAGCTCAATGCCAGGTAAAAAATTCTAAAAGGACTTACTATTCAGTAGGTCCTTTTTTATTTCTGACAAAAATTGCACCAATGTGTACTTCTTCCAGAGAGTTTCATTCTAAGAATTAAATTATTACATTTTTTACATTTTTCACCAGCTCTTCTATAAACATTAGCTTGCATAGAATAATCCCCATTAGCTCCTTCTATATTTCTGAAGTCACTAAAAGTTGTACCACCTGAACCAATACTCTTTTCTAAAACTTTAATAATAGATTCTTTTAATCTGATTAACTCATCATTATTGATTGTTTTAGCTTCTCGAAAGGGCAGAATTCCTGCTTCATAAAGGCTTTCATCCGCATATATGTTCCCAATACCAGCAATTATCCTTTGATCTAGCAGAACTGATTTAATCGGTTTGGTACGTTTAGAAATTTCCTTGTTTAAGTATTTTAAATTGAAGTCTTTTTCGAGAGGCTCTGGTCCAAGAGAACCTAAACCATTGATAATTTCTTTTGGATTTAATCCATGTTTTACCCACCATATTTGGCCGAAACTTCTAACATCTACAAATCTAAGCTCACGATTGTTTTCGTCAAAGAATCTTACTCTTGTGTGTTTACACGGAGTATTTTTGTTTTTTAACCAATTGAAATAGCCTGTCATTCTCAAATGAATTATTAAGTAACCATTATCTTTGTAATAAGGATTATTCTTTTTTTTTGCATCTTTTGAATATTTTTCTAAATTAGCAATTAAGTATTTACCTCTTCTTTGCCATTTGCCAATTTTTGAATGTGTTACTCCTTCAATAAACTCTTTATTATCTTTTGGGAATGCTATGGTGGAGGATCTTAAAATTTCAATATCTCTAATAATGAAATTTTTAAGTTTTTTTTCTAACCCTCTTTTTACAGTCTCAACTTCAGGTAATTCAGGCAAAACCTTAATAAAGTTCTAATTCACTTTCAGCATAGTTAGCAGTTGTATTTCCTCCATCTGTTCCACTTATCCCGTAAAAATTTGTTTTTTCAAATTTGACAGTAACATTATATTTTGTACCTGACTTATCTATCGAGGCAACTTTACCTGGCTCATTGTACCAATAAGATTCACGTCTTTTGATACGAACAATATCTCCTCTTTTAATTTCCATTTTGTTTTACAGTACTTTATAAAGAATAACTGATAGAAATTAGATTTTATGAGTGTAATTTACACATATTCATCAAATTTTCAACAAAAATCATTTAATAATTCATCTTCAAATTTTTCTCTTGCCGGCATCCAACCTTTCCATTTTCTTCCAATACCTCTTAAATTAATTTCTTTTTTCTCACAATTTATGTGAAGTATAAATTTCTTACCGTTTTTGTGAGTTGCCTTTAAAAATTTTCTTTCTCTTTTTTCAATATTTGTGTTTTCGTTTTTAATTACTAGTGGGCCATATTTATTTTTTATTAGTTTATCTATTCCTTTTGGTGTATGTAGTTCATTTGTCGAGGAATCCTTTCTTGTAGAAATTTCCTGCCGTAATTTTAGTTTTGTTCCAACCTCTAATATATTTTGATTTTCAATATCATTAATCTCTACTAATTTATTCAATGAAATATCATATTTATTTGCAACTTCTGTTAAATTTTCTCCCTTCTTAATTTCATGATGATAGATGTTATTGTTATTTGCTGGAATAAAATTTTCTACTATTTTTAAATTTTGGCCAATAAATATATAGTTTTCGTCAAGTAAATTATTTACTTCAATAATTGATTCTTTTTTGATTGAGTATTTTTTAGAGATGCTTGAAAGCGTATCTCCTTTCTTGACTACATGTATGATAATTTCACTAGAGTTTTTACTTTTTAAAGTGCTTTGCATATCATTTTTATCATTAAAATCTTTTGATTTATTACTTACCTCACCTAGTAAAGAGTGACTATAAAAATTAATTAGAAGCAAAAGTGCAAATTGTTTTAATCTCATAAAGTTTCTAACTTATGCATTGATACTATTTATTTAGCAAATAAATAGATATATTAAACAATTGGTTGAATTAAATCTTAAAAAAGAATTTTAAAATTCTAAGAACATTTGTATATGGAGGATATCTAAGATTCACATCTAGAAAATAATCTTTACGCGTTATTGATTTTTGATTTGAAAAATTTTTAAAACCAGCATGACCATGAAATTTTCCTATTCCACTTTTCCCAACTCCTCCAAATGGTAAATTTGGAACTAATACAGGAAGCATTACATCATTTATGCATATTGATCCTGAACTTGTAGTTTGGGATAAAATTTGATGAATTTTATTATTTCCTCCAAAAATATAAATAGCTAAGGGCTTTGCATTTTTCTTTATTTTGCTAAATGCATCTTGATAGTTATCTATTGATATTAAAGGTAATAAGGGGCTAAATAGCTCATTTTTAATAAGGAAATCTTTTTCACTATTTATCTTCAAAAGTGTAGGTGAAATTTTAAAATATTTTTTATCAAAATCCCCTCCAAATATAATTTGTTTTTTATATTTATTTTTTTTTAAAATTTCTAAAGTTCTAAAAAATTGTTTTTCTTCTAATCTTGATAAATTTTCTGATTTAATTGGATTCTGCCCATAAAATTCTTCAATTGATTTTTTTAATTCTTTTATAAATTTTTCTTCGATGGTTTTGTCTATGAATATATGATTCGGAGCCATACAAGATTGGCCAGAATTAAAAAATTTCCCCCAAATTATTCTCTTAGCTGCTGTTTTTAGATTTGTATTTTTTAAAACTACAACAGGATTTGTTCCGCTTAACTCTAGCGTCACAGGAGTAAGATTCTTTGCCGCAAGTTTCATAATTAATTTTCCTGTTTTACTACTTCCAGTAAAAAAGATGTGATCAAAATTTTCTGAGGTAAGTTTTTCAGCTTCTTTATAATCTCCTTCGTATGCAATCAAAGTATCATGTGAAAAATATTTATCTGTCAATTTAATTAATAAATTTGATGTGTTTGGGCATTTTTCTGATGGTTTTATGACTGCAGTATTACCAGCTGAAAAAATATTCACCAAAGGTTTAAGAATATATAAAAGTGGATAATTATATGGACCTAAAATTAAGACGCATCCAATAGGTTCAAAAATAATTTTTGAAGATAAGGGTAATAAATATATTGGTGTGTTAACGCTTTTTGGTCTCATCCATGATCTGAGTTCCCTTTTTACTAGTGAAATTTCCTCTTTAACTAAAAGTATTTCTGCGAGAGCTTCAATCTTTGACTTACCTAAATCTAAGTTAAGAGCATTTATTATTTCAAATTTATACTTATCGAGAAGGTTATCAATTTTATTAAGTTGCTCTATTCTCCAATTAAATTTTTGCGTTTCTCCTGAATTTACTTTTT